>JBEIUK010000073.1:0-12818 GCA_040374415.1 Gemmatimonadaceae bacterium | reverse complement strand
GTCGGCGAGGCGCTGGCCGCCACCGCCGATCGACCTGGCGGAATTGCGGTGGATATCGGGACGGGATCCGGCGTGATCGCGCTGGCGCTGGCTACCGAGGGGCGCTTTGATCGGGTGATCGCCACGGATATCTCGGCCGACGCGCTGGAGGTCGCCCGTGCGAATGCGGAAGCGATCGGGGGCGCAACCCCGGTGGAGTTTCGGATGGGGGCGGATTTGGCCCCGATCCATGGGGTGCGTGCCCGTGTGCTCGTGTCGAACCCGCCCTACATTTCCTTTGGGGAAGCGGCCGCGTTGCCGGCCAGCGTCCGCGATTGGGAACCCGCCACGGCACTCTACGCCGCCGATGAGGGGATGGCCCGGTATGCAGCCTTGCTTGCGGGTGCGGCCGATATGCTGGAGCCGGACGGTGTCCTGGTGTTGGAAGTCGATGCGAATCGGGCGGCCGCTACGGCGGCGCTGGCCGTATCGACTGGATGGCGTGTGGAACGGCTCGTACAGGATCTCAGTGGTCGGGATCGCGTGCTGGTGGTGCGACCCGCACCATCAGCACGCGCCTTCCCACACGGCGCGCAGTGAACAGCTCATCGGTGGCGTACTGGTCACCGGCTTCTTCTACCGATCGGGACCTGAGGCCCGGCATCATGCTCGAAGACAAGGCGAAGGACCTCGGCCGCAGCATCGGCCAGAGCGCTGAATACAAGGCCATGAAGCGGTCGA
Organism: Gemmatimonadaceae bacterium; assembly: GCA_040374415.1. Taxonomy (GTDB): domain Bacteria; phylum Gemmatimonadota; class Gemmatimonadetes; order Gemmatimonadales; family Gemmatimonadaceae; genus Gemmatimonas. The sequence continues at coordinate 12,098 of JBEIUK010000073.1, read as the reverse complement.
GCGAAGGGCTCCAGACGGATCCCACGGCGTCGGGGATTCTCAAGGAGATGGAGCAGGTGCGTCGCGAAGCGCAGGCGATGATTGATCGCGGCGAAGACCCCACGCCGGAAATGGAGCAGCAGCTCGATGCGCTGTTGCAGCAGGTGCAGGGGAACAGTGCGTATCAGATGGCCATCGCGTCGCAAGAGAATTTCGACAAGCTCATGATGCGGGTGAATCAGTGGATCGCTGACGGGATCCGCTCGGGTGCGGCCAGTCCGATCATCCTCGCCTGACGTCGACGTGCATGCGGCTGCATCGGGCGTCACCCCGGTGACGCACCGGGTGGACGGGGGCGTCTTCCTCGTGCTGGAAGGGGGCGAAGGGGTTGGCAAGACCACGCAGTGGCAGGCGCTGCGCGAGATGTTGACGCGCGCCGGTCACGAGGTGGTGGCCCTCCGTGAGCCCGGTGGCACTCCTGCTGGCGACGTCCTGCGGGCGGTCCTGCTGGATCTTGCTTCGGAGCTGGCATCCCCCAGCGAAGCGCTCCTTTTCGCCGCGTCCCGTGCGCAGCTCGTGCACGCGGTCATTCGCCCAGCACTCGATCGCGGCGCGGTGGTGCTGGTGGATCGATTCCTGTTGTCCACGTATGCGTATCAGGGGGCGGGACGTGGTCTGCCCATTCCCGTGTTGCGCGCGGTGAATGCCTTCGCGACCGGTGACCTCGTTCCCACGGCCACGTTATTGCTGACCATGTCCCTCGATCAGGCGATGGCTCGAATGGCTGCTCGCGGTGGTGCCGACCGGCTGGAACAGGCGGGTGAGGCATTTCACCGGCGCGTCCATCAGGCCTTTCGTGAGGCGACGGCGCCCGCCTGGCAAGCGTCGCATCCCGAAGTGGGGCCGGTGTTCGCCGTCGATGCGGATGGTCCGGTGGAGGTGGTGACGGCCCGCTGCCTCTCCGTGTTGTCGACCGTCTGTCCGGAGCTCTCACTCGCAACCGCCCTCGATCGTGGGGACATGCGGTATGTCTGAGTCCGTGCCCGTGATTCCGCCGGACATGCCACCGGAGCAGGGCACGCAGGGGGCGCGACGCTCCCGTGGTGTGGTGGCGAGTGTGCTCTTTCTGCTCCTGCTGGGGGCCGGCGGATGGTGGGTGGGGCGAGATCTCGCGCCGCCCGCTCCCGCGATGGCGCGGAGCCGAGGGGGACCACGGCTGTTCGATCAGGTCGTGCAGACGGTGGCGTCCCGGTATGTCGATTCCATCGCGGTGCCGTCGCTGCTCGATAAGGCCGTGACGGGGATGCTGCATGAGCTCCATGATCCCTACACCACGTTTCTGAGTGCGGACCGGTTGCGTCGCCTCAATGAACAGATGAGTGGGACGTATACCGGCATTGGGACGCAGATCGATGTGCGCGATGGCTGGCCAGTGGTCATTGAACCGCTCCGCGGTGGCCCCTCGGAGCGCGCCGGTATTGTGGCCGGTGATCGGATCGTGAAGGTCGATGGGGAAAGCACCAAGGGCTGGACCCGGGATGAAGCCTCGCGTGCCCTGCGCGGACCGCCGGGCTCGCGTGTGTCTCTTGGTGTGGAGCGGGGCGATCAACGGCTCACGGTCATGGTATCCCGGGAGAATGTGCGGGTGCGTGCGGTGACACGCGTCAGCATGCTCCCTGGCATGGTGGGCTACGTCGACATCAAGGTCTTCAATCAATCCACCGCCGCCGAAGTGCAGGCGGCGGTGGACACGTTGCTCAAGCAGGGGGCGCGCAGCCTCATGCTCGACCTGCGTGGGAATCCTGGCGGGCTGCTGGAGCAAGGGGTCGGCGTGGCGGAGCTGTTCCTCGATCCGGGGCAAAGCATTGTGCAGCTGCGCGCCCGTCCCGGACAGACGCCGCAGACGTTCAACGATACGACGCCGCAGCGATGGCCGACGTTGCCACTGGCCGTGTTGCTCGACAAGGGGAGCGCGAGCGCGTCCGAGATCGTCGCGGGGGCGCTGCAGGATCATGATCGCGCCGTGGTGATCGGCACCGGTTCGTACGGCAAAGGGAGCGCGCAGAATGTGTACCCACTGGTCTCTGGCGGTGCGCTGCGTCTGACCACGGCGCGCTGGTACACGCCGGTGGGGCGCAGTATCAGCAAGCCGAAGCCGCGCGATCCCAACGAGACGCCAGCGGACAGTGTTGGCGTCTCGCTCCCCAGCGATACGCTGAAGCCCAAGTTCCGGACCGACGCTGGTCGCACCGTGCTCGGCGGCGGTGGGATCACTCCCGATGTAGTGGTGGGCGATTCCGTGACGCCAGTGCCGGTGCAGCAGTTGGCGCGTGCGATGGGCAAGCATCTGGCCGCCTACCGGGATGCCCTGGAGCGCGAGGCGCAGCGGCGCCGCGCCTCGGTGCGGTCGCCGTCGGAGCCGGTCACCCGCGAGATGCTCGATGCAGTCTATCGCACGCTGGCGTCGCGGGGCGTGGCCCCGGACCGGAAGATCTTTGACGCCGCCGGTCCGTGGGTGGCGCGCTCGCTGGCGTATGAGATGACGCGGGTGGCCTTTGGGCCGGACGCGGAATTCCTGCGTCGTGCGCAGGAAGATGCCGTGTTGCAGCGAGCGGCGCAGTTGCTGCAGGGCGCCAAGACGCCGGCGCAGGTGTTTCCGTCGAGCGGTGGCGCGGCGGCGCTGCGTTAGCCGCGACCGCGCCGCCGGCGACGCTACATCCCGGGGAGCTTCGTCACGACCTTGACGCCCTTGGGGACGCTGAAGACAAAGGCCTTGCGGTCGAGCTCTGCGTTCGGGGACCAGGAGGTGAGCGTGATGGTGCGATCCACACCTTGTCCATCAATGACCTGCACACGCACGGGCCGCGCCTCGCGCTCGTCGAGCCACAACGTGGCCTTCGAGAAGGCCACGCGCTGACCGGCTTTGGGGGTCAGCACGGCACGGCGAGTGGCACGCCCTTCCACCGTCACCGCGTCACCGCCCGTGATGGTGAACGCCTCGCGCGGCACATCAAACAGCTGACGCAGCAGATCGGCGACCACGGCGCCGTCCGCGTTTGCCGGTAACTTCAGGACCTGCCCCGGGGTGCTACTCGGAAGATAGACCCAGAGCGAGCGGCCATCGCCCACGATGCGATCGCCGTCGGGATCCGTGAACGTGATGCTCACCTTGTCGGGCTTCTGCTGCAGGAAGGTGCCGCGTGAGGTCGCGGTCCGCCCGAGCAGGGGATTGGTGATCTTCTGATCGAACCGGGCTTCGAGCGTTTGCTGACGGGACCAGGCCGCGGCGACCCGTTCGTACGCACTCTCGGCCGCGCTTTGTCCCATCGCAACGCGGGGCAGCGCCACAGACACCAGGCCAGCGGCGACCATGGCGCCGCGCATCGCGCCGCGCATGGGCCGCCACCCCCGCACGGTCATCACGCGGCCGAGTGATCGGGGAGCGTGGCGATCGACCGACCGATCGCGCCGGCAATGGCGCGCAGTTCCTTCACCAGCTGCGTGAACTGGTCTGGATAGAGCGACTGCGCGCCATCGGAGAGCGCCTTGTCCGGCGTCGGGTGCACTTCCACGAGAATACCATCGGCACCCGCCGCCACCGCCGCGCGCGCCATCGGTGTCACCTTATCGCGGAGCCCGGTGCCGTGGCTCGGATCCGCCACGATCGGCAGATGCGACAGCTTGTGCACGACAGGAATCGCGGTGAGATCAAACAGGTTACGCGTCGCGGAATCGAAGGTCCGGACGCCGCGCTCGCAGAGAATCACGTTCGGATTGCCTTCCGACAGGATATACTCGGCGCTCAGCAGCAGATCGTTGATCGTGGCCGCCATGCCACGCTTGAGCAGCACCGGCTTGCCGAGCGTCCCCACATGCCGCAGCAGCGAATAGTTCTGCATGTTGCGCGCGCCGATTTGAATGCAGTCGGCATACTCCGCCACGAGGTCGGCGCCGCGCTCATCCATCGCTTCGGTGACAATCGCGAGCCCCGTTTCCCGACGGGCGAGGGCCAGCAGTTCGAGGCCCTGCTTCCCCAGCCCTTGGAAGGCGTAGGGCGACGACCGCGGCTTGAAGGCCCCGCCACGGAGCGCGGTGGCACCAGCCGCACGAACGGCGTGCGCGGCGGCGAGAATCTGCGCTTCGCTTTCAACGGAACAGGGGCCGGCAAAGACGGGGATCTCATCGCCGCCCACTCGCACGCCCGGGGCGATCTCCACGATCGTGCTCTCGGTCTTCCACTCGCGGGCTGCCTGCCGGTACGGCTTCTGCACAATGAGCACGCTCGCCACGCCCGGCAGCCCTTCGATGTACGACCAGTCCACCTTGGCGTCATCGCCAAGCAGGCCGATGGCCGTGCGGACTTCTCCGGGCATCGGCAGGGGCTTGAACCCCTGACGGGTGATCTCCTCGCAGACGCGATCGATGTCTGCGCTCGAAGCCTTCGGCTGCATTACGACCAGCATGGGACGTCCTCAGATGTCGATGAACCAGCCGCTCCGTGTGCGCAGGCACCCGAACCGCGGCTGGGTGGCGTTGCATCGCGGCACGCCATGGGAATGTTCGCAATATGCCACCCGTTCCGCCTGCTGCGATACCGGGGGCGGCGTGGCTCTCTGCGCCTAACGTCCGAGGAAGAGCATGCGCTGGAAGGTCGCCCGCTGCAGCCCACTCCGGAAACGGAGCAGATACACCCCGGGGGCGACCGTGCGACCGTCATTCCCCGTGCCATCCCAGATGAACCGATTGCTGCAGCTGCTCCCGGTCCCTGGCTCTCCTTGACCGTATCGTCCCGGGAGGAAGTCCTGCTGACCGTCCGGCCCAGGGATAAGCTGGCGCACCAGATTCCCCCGCAGGTCGGTGACGTCGAGGGCGATCCGGGCACCGGGCGCCGCCACATCAAACCAGATGCAGGTCGCGAAGGCCGTCGCCGTCGGGAACGGGTTGGGAAAATTGGGATACAGCAGCGTGACCGCCGGGAAGGGCTGGTCCTTCACGAGGAAGGTCCCGGCACTTGTCGCCTGCACACTCGCCCCGGTCGGCAGCGTGGCCCGCACGCGCCAGCGGTACGGCGTATTGGCCTGTAAATCGGTGGGCGGTCGCCACGTGGTGTCCCTGATCCCCGTGGCGGCCTGCTCCGGGCGCCCCTGCGAGAGCACTTCCACTTCGTACTTCCACGGCCCGGCCCGCGCGTCGAGGCGCGCACTGCGCCACGTGAGCGTCGGACGTCGGGCATCCACGATATCGCCACTCGGGGAATTCGGGCTCACCAGGGTCAGCCACGACGGCACGATCCGCGGCCCAGTCACGGCTGATTCGGCGGTGATCCCCGGCGCTTCCACTCGTGCCTTCCAGAACACCACGCCATCACTGGGGAGGGCGCGGATGAGCTGCACCGCGACGACGGTATCGCTCGTCACGATGGCGGTGTCAGCCACGACACCGGCCAGAAAATCGGCGCTGGTTCCCACCAGGACGGTGATGCGCAGCGGGCGGGCCGCCCCAAAGCCACTCGCGCGCACCGTAAAGGCCGGCGTGAGCGAAGGGAGCGGCGAACCGGCCGGTCCCTCCACCGACACGCTTTGCGCTGACAGCGCTGGCGACGCGAGGAGCAACGCGACCCCCAGCCCTGCCAGGATGCCGCGCATCCGACTCACGCCGGGACGTCCGCCTCCGAGTCTTCGCTCGGCTCATCGGCCTCGAATGTATCGGGCGCCGCCGTCTCCGCCGGAGTCGTTTCATCGATCGCGGCCCCGCCACGCAGGCGGACGCTGACAATCGACGAGACGCCGGGCTCCTGCATCGTCACGCCGTACACCGCGTCGGCCGCTTCCGTCGTGGTGCGCGGATTGTGCGTGATGACGATGAACTGCGTCCGGGACTTGAACTGGTTCAGCATCTTCACGAAGCGCCCGATGTTCTGATCGTCGAGCGGCGCGTCCACTTCGTCGAGCAGACAGAAGGGGCTCGGCTTGGTGAGGAAGATGCCGAAGAGCAGGGACAACGCGACCAGCGCCCGTTCACCGCTCGAGAGCAGGTGAATGCGCTGCGTCTTCTTCCCACGCGGCGACGCATGGATTTCGATGTCGCAGTCGAGCGGGGCATCCGGGTTTTCCAGGCGCAGATCGCACTCACCACCGCCAAAGAGCGTGAGGAAGATCTGCCGGAAGTTTTCCCGCACCTGTGAAAAGGTCGCGAGGAACAGCTCGCGGGCCGTGCTGTCGATTTCGCGGATCGCTTGATGCAGCGACTGCTTCGCCGCGACGAGATCGTTGCGCTGGCCGGTGAGGAACTCCAACCGGCGCTGTTCCTCTTCGTGCTCTTCGATCGCGAGCGGATTGACCGGGCCAAGATCGTCGAGCGCTTCGCGCAGCTGCGCCGCTTCGGCACGGAGCACATCGGTCTCGAGATCCAGCTCCTCGAAGCCGGCAAAGAGATCTTCCAGCGAGCGACGCCATTCGGTTTCCAGCCGCTGCCGGATCGCTTCGCGCCGCCCCGACAGTTCCGTGTGCCGAAGCTGTGCGCCGTGCAGCTGCTCGCCCAGCACCGCCGCCTGGCGACGCGCGGTGTCCAGCAAGTGCTCCGCTGCATCAAAGGCCGTGGAGGCCGTCGCCACCGCCTGTTCGGCCTCGGCGAGACGGGCGTCCGCATCGCGCAGCGAATGCTGCTCGGTCTCAAGCTGCGTCCGCCAAGTCACCACCTGCTCGGCCAACTGCTGATCCGCATCGGAGAGCGTGGATAGTTCGTTCGCAAGCGAGGCGAGTCGCGCCGCCGCGGTCGAATCTTCCTGTAGCAGCCGCTTTTCGCGATCGACGGCCACGGACAACCGCGCCTGCGCCTGGGCCTGTGTGACCTGGAGGCTGGCGCGTGCTTCGCGCGCCTGCTCCTGTTCCCGCTCGGCGATGCTCATGGCTTCGCGCGCTTCCGCAATCTGCGCATCGGCTTCGCCGGTGCGTGCGCCGATCGCGGCCAGCTGCTCGGCGAGCTGATTCGCGCGCTCTTCGAGCTCGGCCAGTCGCGAGACGAGCCGTTCGGCCAGCGCGTTCGACTGCTGCACTTCCCGATCGGCCCGTTCCCGGCGCCGTTCCACTTCATTTCGGACATCGGAGGCGCGGCGCACGTCCTGCTGCGCACGGCTCGCGGCATCGCCGGCCTGATGCAGCGCCCGTTCCGCTTCAGCCAACACTTCCCGCGCCGTGTCTGCCGCGTCTGCCGCGGCCACCCGGGCGGCGTCCGCCGCCGCCAGGTCGGCCTCGAGCCGCGTCAGCTCGGCGCGCCGCTGCAGCGGACCCGGACCCGCGACGGACCCCGGCAGGAACACCGCGCCGCGATCGTCGATAAACGCTTCACCGCCGTCGACGGCATGCACCTTCCCCAAGAGCGCCCGCACCCAGCGCAACGCCGGCCCAGAGGCCTGCACGCTCGTCGCGAGCCCCTCCGCATCCGCCGCCATATCGGCGACCACATCGAGCGGCAACAGCAGCAGCGGCCCTGGCTGCGACTCCGCATGCCAGCGCCGCACCGCGCGCGCCGCATCACTGTCGCGCACCACGATGGCGTGCATCGTCGCGCCGAGGTACCGCTCCACCAGCTTGGCGGCCTCGCCGTCGGCGCTGACGAAGTCGGTGAGCGGACCCAGTACGGCGCCCTCTCCAAAGCGTTCCCGCTCGCGCAGCAACCGAGCGGCCGACGGGGCGAGCCCCACCCGCTCCCGCTCGAGCGCTTCGAGGGCATTGCGGCGGCCTTCAAGGGCCGTGAGCGCTTCCACGGCCGTTGCGAGCGCACTGCGTGCTTCGGCATCGGCGTTGCGGGCCGCGGCGGCAGCGAGCTTTGCGCCTTCCAGCCCCGACTGCGCGTCCAGCGCATTCGCCTGCGTGATGCCGATCTGCTCCAGCGCCGTGACCAGATCCCGTTCGGCCTGCGCCAGCGTGTCGGCGAGCTGCTGGCGCTCATGATCGAGCACATCCTGGCGCTGCTGCGTTTCACTGACCTGACGGCCCGTGCCTTCACGATCGAGCTCCAGACGACGCGCCTGATCCCGGTGCTCCCGCACCTGGCGCTCCAGCTGTTCGAGCTGGGCCCGCGCCTGCTGCACCATCTCGCGCGTGGTCTGCTCAATCGCGATGCGCTCGGCCAACGCGTCGCCGGCTTCGGCGACTTCCGATTCGAGCGTGGTGCGGTCCGTGGCGGCCCGTTCCCGATCTTCTTGCAAACGACGCCCAAACGCTTCGCTCTCCCGACGCTCTTCTTCGGCGCGCTCCCGACGCATCGTCGTGCTCCGCTGCCGTTCTTCCGCGACGGCCAGTTCACGCTCCAGCTTCTGCGTGACATTGCGCTGGTCACCGGCGAGGCGGGCGAACTCTGCCCGCTGGCTCTCGGCGGCCGCGCGGGCACCGTGCGCGGTTTCCCGCTCGCCTTCCGCCGTCTGAATGGCGGCGTCGGCATCAGGGGAGGCCGCCGCGAGCTCCGCGAGGCGACCTTCCAAGGCGTCAAGCTCATCACGCCACGCGGCCATCTCGCGCGTGGCAAGCGACAGCTCTACCTGGAAGCGACGCGACGTGAGCTCCGCATGGCGCTCGGCCCGACGCCGCTGACGCGCGAGCGAGCGCACCTGGCTCTGCACTTCGGCGATGAGGTCATCCAACCGTGCGAGATCCACCGTCGTTTCTTCAAGGCGGCGTTCGGCGCTGCGACGACGATCGCGATACAGGCCAACCCCTGCGGCTTCTTCAAACAGCTCCCGGCGTTCGTCGGGGCGATCAGAGAGCAGGGCGTCGATCATCTTGCTCTCGATTACCACGCCGGAATCGGCGCCCAAGCCGGTGCCACGCACCAGATCCTGAATGTCGCGCAGCCGGCACGGGGCGCGGTTCAGCAGGTACTCGCTTTCGCCGGAGCGGAGCAGGCGACGGGTCAGCACCACTTCCTTGAACGGGATCGGCAACTCGCCGTCATTGTTCTCGAAGTGCAGCGACACTTCCGCCATGTTGACGGCCTTGCGCGCGGACGAGCCATGGAAAATGACGTCTTCCATCTTGGCGCCACGCATCGCGCGCGCGCGCTGCTCGCCCAGCACCCAGCGGACGGCATCGGAGACGTTGGACTTCCCGCTGCCGTTGGGTCCGACGATCGCCGTGACCCCGCGTTCGAAGAGGAACTCCGTCTGGTCCGCGAAGGCTTTGAAGCCGTGGACTTCCAGCTTGGTTAACCGCACTAGAACACTCTCCCCGTTCGAAACGTCAGCACGGGGGTGATGCCCAGTGCGCGCAATGAATCTGCCAGAATGGTTGCCTGCGCCGGTGTTTCAAAGGCGCCGGTGTAGATCATGTCGTTGCCATTGGCCTGCCGCAGCGCGTACGCTAAAATCCCGCGCTTGTTCAACTCAGCCAGCCGAGTAGCCACCGTTGCTGGCGCCACGTTTTGCTCAAGACGAAACGCCAGCGGGACGTCCGCGACGGCGCCGCCGTTGACGACCCGCTTGCTGCGCAACTGGGTCAGCAACGAGTCCGCCCCCGGACGTGCTGCCGCGGCCCCCAGGAAGACACGATACCACACCGCGCCGTCCAACAGGACAGGCGCGACCGCGAGGGCGGACTGCCCCTGCAGACGGGCGTCTGCGAGCGCGTCCTTCCGGGTGTTGGCCGCCGTCAGAAAAATGGCATAGCGGGCGGCGCTGGACGAGTCGGCGGGGTTCTCAATCGCCGGTGGTGGCGTGACCGGCCGTGACAGACTGTCCGGTGCGGCCGCGAGCAGCGAGTCCGCTGCGCGTTTGGCGGAATCGAGCAGGGCGCTGTCGGCCCGATGGAGCGTGTCCATCGGCGTCGGCTTCACCAGCAGGGTCGTGGTGTCCGCCGGGGCACCCGCGAGCAGGCGCGCGATGCTTGCCGGTAGACGGGACTTCATCGCGGGCCAGAAGGCCGCGAGGGCCACCGCGACGGCGCAGAGCGCGACGATTGTGGCGATCAGGGTGCGACGGCGGCCATCGGCCGAGACGGCGGCCGCATCACGGGCCCGCGCAGCGCGCGGCCCACGTGGGGCGGGTGGGCGCGATGGGAGGACCATCGTCTCACCGGTGCTTCCGTTGGCCTGGGGCAGCGGCTGGTCGGCACCAAAGCGATCCGCCGCCGAGGGGGCGGACGGCGTGGCGGGGGCGATGACATGAACGCCCGGCAGGTCAGGGAACTGCCCGGGGCCAATGGGGAGGAAGGCGCCCACGGTCGTGCACAGCTCGCGGAAGCCTGGCGTCTCCGGAATGGCCACGACCAGCAGCAGCGCCCCCACCTGTTGGAATCCCATCGCGAGCCGACGCCACCGTTCGCTGCCGTAAATGGCTTCCGCTGCAACCGGCTCCGTGCCGCTCGGCATCAGGAAGACCGAGCCGGCGTCGTTCACGGGGAGCGCGATGCGGTTGAGCGAGACACCGTAGAGGAAGCTGTCGGCAATGCCGTGGGGATCGTCACTCGCATGCAGGGCCTCAAGCACCGGGCACTCGCCGACGAGGTCCGCGATCGCCACGCGGCGACGGCCGCCTTCGATCTGCGCGATTCCCAGCGCCACAGCGGCGGCCTGCTCGGTATTCGCGCCGGCAACCACCACCGCGCCCACCGTGCCGAGCAGGGGGGCGATCTGCTGGCCCATCTGCGTCCAGGCGTCGCTGCGGGCAAATGCCTGCGTGGTCATGGGGTGCCCTCTGTGATCCAATAGCTCTGTCCAGAGGCGCGCCCGACGCGGGTGGCCTCCTCGCGCGTGGCGAATGGTCCCAGCTCGACGCGATAGATCACCGTACCGCGTCGATCGATGGGGGAAATGCGCGGGGCCTGTCCATCCACGCGGATCTTGGACGCGAGCGCCCGTGCCTGCGATTCACTCTGGATCGACGCAAAGGTCACCATGTAATTCGCCGACACGCCGGTGCTCCCACCCGGGGCACCGGTGGCCGTGCTGCTGTCGTTCACCGCGCTGATGACGGAGTCGCCACGATCCATCGAGTCGCGCGGCGCGGACATGCGGAAATTGACCGGTTGATCGAGCCCCTCCGCGCGGGGACGGAAGCCGTTCCAGCGGATCCCCTGCCAGAAATCCAGTCCGCCGCGCGGAATGGTGCGGCCGTCGGCCATCGCTGGCGTGGTGATCACCGCGTCATCGCCACGGGCAAGTACGAGTGTGCCATCGGCCAACACGAGCGGCAGGTCAGCGCGCCAGTCTGAACGCACGGTGGCGACCACGGCGTCGCTGGCCAGACTGACGACGAAGACACTGTCGCCGCCGCCTTGCGCCAACAGGCCACGTCCCAGCGGGTCCATGCGCAGCGCGCGCGGTTGCGCGGGGAGCGCAATCTTGCCGCTCACCTCTTCTTCAAAACGATCCACTACACGAAGCTTGCGATCATCGTCGAGGGCGACAAACAACCGGTCGCCGCTCGGCGTGGCTTCGATGGCCCGAATGGGATCTCCGAGATCCAGATTGAGGGCGGGCTTCATGTCACGCGAACGCACCGCAATGACGGATTCATGCGCGCCAAAGACAATGCGATCGCTCAGGGTCAGCGCCGTCGCGGCGATCATCGCCGCATTCGCGGTGGCGGTGCCGCCCACATCAAAGGTGAGCGTGTCAACAATCGCCGGTTCCGGTGGCCGAATCCGCCAGACCACCACGCGCTTTCCAATGGCGCCCGCCACAATCAGCGAGCCATCGGCCTGCGCAAAGAGGGTGGACGCTGGCAGCGTCGGCGTGACACTCCACTCGCCACCACTCGGCGTGAAGCGCGTGATGGTCCCACTGCTGGTGAGGGCGTAGATCGCGGTGCCGTCGGCCGAGGAGAGCGTCCGGAGGAGCGAATCCGCGCTACGATTTACGGTCCCCAGACGAAGGTCCACGCGGACCGCACTGCCACGCTGGTCGACCGCGGCGAGGAAGCCATCTTCCGCACCGAACGCAATCACGCGCTCCAATGCCGGCGCACGGAAACTCGTGCGAAAGAGGACGGAATCGACGCCGGGGACGCGATAGGCGGACACGAGTCCGCCACCGCGCGCCGTGCGAAGCACGACGGGGTCCGGGCCACCAGGGCTTGGGGGAAAGGCGCTTGCTCCGGAGGGGCGCGCCGAACGATCAGAACAGCC
>JBEIUK010000233.1:0-4440 GCA_040374415.1 Gemmatimonadaceae bacterium | reverse complement strand
TTACGATCTCATGATAGGCGAAGACATGCTTGGCTTCGTCGGCCCGCGGGATGCACTGCCGCGCCACCGGCGAGAGGGCGCCATCGGCGCCGATTACCATGCGGGTCCGGACCGTTTTCGTGTCGCCGTGTCGTGAGCGGCCATCGGTGTAGGTCAACAGCGCGTAGCCGTCCGGATGCCGCTCATACTGCGTGAAGGTGCCCAGGCGACGCTCGGCGCCCGCCGTCGCGGCCCGTTGGCGCAGCCATTCGTCGAAGACTTCGCGATCCACCATGCCGACGAACCCATTGCCGACCGGAATGTCGACGGTGCGCCAGGTCGGTGAAATGATGCGGGCCGTATCGATGTGCGCCACCAGCAACGACTCGGGCACCTGAAAGTCGCGCAGCAGCTGCGGGGGCACCGCGCCGCCACACGGCTTCACACGCCAGGCGCGATCGAGCAACAGCACGCGACAGCCTGCCGTCGCCAGCTCATGCGCCGCTGTGGCGCCAGCCGGTCCACCGCCCACCACCACCGCATCGTAGAGCACATCGGTGGCCTGATAGGTCGCTTCGGTCGTGGCGATCATGCAGTGGGCTCCAGTGGCAATGGCGCCGGCTGTCGGCGCGTGAAAACGGTCCGGGCCGCCTGGTGCGGAGCCCCGGACAACGAGAGAGCCGTGGTGCGCATCGGCGTCATCATGCCTGTAGCACCGCGGGGAGGAGATCGGCGCGCTGCGACAACACGGAGGCGGCGCGATCGCGGGAGGCGCTGCGCATCGCCATGATGGCCGCCACCGCAAAGAGGACGGCTTCGGCTCCAAAGACCAGCAGATAGCCACGCAGCGGCGACTGCAGCGCGCGGCGCGCGAGGTCCACGCCGGCCGCGCCGGCCAGCGTGCCAACGGCATACGACAGGGCCTGCGCGGCCCCGAAGACTCCGAGGCGCAGCCCGGCCTGTCGATCGGCACGATCACCGGTGAGCGCCATCATGGATCCAATCGCCCCAATCGCGAAGACGCCATTGGCGAATCCGAGGAGGGGGACAATGAGGCGGAAGAGACGGACATCACCCAGGGCGGGCGAGGCGAGCAGCGCGAGATACGCGAGGGCGGAGGCGAAGCATCCGCCGGCCGCCCAATGCCGCAATTGCCCCGTGCGCGTCGCGAGCAGGGCGGCGAGCACCATCCCCGCCAGCACCCCGCCATGATGCGTCGAGGACAGCGTCGTGCTCTCCCCTGGGGTCATCCCAAAGGCGACCCCGGCAAACGGCTCCAGAATCAGATCCTGCGCGCTGTAGGCCAGCATCGCGAGGAAGACAAACGTGGCAAAGGCGCGGGCGGCTGGTTCACGCCAGACGGTCTGCACCGCGACACCGAATGACGGACGGTCGCCGGTCGTCCGGTCGGTTGTGGCGGTCGTCGTGGGTGTCGTTGCGCTGAGGCGGCGTTCCATGCCGAGCGTCGCGACGATGGCGATGACGACGCCGGCGCCACCAACCCCGGCGGCGACCGCAATGAGCCGCTCGAACGAGAACGGATCCAGCAGCGCACCCGAGGTGGCCGCCGTGATGATGATCCCGACAATCATGAGGATCCACGTGATCGCGGCGGCGCCGGCACGCTGCGTGGGACGCGAGCGTTCACTCATCAGCGCCAACAGGGGCGTGCCGGCGGCGCTGACACCCGCGCCAAGCACCATGCTCGCCACCGCCGCCAGGGTGATCCCGAGCGCAGGACGCGTCCGCATGATCGGCACGCTCGCCGCGACGGCGGTCCCGGCGACGGCGCACACGATCAGCCCCCCAAGAATCCAAGGGGTGCGCCGACCGGTGCGATCACTGTCATGCCCCATCATGGGGCGCAGTACCAACTGCACGCCGAAGTGCAGCGCGACGAGCACGCCAGGCACCGATGCGGGAAGCCAGAGTTCCACCACAATGACGCGGTTGATCGTCGTGGTGAGCAGCACCACCACGGCGCCAATCGCCGCCTGCACACAGCCTAACCGGGCGATCTGCCACCAGCTCATGGCATCCCCCAGAGCGTCGTCGATGGCAGCGAACGGATGGCAAAGGCGGCGACCATCATCCCCGAGACATAGAAGGGGACGCCTAGGGCGCTCAGCCAGAGCGCCCGCTCACGCGGCGCCTGCAGAAAGCGGCGCATCATCAGCGCCTGCGCGAGCACCACGCCGCCAATGGCGAGCGCATGCCCGGGCCGTTCCCAGCGGAGGAGCAGTCCAATCACCACCAGCTGCGCGACCAGCATAACGGCCGATGCGACTTGCGCCGCACGCTGTGGACCGAGCCGGACCGGAAGCGACCGGACGCCCATGCGACGGTCGCCGGCGATCGCCTTGAAATCATTGAGGGTCATGATGCCATGCGCCCCCAGACTATAGAACAGCGCGAGGAGCAGGATCGGGAGCGATGGGAGGCGATTGCCCAGCATGATGCCGGCACCGGTCACCCACGCCAGCCCTTCATACGTCAGCCCCACCGCCAGATTGCCCAGCCAGCCATTCTGCTTGAGGCGCACCGGTGGCGCGCTGTAGGCCCACGAGAAGAGGAGGGCCAGACTCACCGCAGCCACCCCAAAGCCACCGAGCGGCATCGCGGCCACCAGCGACAGGGCGGTCCAGAGGATGGCGACAACCAATCCCCACGATCCGGGGATCCGCCCCGAGGGGATCGGACGGTTCGGCTCGTTGATCGCATCCACATGCCGATCGAACCAATCGTTGACGGCCTGACTCGAGGCGCAGACCAACGGACCGGTAATGCAGATGCCCAAGGCGAGCACCGCCCCCCGATCGGCGAGCGGGACACCGGCGGAAATCGCTCCGCAGGTGAACGCCCACATGGGGGGAAACCAGGTGACCGGCTTGAGCAGCGTCAGGACCGCGAGGGGGTCCGGGCGCGCAGAGGATGGCTGTACTGCCGAGCTGACGCTCATAGGCGTCTAGTTTACTTGACAGTACAGAAATGCAACAGGGAAATTTTTCGTTCCAGCGGCGAAATTGCCGGAAACCGGGCCGGACACGGGCGCGGGGGCCTTGAGGGCCCCCGCGGAGTGCGACGTTGGGTCAGTTCACCAGCGGGTCGTCACCGGATCCCGGCGCCGCGAGCCGATGCCGGCGCATTTTCACATACAGGCTCTGCCGGCTCACACCCAGCACCTCGGCCGCCGAGGTCCGGTTGTCGTTGGTCAGTTCGAGCGCGGCTTCTATGAAGTGCCGCTCGACCAGATCGATCGTGTCCCGGACCAGGTCGCGCAGCGTCACCCGTCCGACGAGCGAGGTCAGCTCCTCGACCGCCCGTGACAGGTCGCGGGCGCCTTGCGGTCCCGCCGCCAATCGCCGGCCGATGTCGCGGATCGTGAACCCAATGCACGGGTTCGGGCCATCCGGGACCCAGACGGCGGACACTTCCACCTCGGTTTGATGCCCGTGGCTGCCGCGGGCCGCCGTCGCCACCAAGCGGATGGCCCCATGCTTCCGGAGGATGGAGACAAAGATCGGGAAGTCTGACCCCGGCCGCCCAAGGAAGTCGGAGAGCAGCTCACCCCGCGCCTGCTCCTCGCTCGTCAGTTCGGCGAGATCCAAAAAGGCGCGGTTCGCCAGTTGGATGTGTCCCTCGAGGTCCGTCACCACAAAACCGTCGGGGAGCCGCTCGACCAGGTCGAGGACCCGCGGCTGCATGTCGTCCCGCTCGGCCGTGCCACCGTCCACCGGCGACATGCGAAGCAGGAGCAGCGTCGAGGCCTCCTGCCGGAAGCAGGAGGCGGAAAGATGCAGCGGGCGATGGCTCGGCGTCAGCGTGACGGTGATGTCCCCGGCGCGCCCAGCGCTCCGGGCGCTCGCCAGCAATTCGCCAATGGGGCCAACGCTGGCGGCGTCAAAGCCAAAGGGGAAGGTCCGCCCGACCACCTGCTCCGAGGCAATCCCGAACAGATTGGCGGCGGAGGTATTGGCGTCGAGGATCTTGAGGGTGCTGCCATCAACGACGAGGATCCCATCGTTCGCCAGCTGGAAGAGCAGGCGATACCGGGTCTCCACATGCCGGAGGCGCCAGTAGTCGCGCTCCATCGCCTGTTGGGCTTCCACCAGACGCTGCTGCAGCGCCGAGATGGGGCGCATGTCTCGGCCCACCGCCACAATGTTGCCATCGCGGCCGATCCGAACGGCGGTGTAGGAGACGGGGACATCGTAGCCATCCGGGGCCGGATGGTTGACCTGCCGTCGCTTCGAGACGCCCGCGCTGGCTGCCTCGCGGAGCAGCGTCTCAATCTTGGTGCGGGTCTCACCGGTCACCGTTTCGGTCCACGGGCGACCGACCCAGGAATCCGACGGGCCGAGTGGGGAGTCGGTGCTCGAGACGGCGATGTCCCGAATGACCCCCGCCCGATCGATCACGAGCGCGATGTCCCCGGCGGTCGCCAGCAGGGACGCAGCAGTG
>JBEIUK010000128.1:0-8553 GCA_040374415.1 Gemmatimonadaceae bacterium | reverse complement strand
GTGGTGTTGATCGTGGTGTCGGTGGCGTCGCTGTCGCGCATCGGGACCGAGTTCATGCCGAAGCTCGACGAAGGGAACATCTTGATCACGACGCGGCGCCTGCCGAGCGTGGATCTCGCCGATGCGAAGCGGCTGTCGACGGCCGCCGAGCGGATCATCCGCAAGTTCCCCGAGGTCATCACCGTGGTGACGAAGGGCGGACGCCCCGATCTCGCGACCGAAGCGATGGGGCTCTTCGAAGCCGACATGTACTGCATCCTCAAGCCGCGGGATCAGTGGACCACAGCGACGGACAACGAGGGGTTGATTGCCGCCTTCGACTCGGCGCTTGCTGGGGTGCCCGGGCTATCCATTTCCTTCACGCAGCCGCTCGCGATGCGGTTGGACGAAGCAGAGAGCGGTATTCGGACCGATCTCGGGATCAAGGTGGTTGGACCCGACCTGACGCAAAATCAGGCGCTCGCCGAACGACTGCAGCATGTGGTAGCGTCGGTCCCAGGATCCGCAGATGTGGGGGTGGAGGTCGCGGAGGGGAGCGGCCAAGTGCGCATGCAGATTCGCCGCGAAGCGTTGGCCCAATACGGCCTGTCGGTGGCGGATGTGCGCGATGCCGTGGATCTCGCGATGGGGACACAAAACGCCGCGGAGTACATTGACGGCTTCCGTCGGGTTGGCATCGCGGTGCGGTTGCCGGATGATGCGCGTCGGGATGCCACGGCGCTCGCGCGCTTGACGCTGCGTGCCCCCGGGGGCGAAGTGGTGCCACTGTCCGTGGTGGCTGATATCACCACCGTCACGGGGCCAGAGCTCATTGGCCATGAGGATGCCCAACGCCGCGCCCTCGTGCTCAGCAATGTGCGCGGACGTGACCTTGGGAGCTTTGTGGAAGAGGTGCGTGCGCGTGTCGCTCGTGACGTGGTGCTCCCGCCGGGGGTCTTCCTGGAATGGGGCGGCCAGTACGAAAACCAGCAGCGTGCCATGGGACGGCTCACCCTCGTGGTGCCGGCCGCCCTGCTGCTGATTTTTGGATTGCTCTACCTCTCGTTCCGGTCGGTGTCGCAGGCGCTGCTCGTCCTCTCCAACGTGCCCTTTGCGCTCGTGGGGGGCATTGCCGCGCTGTGGGTGCGCGGGCTCAACCTCAACCTCTCCGCGAGCATTGGTTTCATCGCGCTGTTCGGAATTGCGGTGCTCAATGGCGTGGTGCTGGTCGAGCATCTCAACCATCTCCGGCACGATCCGCAGGAGGGGGAGGATCTGCTCGGGCGGGTGCGGCGTGGGGCTGCTGATCGGCTCCGCCCCGTGCTCATGACCGCGCTGGTGGCGAGCCTCGGGTTCATTCCCATGGCGCTCTCCCACAGCCCCGGCAGCGAGGTCCAGCGCCCGCTGGCGAGTGTGGTGATTGGCGGACTGCTCACCAGCACCATCCTGACGCTCTTCGTCTTGCCAGTGCTCTACCGGGCGCTGGAGGATCGACGCAAGTTACGGGCGTGACCACCGCCGATCCCCTGCTGCGCTTCCGCGAGGAGTTTCCGATCCTCGCGACGTCCACCTATCTCGTCTCGAATTCGCTGGGCGCCATGCCGCGCAGCGTTCCCGACCGCCTGCACGAGTACACCGCGCAGTGGCAGACGCGGGGCGTCCGGGCGTGGGCCGAAGGGTGGTGGGAGCTGCCCGTCACGATGGGGAACCAGATCGCGCCGCTCATCGGCGCGCATCCGGGGGAAGTGGCCATGGTGCCGACGGTCACCCAAGGGATGTGCAGCGTGCTCAGTGCGCTCGATTTCCCGGCGGAGCGCAACGAAGTGATCATGACGGCGCTGGACTTCCCATCGGTGCGATATGCCTACGATGGACTGGCGCCGCGCTTCGGGGCCACCGTGACGGTGGTGCCCAGTGACGACGGGTTGTCCATCGATCTCGATCGCCTGCTGGCCTCCATCACGGAGCGCACCCGGCTCGTGGCGATCTCGCATGTCCTCTTCCGCTCGGCCTGCATTCTCGACGCGGCCGCGATTTGCGCGAAGGCACACGCCGTCGGGGCGCTCGTCGCGCTGGACGCGTATCACAGCGTGGGCGTTATCCCGGTGGATGTGCATGCGATCGGGGCGGATTTTCTCTGCGGCGGCGTGCTCAAGTGGCTGTGTGGTGGCCCCGGCGGCTGCTTCTTGTACGCCGCTCCGGCCGTCAGCGCGCAGCTCGCGCCGGCGCTCACCGGGTGGCAGGGGCATCGCACCCCCTTTGCCTTTGCCGACCGGATGGAGCCGGCGGATGGCATCTGGCGTTGGCTCGGGGGCACTCCGGTCGTCCCGGCGCTCTTCGCGGGGATGGAAGGGCCGCGTCTCATCGCCGAGGCCGGGTTGCCGGCGATTCGGGCCAAGAGTGTGCGGCAGACGTCATGGCTGATCGACGCCGCGGATGCGCGCGGCTGGCGGGTCAGTGCGCTGCGGGACACGGCACGGCGCGGTGGGACGGTGGCCTTTGATGTCCCGCAGGCGGCCGCGGTGGCGCGTGCGCTGCTGGCTCGCGATGTGGTGATCGATTATCGCCCCAACGCCGGCATTCGCGTAGCGCCGCACTTCTACACCACCGATGACGAACTCGCGGCCTGTGTCGAGGCGATCGATGACATTCTGGCCACCGAGGCGTGGCGCCCCTTTGCGCAGGTGACGTCGACGGTCACCTGAGGGTGCCCGACTGGTTGCGATGCGCGCGGGAGATCCGTACAATCGAGCGTGCCCCATCGTCCCAGTGTTTTGCGTTGTACTGAGCAGGTCGCCGCGGCGCTGACGCGTGGCGGGGCGCTCGTTGCCCTTGAGAGTTCCGTGCTCGCGCAGGGACTGCTGCCGCCGTATAACCGCGAGGCGGCACGTCGTATGCTCCAGGCGGTCACGACGGCCGGGGCCACACCGGCGGTGACCGCGATCGATCGCGGCGTCCCCGTGCTGGGACTCGAAGCCGAGACCCTCGAACGGTTCCTCGCCCGTGACGGCGTTCGCAAGGTCTCCGCGCGCGATCTGGGCGTCGCCATGGCGGACGGCGCCGATGGGGCCACCACCGTCGCTGGCACGCTCGCCCTCTGCGCGCTCGCGGGCGTTGAGGTCTTTGCGACCGGCGGCATTGGCGGCGTGCATCGTGACGCGCCCTTCGATGAATCGGCCGATCTCGTCGAGCTCGCGCGCACGAGCGCGATTGTGGTGTGCGCCGGCGCCAAGTCGATCCTCGACCTTCCCGCGACGCTGGAACGACTCGAAACGTTGGGGGTCCCCGTGGTCGGCTATCAGACGAGCACCCTCCCCGGCTTCTTCACCAGCAGCACCGGGCTCCCGGTCCCGGCTCAGCTCGACACCCCGGAGCGGATCGCGAGGGCGTGGCGTGCCCATCGGGCCCTCGGGCGCACCGGGGCGATGCTGGTCGTGCAGCCGCCGCCGCCGGCTTTGGCACTGCCCGCCGAGCTGGTGGAAGCGGCCACCGTGGAGGCGCTGCGGGCGGCGACCGCGGCCGGGGTCCGTGGGGCGGCGGTGACGCCCTTTCTGCTGGCCGAAGTGCAGCGGCTGACGCAGGGCGCCTCGGTGCAGGCGAATCTGGCGCTGCTGGAAGCCAACGCAGCGCTGGCCGGTGCCATTGCCGTGGCGCTGGCAGGGAGCAGTGATGCGACAGCATCGTGACGATGGCGGTATACTGCGGGTAATCGCGGCGCGGGCCGTGTCGCGGAGGCGCGGGGCGGCCCGTGGATCGGGGCACATCGCCTCCCAGGGCGGTCCCGAGTTGAACTTGTGGCGTTGTGTTCGGTACAATCCGGTAACCCGCTCGCTCCGGAGGTTGTCGAGACTATGTCCTCACCGTTTCTGAGTTCCGAGGAGTACGATGAGCGCGCGCACGCCCTGTACAACGAGGGGCGGTACGACGAAGCGCTCGACTTGCTGCGTGACGGGCTGAACCGGTATCCGGAGGCCGTCGAACTCCACGTGGGCATGGGGTATGCCCGCTTGGCGCGTGACGAGTACGCGTGGGCGCGCCAGAGCTTCGCGCAGGCGCTGCTGCTCGACGAGGAACATGAAGACGCGCTCGCCGGGATCGGTGAAGTGCTGCTGATGTTTGGCCGCACCGAGGAGGCGATGGCCGCCTTCGAGCAGACGGTCGCGCTGGGCTACGAAGACGACGTCGACCTGATGCTGCAGATCGGTCGCGCGCTGTTCCGGGAAGGATTCACCGATCTCGCGTTGACCTACTTCGAGCGGGCGGCCACGCAGGCGCCGGATTCGGTGGAAGCGATCGCCTGCGTTGGCTACGCGCTCCATCGGCTGGGGCAGGACACGCCGGCGATTGCGGCGTTGCGGCAGGCGTTGGTGGTGGACCCCTCCTTCACGGAAGCGCGCGTCTACCTCGCCAACGTCCTCTACGACACAGGGGCCCTCGACGCGGCGCTGGTCGAGTTCGACCAGACCGCTCCCGCGGATCACTGGGACGAGTTGGGGCTCTACCGCGCGATGGAGCTCAAGAAGTCCGTCTATCGGCTCCCCGATGACGACCCGGAATTCACGCCATGGGAAGCCCGCCTCGAAGAGCTCGCCGCTGAGCCCGACGCCATCGATGCGTTGCTCAACGAAGTGGAGCAGCAGGTGCTCGAGCAGGAAGACGACGCCGCCGCGCAGGCCCAGGGGCAGCTCGAAGCACTCGGCGGCCTGCTGAACGGGCTCGCCCAACAGCACGAGCCGTTGGGCGACAGCCAGGCCGATGAACTGCGCGACACTTGGGAACGGGATGTCATGGCCGCCGATGGGCCGCACCGCGTGATCATGCGCGATGGCAGCGTGTTTGAAGGCACGTGGGAAGAGATCGTGCTCGCCTTGCGCGATGCGCGTGATGCCGGTCGTCCCCTCGACGAATACATGGCACGGGAAGCGCGGCGCTTCTACGGCGCGACCGGGGCCCGCATCGCGTCACACGCCCCCGATGTCTTTCTGCGCGACAGTGCCAAAGCCGGTATGCTGCGCATTGAGCGCTGAGGTGCCGCGACGTAGCGCCCGCGTGAGAGGCGCCGCATGACCGACCACCCGGGGCGCGAGCTCCTCGCGCTCCACGCGGAGACGGTGCGCGTGGTACTCCCCAATGGGCTGACCGTTCTTGTGCGCCGTGATCCCTCGGCGCCCGTGGTCGCCATCGTCACGCATGTCAAAGCGGGCTACTTTGACGAAACGGACGACGAGATCGGCATCGCGCATGTGCTCGAGCACATGTACTTCAAGGGGACGCCGACGCGTGGCGTTGGCGCGATCGCGCGCGATACGAAATCGCATGGCGGCTATCTCAACGCGCATACGATTTACGATCACACGACGTACTACACCGTCCTGCCGTCGGACGCCTTCGTGGCGGGGCTCGAGATTCAGTTCGATGCCTACGCACATTCGGTGATTGATGCCGGCGAGCTGGGGCGGGAACTCGAGGTCATCATTCAGGAGGCGAAGCGCAAGCGCGATACGCCCTCGGCGGTGACGATCGAAACACTCTATGCCGTGCTGCATGACCGGCATCGCATCCGGCGCTGGCGGATTGGCGAGGAAGCCGGGCTGCGTACCTTCACGCAGGCCGACCTGCTGCGCTTCTACCGCACCTGGTATCAGCCGTCCAATACGATTCTCTCGGTCGTGGGGGACATTGAGCCAGCGACCGTCGTGCGGGAGATCGCCGCCCGCTATGGCACGCTCGCGGATACCCCAGTGCCCCGCGCCCGCGGTCCGGTGGAACTCGCGCCGCCAGGTGTTCGGGTGCGGGATTGGCGTGGCGATGTGGCGCATCACCATCTCGCCTTCGGCTGGCGCGCGCCGTCGCTCGACAGCGCCGATGCCCCTGCGCTGGAGGTTGGGGGGCTCATCCTTGGTACCGGACGGGCCTCGCGCCTCTATCGCGCCGTTCGTGAGGCGCAGCTGGCCTCCTCCGTCTCCGCCTGGCACTACACATCGGCCGATGTGGGGGTCTTCACGGTGCATGCGGAAGGCCCGGCAGAGACCGCGCCGGCGGCAGCGGTCCGCATCTGGCGTGAACTGGAGAGCGTGCGACGCGATGGCGTCCGTGCGACTGAAGTGCATCGCGCGCAGCGCATTCTCGAAGCCCGCTGGCTCCGTCGGCTTGAAACGATGGACGGGCAGGCGATGTATCTCGCGTCGTGGGAGGCCGAAGGGGGACTCCCGATGGCGGCCCACTACTTCGATCAGCTGCAGGCGATCACGCCAGCGGTCGTCCAGGAGGCGATGGGGCGCTGTCTCGATCCGGCGCAACTGTCGCTGGTGAGCTATCACCCCGACACCACGTCGCCGCTCGCGGACAGTGCTGAGGCGCTGGAGGCCCTCCTCGCCACCGCCAGGCTGGACGCGCCGCGGCCCCCGATGTCGGAAGCGGGCACACCGGGTGCTCAGGCGGCACCGATCGCCGCTCCAGCCGTCCACACCACCCCGGCGAGCGAGGTCGTGGCGGGGGTGCATGTCCTGCGGCTGCCGAGTGGGATTCCCGTGCTGGTCTGTCCCCGCCCGGGCGCGCCATTAGTGAGTCTCGGGATCGTGCAGCGAGGCGGGAGCGGGCTCGAACCGGCTGGTGCCGATGGGCTGGCCCGGCTGACGGCGCAGACGATGCTGAAGGGGACCACCTCGCGTTCGGCCGCTGCCATTGCCGAAGCCACCGAGGAGCTCGGGGGAAGCATTGGGGTCTCGGCGGGGCTCGAAAGCCTTGGGTGGTCGCTGTCCGTGCCCGTGCGACATCTCCCCACGGCGACGGCGCTCCTCGCCGACGTGCTGCAGCATCCGACCTTCCCCGACGACGCGGTCGAAACGGAACGGACGCAGGCGCTGGCGGAGCTCCGCCAACTGCGCGACGACATGTATCGCTGGCCGATGCGGCTCGCGACGTCGGCGGCATACGGAGCCCATCCCTATGGGCGGGCGGTCGGGGGCACCGAGGCTTCGCTCGCAACGCTCACGGCGGACCGGCTGCGGGCCTTTCATGCCGACCGGATCCGATCGGCGGCCAGTGTGCTGGCGATCGTGGGGGATGTGACGCCGGCGTCGGCATATGCTCTCCTCGCGGACGGGTTCTCGGGGCTTTCCTTCCAGGAGGAATCGGGGCCGCCGCCGGTGCCGTGGCCCGCGCAGGGGGTCACCGTGGAGGAGCAGCGCGAGAAGCAACAGACGGCAATGGCGCTGCTCTTTCCGGGGCCGGGGCGGAGCGATCCAGCCCGCCATGCGGCGCAGCTGCTCTCGGCCATTGCCAGCGGGCTCGGCGGGCGGTTGTTCGAGCAGCTCCGGGATCGTCAGTCGCTCGCGTACACCGTGTCCGCGTTTCCGGTGGATCGGCGGGCCGGCGGCCTCTTTGCGGCCTATATCGCGACGGCACCGGCTCGCGAAGCGGAAGCCCGTGCGGGGCTGTTCGCCGAGTTTGCCAAGTTCGCCGAGGCGCCGCCGACCGAGGAGGAGCTAACGCGGGCCCAGCGCTACCTCGTGGGGACGCATGCCATCAGCCAGCAGTCGGCTGGCGCCGTGCTGGGGGAGATCGTGGACGCCTGGCTCTTTGGCGACGGGCTGGCGGAGCGGACCGCCTGGGACTCGGCGATCCGCGCGGTGACCGCCGCTGACGTGCAGCACTTGGCGCAGCGGTACTTCGACCCCGCGCGGGTGATCACCGGGCTGGTACGCGGCATCGCACGCTAAGCTTTCCGTCGTCGGTGGCACCGAGGCCCCGCTCTGGCGTAATATGCGGAATGGCTCCCTCGCGTGTCGTCACGCTCCCCAATGTGATTTCCAGCTCCCGCGTTGCCCTCGCGGTGGGCTTTCTGGCGGCCGACGCGGTGCCGGTGCGTTTGGCGCTGATCGTGGTCGCGGCGATCACCGACGTACTCGATGGCTGGTTGGCGCGCCGCTTTCAGGCGGCCTCGCGCTTCGGCGCGCTGATTGACCCGGTCGCTGATCGGCTGTTCGTGCTGGGCGTGGTGATCAGCTACGTGATTGGCGGCGAGCTCCGCCTCTGGCAAGCGGTCGTGCTGCTCTTCCGCGACGTAATGTCCGTGATCGGCTTTTTTGTCGCACGCAGTGTGAGCTGGCTGCGTCCCATTCACTTCAAGGCGCGGCTGCTCGGGAAGGCGGTGACGGTGGCCCAAACGTTCACCTTTCTGGCCGTGCTGCTGTTGCCGGGGTGGGTGACGCCGCTGCTGCTCGTGGTCGCGCTGTTGGGCGTGGCGGCCACGGTCGATTACACACTGATGCTCTGGCGGGAGCGCGTTCAGGTGCCCCCCGCGTCGCCGGTCGGCTAGCGCACCGGCGCTCCTGCCGGTCGTGGCGCACGCCGGGGGCAGAAAAACCGAACGCCCCACGGAATCGTGGGGCGTTCGAAGGTCGTACATCGAGCAACGGTCAGGCGGGCCGGCTGGTTACAGCGCCGCGGGTTCCTGAACCTGTGCCTGGGCTTGCGAACGGGGCGGCTGGGCGAAGCGCTCACCGAGGGTCCGCAACTCGCCGAATTCCGTGCTGGACAGCTCCGGATAGCGACCGGTCAAATACTGCAACG
>JBEIUK010000149.1:0-7406 GCA_040374415.1 Gemmatimonadaceae bacterium | reverse complement strand
GATAAGGCCCGGGAGATTCAGGCCGATGTGATCGGGCTATCAGGCCTCATCACACCGTCGCTGGAAGAGATGACGTTTGTGGCCAGTGAGATGGAGCGACAGGGGTTCACCGCCCCGCTGCTCATTGGCGGGGCCACGACCAGCAAGGCGCACACCGCACTCCGGATCGCGCCGGTCTATTCCGGGGCGGTCGTGCATGTCCTGGATGCGTCGCGTGCGGTGGGGGTTACGAGCGCGCTGTTGAGTGACGACCGTCGCACGGCGTTTACGGACGGCATCCGCGAGGAATATGAGGCGATCCGGGTGGCACGCGGTGGACGGGATCGCACGGAGCATCTGTTGACGCCCGAGGAGGCGCGGGCCAACCGCGTCCCGGTGGATCTCACCGTGCCCGTGCCGGTGCCCACCTTCACGGGACCGCGCACGTTGGCGGAGTATCCGCTCGAGGATCTCGTCCCGCGCATTGATTGGACGCCGTTTTTTCAGACGTGGGAGCTGGCCGGTCATTATCCGGCGATTCTCGAGGACCCGATTGTGGGCGAGACGGCCCGCAATCTCTTTGCGGATGCGCAGGCGCTGCTCGCGCGCATCGTGGCGGAGCGCCGACTGGAGGCCCGTGCCGCCTTTGGCTTCTGGCCCGCCAATGCGGTGGACGAAACCATCGAGCTGTACGCGGACACCACGCGGAGTACCGTGGTCGCCTCCATCCGCATGCCGCGGCAGCGTATGGACAAGCGCGGCTCCGGGCGGCCGAACTATTGCCTCGCCGATTTTGTTGCGCCCAAGGGGAGCGACATCATCGATTACGTCGGCGCGTTTGCGGTGACGACGGGCCATGGGATTGATGCGCTCGTTGCCGAATTCGAGGCGGTGCACGACGACTACAACGCCATTCTGGCGAAGGCGCTCGCGGACCGGCTCGCCGAAGCGTTTGCGGAGCGGTTGCACGAGCGGGTCCGGACGGAGTTCTGGGGCTATGCGCCGGAGGAAGCGCTGGACAACGCGACGCTCATTCGAGAGGGATATCAAGGCATCCGTCCCGCGCCGGGGTATCCCGCCTGTCCGGACCATACCGCCAAGGGGCCGCTGTTTGCCATCACCGAGGCGGTCGAGCGTGCGGGGATGCAGCTCACCGAGACTTATGCCATGCTGCCGGGCGCGAGTGTGAGTGGCTGGTATTTCTGGCGCCCGGAGAGCCGATACTTCGGTGTGGGGACACAGCCGTCCGCCTGAGGCTGGTGGCAATGTGACATCGTGACTGAGCCACTCGTCCTTCGAGTGGCTCATTCTTTATGTCCGGGGGTACAGACGGCGAATCCCACTGCCTTCGACGTCACCTCCCGCAATCCCGACCTGTGACTGCTCCCACTGCCACCAGTCTGCCGCCGTTTCGGAGCGGCCTCGTGTCCGTCCGCGCGATGCCGACGGACGCGCGCATCGCGCTGGCGTTAACCGGCGTTGCCTTCGTACTCCTCTTTGCCAAGCCCATGCGGCTCCTGGCCGATGCGTGGTGGACGGATCCGAATTCGGGACACGGGTTGCTGTTGGCGCCGTTGGCGCTGTGGCTCGCATACAAGGCAGGTCCAGCGGAGGGGTCGATACCGCGACGACTCTTGGGCGCCCTCATCATCGCGCTGGCGGTGGCGTTGCGGTACGCGTCCGATCTGGCGGCAGAGCTGTTCGTCATGCGGGGCGCGATGGTCCTGGCGCTCGTCGGTCTGGTGGTCTGGTACGCCGGGATCAAACAGGTGCAGCACTGGTGGCTGCCGTTCGCCTTGGTGGCCCTCTCCATTCCCATTCCTGAAGTCGTGCTGAACTCCGTGGCGCTGCCGTTGCAGTTTACCGCCTCGAAGATCGGGGCCTCGCTGTTGGAATGGCGGGAGATCCCCGTGCGCCTGTCGGGCAATGTGATTCGCATTCCTGGGCAAGAGCTGTTTGTCGCCGAGGCGTGCAGTGGATTGCGCTCGTTGACGGCGTTGCTCAGTCTGGGCGTGCTCTTGGGCGGGCTGTTCCTCGACCGGTGGGTGAGCCGTGGGGTGCTGCTGGCCCTCACGGTACCGATTGCCATTCTCATCAACGGCGTGCGCGTCTTTCTCACCGGCTTTCTGGTCTTCTTCGTGAGTCCCGAGCTGGGGCAGGGCTTCATGCACACCAGTGAAGGGATGGTGATGTTCGGCGCGGCCTTCGTGCTCATTGCCGGAACGGCGTGGGTGCTGGGGAGTGCGGAACGGCGATGGGCTCGGCCGACGGCGACAGCGGCGGTGGCACCTGCGGCCGTGGCGGAGGGCCTGTCATGACCCGTGCCACCACCTTTGTGCCCGCGGTGCTGTTGGGTGCTGGCGTGCTGCTGATCTCCGGCATGCGCGAGCAGTTCGCCACGCCGCCGGTAGCCCCGATGCAGGCGATTCCGTCCACCTTCGACGGCATGGCGGGCAAGTCGCTCGAAGTCCCGGCCGAAGAGCGGCGTGTCGCGGCGATGTCCGATTACTCACTGCGGCAGTTCGGTCCCGAGGCCGCACCGCTCTTTACCGTGTACGTGGGCTATTACGACCGTCAGGTCCAGGGGCGCACGATCCATTCGCCGCGGAACTGCCTCCCGGGGGCCGGATGGGAGATTCTCGCGGCCAGTCGTTTGCCCATGCCGGGGAATCCGGCCACGGGATCGGTGAATCGCGTGCTGTTGGCGAACCGTCGCGCGCGGGCCCTCGTGTACTACTGGTACCAGGGGCGTGGCCGGAGTGAGGCCAATGAGTACACGGTGAAGTGGAATTTGCTGCATGATGCGGTGTTGTACGGACGGACCGAAGAATCACTGGTCCGTATTGTGGTCCCGGTGGCCCCCCTCCGGGCGTCGGGTCAGACGCCGGGGCTCAATGACGCCGAGGTGCAGGCGGCCGATGCCATTGCCGTGCGGGTGGCGGCGGAGCTGCGGCCGGCAGTGGACAAAGTCATGCCCGCCGCGCCGGGGAGCTAAACGCGCGGAACGCGAGCCGGGCTGCGGCGACTCCCGAAGGCGGGAGTCACCAGCGCGTCGCGAGCTTCAAAATCCAGTGGTTATGAAACACGCGAGATGCGGGTTCAGTCTGGTCCGGTTGGCCTTGGGTCTTGGGGCCCTCACCGCCTGTCAGGCGGTCCCGGCGGATCTGGTGGCACCGGAGAGTACGGCACGCATGGCGGCCGTCGCAGCGCCCTTGGCCGCCTCCTGTTTGCTCGTGACCTCCTCCGACAGCACGCTGTATGTCGGCGATCGCGTCTATCTCTCGGGCTATACGGTCCGTACCAAGCCGCGTGGTGGCGTGGTGGAATCGAAGAACGTCCTCTGGACGTCCAGCAACCCGGCCGTGGCGAGAATCGGGGGCCGATATGCCTATGGCGTGAGCGCTGGCCCCGCGGTGATTACGGGGACCGCCTCCAATTGCTCCGGGACACTGAACTTGGTGGTGTCCGTGGTGCCGCGACCCACGGGCACGAAAGAGCTGCGGCTGGTGGTGACGCGATTCGATTCCACCACCACCACCCCAGTGGCCTCGAACGGGATCCTCCTGCCGCCCGGGTATCTGTTCGAGCGGGACTTGAAATTTGTCGCGCTCTCCGACGGGACGAAGGAAGTAGCCCGCGTGCTGTTGCCATTGGCTGGCCGGTATCCTGATGGCAGCCTGCGCGCGGTGCTCCTGCAATTCAAAATCATCCCGCCGATGCCCACGGTGCAGATGGTCGTGGGGTCGACCCATACGGTCATTGATCCGACCCCATGGCCCATCCCCTCGCCGCTCCCGCAGGCGATCGCCGTCCCCGAGTCGATCTCCTTCACCATTAACAGCGCCTTCTTTGGGCCGACGGTGCCGGTGATCGCCAGTCCCAAACCGGAATACGAGTTCCTCTACCAGTACTTCGCCGAGCAACATTGGACGGAGGATGGCGCCCAGTGGGAATTCGCGAACTACTACGACCGGGTGTTGAATCATGCCGCCTACTGGGCGCGCTCCGGCAACGTGCAATTCTGGAAGCGCTCCATGCTGATGGCCCTGAACTTCCGTACGCAGTACATCGAACCGAGTGGGTATGGACCCTCCCCGCACTGGATGCTGCTGGAAGGACTCGCCGCCCACTACTGGATGACCGGGGATACGCTGTCCCGGCGTGCGGTGATCAACTCCACCATTCGCGTCACGGCGGGGTTCACCCCCGAGAATATGGGGAAGCCGGACTATGCCTACATCGAGGGGCGGATAGGTGCGCGGATGCTGTTGGGCAGTCTATTGACCTGGGAACTGGGAGACAGCACGCAGGACTGGAAGGCCAAGACCACGGCCTACAAGAATGATCTGCTCACGTTGCAGCGGGCGGATGGATCGTACGCCTGGCCCAACTGGTGCGGGCATCAGGGGAACTACATGGTCGGGATGGCGAACGATGCCCTGATCAAGTATTACGAGCGCCTCACCAAGGACCCGGCGATCATCGCGACGATCAAGAAATCGGTCGACCACATCTATGCCTCCTCGTGGATTCCGTCGCTCAGGACGTTCACGTACATGGATGTCCACGGCTGTATTCCTGAGGGGATGGATCCGTCGCCCGATCTGAACATGCTCATCGTCAATGGGTTCGCATTCACCGGCGCGAAGACCGGGGCGCCCACCTATATCGCGATGTCCGATTCGATCGCCGATGGGGCGATGTTAGGATCGTGGTTGCCGGGTTCCAAACAGTTCAATCAATTCTTTTACGATTCGTTTCAGTGGCTCTGGTATCGCCGGTGAGCTCGCCCGGCTCAGTGGGGGGGCGCCCGGTAGGCGAGGGGGGTAACGACGGCGGGGGAATGGTCACCGGATGACGCACGGAATCCGTGACCAAACCCCCCGCACATCCGTCGGTTGGATGGAGGGACGCAGCTCGGCGGTGACCCCACGGGGGCACCGCCGGACGCCCCCTCCGGCAGACAAAGGCAAACCACGTGAAAGCGTGGGACGCAAAGCCACGAGGCTACCGCGTGCTCCCCGATGCCGGGACACGCCACGCTTGTCGGGCTGCCGCCAACTCCTCGGATCATGCCCCGCGCGTGCGTATCCGGGTGGCGCCACATCGGGCTCGCCACCTCTCTCTGTTTCACGCTGGCTGTTGTCGCTTGTTCTGACGCCGTGACGGGCGTTACGCTCCCTCAAGACCCTGTCCGCAATGCGACGACCAATGCCACGTCCACATCCTGTTTGCTGGTCTCTGCGTCGGACAGCTCGCTGTTCGTCGGTGACAGCGTCTTCCTGAGTGCCACCGTGCTGACGACCCGCCGCAATGGAAAAACCGGAACGAGCAGCACCGGCGTGACGTGGAGCTCCAGCAATCCGTCCGTCGTCGCCGTCGTGGGGCGCTATGCGCGCGGTCTGAGCGCCGGGGCCGCGGTGCTGCTGGCGACCGCCGCCAGCTGCTCCAACAGCGTGCCGGTCACGGTGGCGGACAAGCCGCCCGTGGTGGTCCCCACGCCGGCACCCACGCCCGCCAAACAGCTGCCGCTGACGCTCCAGTGGCTGGATCGGTCGGTCGCCACCCCAGTCGCCTCCAACGGGATTCCGCTCCCCGCGGGCTACCTGTTTGAGCGGGATCTCCCCACCGTCGCCCTGTCCGACGGGACGCAGGAGATCGCGCGCGTGCTGACGCCGCTGGCCGGTCGCTATGCCGATGGGAGCCTGCGGGCCGTCCTCCTGCAGTTCCGGGCGGATCCCACGAAGACCGCGCTCCAGCTCAATATCGGGGGCACGCACACCCTTGCGGATCCCGCGCCCTGGCCGATTCCCAGCCCGCTGCCGCAGGCGGTCGCGTACCCTTCGTCCCCTGCGTTCCTCGTCAGCACCCAGCTGGTCGGGCCGACGATCACCGTGGCCGAGAATCCCGGGGCGACCTACGAGGCGCAGTTCCAGACCTTCTCCGACAAGCACTGGCTCGCCGAAGGCGCGCAGTGGGATCAGGCGAACTACTACGATCGCGCTCTGAGTCACTTCACCTACTGGATGCGCTCCGGTGACCTGAAGTACTGGCAGCGCGCGGTGCAGCTCGCACTCAACTACCGGACGCAGTACATCGAAGCGAGTGGCTTCGGGCCGTCGCCGCACTGGATGCTGCTGGAAGGGCTGGCGGCACACTACTGGCTCACGGGCGACACACTCTCCCGTACCGCCGTCATCAAGTCCATTGCCCGCGTCTGGCAGGGCTTTACGCCCACCAACATGGCGGATCCGACCTACGCCTACATCGAAGGGCGCATTCAGGCCCGTATGATGGTGGGCAGCCTCCTGGCCTGGGAACTCGGGGACACGGGGCAGGACTGGAAGGCGCTCACGACGGCGTACAAGAACAACATGATCACGCTGCAGCGCGCCGACGGCAGTTATGCCTGGCCCAACTGGTGCGGGCATCAGGCCAACTACATGGTCGGCATGCAGAACGACGCGATGATCAAGTACTACGAACGGGTCCAGGCGGATCCCGCCATCATCACGACGATCCGGAAATCCGTGGACTACATGTCCAGCATCGCGTGGCGTCCGCTGCAACAGGGTTTCTCGTACATGGACATTCCCTGCCTGCCCACCGACGACATGTCCCCGATGTTCGACCTGAACATGCTGATCGTGACGGGCTATGCCTTCACCGGCGCCAAGACGGGGCAGCGGAGTTACATCGCCACCGCCGATTCCATCGCCAGCGGCGCGATGACCAGCTCTTGGCTCGATGGGTCCAAGCAGTTCAACCAGCAGTACTACGACTCACATCAGTGGCTCTGGTACCGGAAATGATCCACGGGTTATGGACGCGCTGAGCGCGACCAGCGTAGCGCATCACCTGCACCACCGGGGGCCGAGCGGCTCCCGGTGGTGTGGCGCGTCAGCGCCCCTTGGATCGGAGGGCGCTGATCAGGGTGCCGACGGCCATCTGATATGCCCCGCGGTCGTAGCGGTGCGAGCCCAGGAAGTGCAAGAAGGTCGCCGTCACATGGGCATCGGCGGCGAGGCCATCCGGGAAATACGAGGCGTACGCCGGGACGGGGAGGACCATCGCGCCAGGGACATTGGCGAGCACCAGATTGGACGCCACCTGTTCACTCCCCCACTCACGCCAGCGATCCCCCAGCTCCGTCCGCATCGCGAGATCAATCGCCTCGACCTCGGCGAGCGACGTGCACCCC
The DNA here is from genome assembly GCA_040374415.1 of Gemmatimonadaceae bacterium. GTDB lineage: Bacteria > Gemmatimonadota > Gemmatimonadetes > Gemmatimonadales > Gemmatimonadaceae > Gemmatimonas. Next base: position 226 of record JBEIUK010000149.1, on the reverse strand, counting down.
TGCGGGAAGCCCGCGAAGGCCGCACAGCCGCGTACGAACTGCGTGCGAGTGGCGGTGCCGATGCGTGGCAGCGCGCGCTCGGCGACCCGCTGCATGTGGGGGGACGGATCCGCGTGCGCACCCGCCGCCGTCTCCTCCAAGGTGAGAATCGGACTCGTTGGAAAATCACCGGACAGGGTGAAGGCGCGGCCGGCGGCGATCGCGTCACGGAACTCACGCGGATCGT
>JBEIUK010000096.1:0-10297 GCA_040374415.1 Gemmatimonadaceae bacterium | reverse complement strand
GCGGCATCGCCGTACAGGTGGCGGGAATCACGCGCCGCCCCTTCCACCTGACTGTTATGCAACGGGGTGCGGAAGCCACTGTGCACTTCCACCGTAAAATCCATCCGGTCCTGACCGCGGCGGCGGGCGAGCTCTTCCATCACGAGCTCCACCTTGTCGAGGACGCGCGGATCGATCGCCACATAGCGGGGCCACCGCCTCTGTTCGTCATGCGACAGAAAGTCGCGCACCTTGAGATGGCGCGTCAGTGGCAACTCGAGCTCGTTCTCCGTGACCTCGGCGAACCCCTCAGGGCGCTCTACTTCGGGCCCGTGCGACCACTCCGCCGGGTAGTGCCCGATCTGATAGCCGTTGATCGAGCTGCCGAGCTTCAATTCGAAGGGCACCAGCACGGCGAGCCGAGGCTCGACGATCCGTTGGGCGATGCCGTTCCGGGTGAGCACCAGTTCGTAAAAGCCGGCCGTCATGGGGGCGATCAGACTGTCGCCAGACCACGGCCGCGCCACGTCACCAGCATCGTCGGTCCCGACCCGCATCCACTGGTAGGTGAAGCCGTCGGACGCGCCTCGGGCGCGGAGCGGAAACGCCGCCCGCTCCCCGGCTCGCGCAAAACGCATGCGAACCTCACCACTGAGGCCGCGGGCGTCAGGCGCCGCTTCCACCAAGGGGACCCCGGCCCGGGCGATCTCCGCGGAGGAGACGGCCATGAGATCTTCGGGGGGCTGATAGAGGATCGCGGCAATGATCGCCGTCGTCCCACCCAGCAGCAGCGCGGTGCGTCGGATCACAACACGCCCCAGCGCGCGCGCGTGCCGCGCACATCGATGTGCACAAAGGGGCCATGCGCGTCGGTGGCCTGATAGATCCCCACGCCGCCCACGAGCTCCGGGTGCGCCCGCTCCACCCGTTCCGCGGCGGCGGCAATCACCTTCGCATCACGCACCGTGACGCGCCCATCACCATCGAGATCACTCATCCAGTCGCGCCCGCCGTTCACCACGTAGACGTCGGCGGCGTCGCCATACTGATGGCGGCTGTCCTGCACCCGTCCGCCAGCACCGACCCCCTGCGCGTTGTACTGGGGGGTGCGGAAGCCCGACATGACGCGGAGCCGATTGACCGCGACGCCGGTGCGGCGCAGCTCCGCGATCACCAGCTCCAACTTGTCGACCAAGGTTTCCCGCAGCACGAGGTACTTGGGCCACACCTGCTGCTGGTCGTGGGTCAGGAAATCCCGCAACTGGAAATGCTCCGAAACGGCGACATCCTGGTTGGCCGGGGTGACCTCGAGGAAACCCGCCGGATTGGCATAGGCACCCGTGGTCATCGTGCGGCGTTCCCCGGGGAAGAAGCCGATCCGATAGCCGCCAATCCGCCCGGCCACCTTGTCGGTGAACGGGCGCAGGGTGAGGAACCGGAAGGGCTTTGCCGAGTCGCCGAGCACCGTCTGCAGGGCGGCGGGGGCGTCCGGATGTCCCGCCGCCTTGGCGGGGGTCAGGAAGCGCGCGCGCAGTTTGCGGCTCCGTCCCAGCAGCGAGTCGAGGAGCGTCGGCACGAAGGCGACGCGGGCCGGGGGCACCGTCTTCAGGGTGGGCCGACCGAGCGCGGGAGCGACGCCGGGGGCCAGACAGATGCCGGTCCCCACCACCAGTGCGGCGGCCACGGCCAGCACACCCGCCGGCCAGCGACGTGTCCGCGCGCCGTCCACACCCCGCCGGATGGCAGGGGCGGCGGTCGGCTGGACCGGAGCGGCAGTGGGTGGCGTGGGCATGGGCATGATCAGGGGGTCCCCAGAGTGACGATCGACGGGCCGGTTCGGATAGCCCAACGGGCCGCATCGGTTGTGGGGCAACCCCGGAATATAACGGTCAGTAGATGTAGACCGGAGTGCCAAGCGGAACCGTGTGATACAGCGTGGCGATGTCCTGGTTCCGCAACCGGATACAGCCGTGGGTCACGGCGTGGCCGATGCTGGAGGGGACATTGGTGCCGTGAATGCCGTAGCCATCCCCCAGATAGAGCCGAAAGTCACCCAGCACCCCCAGGTATTTCCGCTGGGTGGTGCCGAAGGGGGGAATCACGATGGCCCCGTCGGCCACGATTTCCCGGCCGTCGGCGGCGGTTTGCCGCTGGCGCCCCCCGTCCGGGGTCCGACGCACGACCTCGCTGCCCTCGACCTGCAGGGTGCTGCCATCGCGGAGCGGGATCGGGGTCCCGCGCTGCAGGTGGACGAGCCCGAGGCCTCGCTTGTTGGCCTGCTCGATGTAGTGCCAGTCCGGCGGGATCCAGACCGGGGCGGAGTCGAGCCGCTCGACCCGGAGCCGCCCACGGGGGGTCTCGAAGCGCAGGATCCGGCTGGTGCCACGCACCACGAGCTCCTTGCCACTGCCGGCCGCAATGGGGGCGGTGAACAGGACGCTGTCGCGCAGCCGATACCAGAGCCGCAGGTCGGCGAGCGAAATCACGAGGATCGGCTGATTCGGCGGGGGCAGCGTGGGGAGGGCGCTGATGGCACTGCGCACGCTGTCCTGCTCGACCTCGGCGGCGGCGCGGAGCTGCTCCAGCGCCTCGGTGTTGTCATTAAACACCACCCGGGCGACATCACGGGCGTAGCGCACCCGGGCGGTGGAGACGGCCAGTGCGGCGGTCGCGGCCAGCAGGCCGACCAGCGCGACCATCAGCAGCCCGTCGAGGCGCGCGAGTCCGGTGCGGGGGCTCGGCATTAGAAGAACCAGACCCGCAGGCCGGCGCGCAGGCTCTCGCGGACGGCGGCGAAATCCGCCGGCGCGAGGCGCACGGCGCCGGGCAAGACGTAGCTGCTATCGGCGAGGGGGCCGGCCGTTGGCAGGGTGTACAGGAGCGTCCCACCGGAGGTCAGGATCGCGCCAGTCCCGGTCCAGCCCGCACCGTGACGGACGGTCGGCACGGGAAGCCCGCGGTCGATCCAGAGCCAGGTCGGCAGATCGAGCGTGTCCGACGGCCCGAGCAGCCGCTCAATCCGACGCAGTCCCCGAGGGACCGGGATACGCAGCGTGTCCGGCGGGCTCCCCACGCGACGCTCCGCGCCGATACGCACGGGCATCGTCCGGAGTCGCACCGCGCCGCGGTCGAGGGCCAGCGTCCCCGCCGTGGCGTCGAGGGCGAGATGCACGGCGTCATCCCCAGCGGCTTGCCGTTGCACGAACTGGAGGAGCAGCGCATCCCGCTCCGCGTCGGCTTGCATGATCGCGTCGGCCCGGGCCCGCTCCACCGCCGTCATGCCGGCCCGCAGCCGGGCGGTCTCCCGCTGATAACGGGTCCGGGCCGACGTCAGAACGGCCAAGGCCGCTAGGCACCCCAGCAGCCCGATGCACAGCAACAGCCGTCCCGCTCGCACCGTCATACGCTCCTGCGCCAGGCGCCGGTGTTGGTGTCGTTCCGAGGGGTGGGGTAGATTCGGAGATGGCACAGGTGCTTGATCACCCTGTGCTTCCCCTCGAATCTGCCACACCACTGTCATGCCTGCACGCGTCGCCCATCCCGTTGCCCTGATCATCCTGGATGGCTGGGGTTATCGCGAGGACCCCACGGCCAATGCGATCCTGCAAGCACGCACTCCCCATTGGAACACCATATGGGCGCATTCGGCTCGCACGCTGTTGACGGCGTCCGGGCGGGCGGTGGGGCTCCCCGAAGGGCAGATGGGGAACAGCGAAGTGGGGCACCTGAATCTGGGCGCCGGCCGGGTGGTGATGCAGGATCTCGTGCGCATCAGCGCCGCCATTGAGGACAGCACCTTTTTTCAGAATGCGGCCCTCGTTTCGGCGTGCCGCGCCGCACGCGCACGCGGGACGACAGTGCATCTCGTAGGCCTCCTGGGCGATGGCGGCGTCCACGCACTGGATGCGCATCTGGTGGCGCTGGTGGAGCTGGCGCACCGCGAGGGGGCCCCGCGGGTGGTGGTCCACGGCATGCTCGACGGTCGCGACACGCCGCCGCGCAGTGGGCTGGGGTTTCTGAAGGCCACGCTGGCCGCGATCGACGGGCGCGCGACGCTGGCGTCGCTCTCGGGTCGCTACTTCGGGATGGATCGCGATACCCGCTGGGAGCGTACGGGCGCGTGGTATCAGGCCGCGATTAACGGGATCGGGCGGACCACGTCGCACCCGATCGCTGAGGTGGAGGCCGCGTATGCGGCCGACATCACCGACGAGTTCATTCCGCCGATGGTGTGTGTCGACGCGCAGGGGGCCCCGATCGCCCCGGTGCGTGATGGCGATGTGGTGATCTGTGCGAATTTCCGGTCGGATCGGATGCGACAGACGGTGCGCGCGCTGACCGCGCCGGATTTTACCGGTTTCGACACGGGACCGCGTCCGCACATTGATCTCGTCACGATGACGCGCTACGACGATGCCTTCCCGTTCCCGATCGCCTTCGCCCCGCAGTCGATGCGGCATTTGGTGGGTGAAGTGATCAGCGCGGCGGGACTGACGCAGCTGCGGACGGCGGAAACGGAGAAGTATCCGCATGTGACGTTCTTCTTCAACGGCGGACGGGACGAGCCCTTTGTGGGGGAAGATCGCCAGATGGTGGCGAGCCCCAAGGTGCCGACCTATGATCTGCAGCCGGAGATGAGCGCCACGGGTGTCTGTGACATTCTCTGCACCGCGCTTTCGGAACGCACGCACGATTTCATGCTCTGCAATTTCGCCAATGCGGACATGGTGGGACACACCGGTTCTCTCCCGGCCGCGATTTCGGCCGTGGAAGCGGTGGATGCCTGCCTTGGGCGGATTCTTGAGGCCGCGCAGCGTGGCGGCGCGCATTTGGTGATCACCGCCGATCATGGCAATGCGGATCTCATGGTGGATCCCATCACCGGTGAACCACACACGGCCCACACGACGAATCTCGTGCCGTTGGTGGTCCTCGATCCGGCGGAAACCACGCCGCTCCGGTCGGGGGGCGCCCTGTGTGACGTCGGCCCCACCGTCTTGGGCCTGTTGGGCGTCCCGTGCCCTGTTGAAATCACCGGTCGCGACCTGCGCGACCGGACTCCCTCTGCATCTCGCTGAATGTCTGCATTCCGTTGGTCTCCAGTGGCCCGCCCCGTGTCCGTGGGCATTGCCGTGCTGACAGCACTCGCTGCCACCCTCTCCCCCGCCATGAGTGCGGCACAGCCGGTGGGGCATACGCCTGATCGCACGCCGTACCAGGATGTCGCCCTTGGCCAGACGCTGACGCTCAGCGGCGGATGGCTCAACATGGGCCGAGATCCTGCCGGCGCGGCGCCGAAAGCGGGCGGTCTCGTTCAAGTGCGCTACGACGCGGCCGTGGGCGGTCCGGTGATTCTCTATGCGCGCTATGCGCTGGCCCCCTCGGAGCGCCCCGAGTTTACGCCCACCGCGATCGCCTCGGCGCGCCAGAAGGCGATGTTGCGCGTCTTCACGAATATCGCGACGGTCGGGATGGAGCTCGCGCTCACGGGGCAGAAGAGCTGGCACAATCTGGTCCCGACGATTTCGGGTGGCGTGGGGATCGCGCTGGATCCTGAGAAAGCCGATACCAGCGGGTACCAATTCGGCTCCAAGTTCGTGCTGTCGTACGGCGCCGGTGTGCGCTATCTCGCGCCGCACGGCATCCGCGTGCATCTCGAAGCCACCAACTTCGCGTGGCAGTACAGCTATCCGGAGTCCTTCCTGACGAAGGCGTCGGATGGGACGGCGATTTTGGCCAACACCAAGGATCGTACCCGGTGGCGCGGCTCGTGGGGACTGATGGCCGGGTTGGCGTATCCCATTTTTCGGTAGCGGTGATGCCCCGGACGTCGCTCACCCGTCGTGTGTGCTTTGCGTCCGCCCATCGGTACCGGCGGCCTGAGTGGGATGATGCGCAGAACGCGGCGACCTTTGGCGCCTGTGCGCACCCGAATTATCACGGACACAGCTACACCTGTGATGTGACGGTCACGGGGCCGGTGGATGCAACGACCGGGTTTCTGATTGACTTGTCGTTGCTGGATGCCGTGCTCCAGCAGGAAGTGCGAGCCCGCTTCGATCATCGCAACATCAATCTTGACGTTCCCGAATTTGCGGACGGGCACCTGGTGCCCACCGGCGAAGTGCTCGCGCGCTTCATTGCGGAGCGTGTGCAGGCTGGGATCGCGCACACCACCGCGCGGGTGCTTCGGGTGCATCTTGCCGAAGACGCCACGCTCAGCAGCAGCTACGACCTCGATGACTGACCGACCGCTCATGGCCACACGCACACGGCGATCCACCGCGTGGGCACTCACGCGATCACTCGCGGTGCTCGCCCTGAGTGCCTGCGCGGCGCGTGTCCCGGTGCCCGCGCCGGTGGGGCCGCATACGCCGGAGCCTGTCGCGCCGCCCGTGACGCTGGCACCCGCGCCGCTCCCGGGACGTGCCCATGTGCAGCATCTGGCCGACTCCGCGATCGCCGCCCCGATGTGGCGGACGGCACGTTGGGGGCTGCTGATTGTCGATCCGGTGCGTGGCGACACGCTCTATAGCCATGACGCCGACAAGCTGTTTATGCCGGCGTCCAACCAGAAGCTGCTGACGGCCGCGGTGGCGTTGCAGGTGCTGGGGCCGACGTATCGGTGGCGCACGCCAGTGCTGCTGCGCGGTGTGGCCCAGGGCAGCAGCTGGCAGGGGGATCTGGTTCTTGTGGGGCGCGGGGATCCGTCCATCAGCGAGGTCCTGCATCCTCAGGGGACGCTGACCGCGTTCGATCCAATCGTGGACGCCTTGCGTGCCCGGGGCATTACTCGGCTGACCGGTCGGGTGCTGACCGAGGGCGATGCCTTTGCCGGGGTGACCACTGGCTTCGGTTGGCCGATTGATGATCTCGATGAAGCGTACAGCGCGCCCATCGATGAGCTTCTGCTAAACGAAGGGGAGCTCCGGGTGATCGTACGCGGCGCGGCGCAGGCAGGACAGCCGGCGCAGGTCACCACGAGTCCAACGACACGATATCCGCAAACGCGCGCCACCGTCGTCACGCGCGCGGCCACTGATACGGGGGCTCGGCTCCGTCTCGCGTACGACAGTGTTGGTGCGGTGCTGGAGGTGACGGGTTCGATTGCGGTGGGCGACAGTGCCGTCCTCCGGACCTCGTATCGGCATCCCAACGATGCCTACGCCGCCGGCGTGACGGAGCAGTTGCGCCTGCGTGGCATTCGGGTCGATGAAACACCCGCGCCGCTCCCTGCGAAGCGCCCGGTGGCAGCACGACGCGCGCGTCGGGCGTTACCCGCGGTGGCGCCGACTGCGCCGCCCGTGGTGCTGCCGGTCGACACACTGCTCATGCTGGAGTCGCCCACGCTGCTGGAGCTGCTGCCCGTCTTGCAGAAGCCGTCCCAGAATCAGGTGGCCGAGCTGTTCTTCCGGACTGCCGGACGTGTGGGCGCGAACGATGGGAGCGCCGACAGTGCGCGCGCCGTTGCCGCCCGCACCTTGCTGGGCCTTGGGCTCACCGCCGAACAGATCGCGTATCGCGATGGGAGTGGGTTGTCACGGCACGATTATCTCACGCCGCGTGCGGTGATTCGCGTACTCGACGCGATGCAGCGCGCGCCGTGGGGCGAGGGGTACCGACTGGCATTGCCACTGGCGGGGGTGGATGGCACCATCGCGAACCGCATGAAGAACACGCCGGCTGCACGCAATGTGAACGCCAAGACGGGAACGCTGGACAAGGCCCGGTCGCTGTCCGGGTACGTCACGACCGCTGACGGGCGTGTCCTCCTCTTCTCCATGCTGTGCAACAACTACACCGTCCCGAACCGGGAGGTGGAGCGAGTGCAGGATCTGCTGGCCAGCACGCTGGCGGGTCAACGCTTTACCGGAAATTCGAGTGGCCGATAAACGCGCCCCCAGCACGAAGTCCGCAGCACCGGCGTCACCAGAGGCTCCGGCGCTTGAGACGCCAGGCTACGCGGAGGCACTCGCTGCCATTCTGAAGGCTGCGCCTCGGCTCGGTACCGAACGCGTCGCGTTGGTGAACGCGGCGGGGCGGGCCTTGGCCGGGCATGTGGTGAGTTCGATTGCCGTCCCGCCCTGGGATAACGCGGGGATGGATGGCTATGCCGTGCGACGGGCCGACGCGGCGCACGCATCGGCCGCACGTCCGGTGCGCGTCCCAGTCATGGGGACCATTCTGGCTGGCACTGATCCGGCCACGCTGGAACCGCTGCTCTCGGGACAGGCGATGCGCATCATGACGGGGGCGCCGATGCCTCCGGGTGCGGAAGCGGTGGTGCGGCTCGAAGACACCGATGGGGGCACGCGTGCGGTGGAGATCCGCAACGCACGGGATCTGGCCGGTCGCGGCAATGTGCGCCCGCGTGGCGAGGATGTGACCGTTGGCGAGACGGTCTTCGCTGTAGGCACCACGCTCGGACCGTCGCATCTGGGCGTGCTGGCGAGCATTGGCTGCAGCCATGTCACGGTCTTTCGCCGGCCGCGCGTCACCGTCCTCTCGAGCGGTGACGAGCTGGCGCTGATCGACGAGGTGCATGAAGTGCAGGCAGGACGGCGCATCATTGCGTCGTCGCTGTATGCCCTGCCCCCTCTGTTGCGGGCGGCAGGCGCCGAGGTGACGGTGGCGCCGCTGGTCCCCGATTCGCTGTTGGCGCTGACAACCGCATTGGATGCGGCCCTCACGGCCGGCTGTGATCTGTTGATCACCACTGGCGGGGTGTCGGTTGGCGCGCATGACTTCACGCGTGATGCGCTGCTGCGTCTCGGTGGCACCTTGGCGTTCAAGCGGGCGCGCATTCGGCCGGGTGGACCCGTGGGGACCGGCATCGTACGGGGTGTTCCATGGCTTGGACTCCCAGGGAACCCGGTCTCGACCATGGTGACCGCGACCCTCTTTGCGTGGCCGATGCTCCGCGCCCTTGGTGGCCATGCCCACACGACGCACCGCACCATTCCGGTGACCATGCGTGATGCGGCGGACACCGCCGCGCCGCTGACCTTTTTCTTGCGGGTGCGACTGCAGCAGGGCGCGGATGGCGGTACAGAGGCCGTGCTTGCTGGCGGACAGGGGTCGAATCTGATGCGCGCGATGGCGATGGCCGATGCGCTGTTGATTGTCCCGGAAGAGAAGACAAGCGTGCAACCCGGTGACCGCCTCGACGCGCTGCTCCTCCCGTGATGTCGCCTCGGATGGGCGCATGAGTCTCCCGTCAGCGGAGACGCCCGAGATTGCCACGCTGCACGGTGATGCCCTCGAAGCGGCATTGCAGCGGCATTTCCAGTCCGCAACGGAATCGGTCACCGTCGGGCCATCCACCTGGTCGCTCTTCAAGCCAGCGAACGCCGATCACCTGATCAGCGAAGCCGACTATGTGATGGATGAGCGGCTCCCCTATTGGGCCGATCTCTGGCCTTCCGCGCACAAACTCGCGGCGACCATCCAGCAAGAGGCCGGTCATGGCCGGACGCTTCTGGAGCTCGGGTGCGGCCTGGGATTGGCGACGATCGCAGCGGTCGAAGCCGGCTTCTCGGTGACGGCGACCGATTACTACGAAGACGCCCTACACGTGACTCGGCTGAACGCGTGGCGTGCGCTGGGTCAGGAGCCCACCACGCGGCTGGTGAACTGGCGGCAGTGGCCTGACGACATCGGCCGCTTTGACGTGGTGATGGCGGCCGATGTGATTTACGAAAAGGAGTATGCGCTGTTGGTGGCGGAGACGCTCGCCAAAGCGCTCACGCCGAGTGGCACGGCCTTTGTCGCGGATCCGGGGCGCCTCGCGCTTCCGGTGTTCCGGGAACGGCTCACCGAGGTGGGACTCACCATCATCGAGACGACCCGGACCCGATACGACGTCGGCGCCGTACACCAAGAAATTCAGGTGATGCGCATCACGTGGAGCGCGGGGACGCCTCCGCGCTAATCGCGGGTTACCGATCCACCGGCGGCTTCGCGGGCTTGGCTTTCGGCATGGCGTCCTTCGCCTTTTCCTTCTTTTCGTCGGCGGCGCTCTCGTGCTCCTTAATGTGAGTGACGGGCAGATGGTCGCCTGTGGTCCTCTGCCAATATGCGTTCACGAATATTTCTCCACGATGACAACCGGCCTGTACGATCCGCGACGTCACCTCGGTGGCGCCCTCGCCGTCCTGCTTACACTGGCACGACTGGGGTTGGCGCCACTCGTCCTACGCCTCGCACAGCAGCATGTGCCACCACGGTGGCTCGCGGTGTGTCTGCTGGCCGGTTTCACCAGTGACGTCTTCGATGGGATCGTGGCGCGGTGGGCCGGTGTCGCCTCAGCCCGCCTGCG
>JBEIUK010000298.1:0-2740 GCA_040374415.1 Gemmatimonadaceae bacterium | reverse complement strand
GCCGCCGCACCGGCGGCCAGACGCGCCTCCCGCTCGGCGAGTAGCGGCCAAAACTCATTGGCGCCGCCGGGCACCGCGTCGGTTGGCGGCAGCAACGCGTACATCGCCGTGGACATCATAGGGAAGGGGGAAAATATCGCGACCATGTCCGGCAGCACGAGCACCAACCGGGTGATCGCATTCACATTGGCCACCGGATCATTGAACGCCGGCGTGTTGAATGGCGCGAGGACCACGCGGTAATTGATCACGAAGTTGATCGCACCGGCCGCCAGATTCGTCACGCCAATCAGGATGCCCGCCTTCTTCATGGCGGATCCGACGGTCGGTTCATCGAGCAAACGGTTCATCTGCTGCTCACGCTCCGGCGTGTCAGGGCTCAGCCCCTGCAGCGCAATCGCACGCGTGACGGGTGACCCGAGCAGCGCCGTGACGCCGAACACTAGGAACGACACCACGTAACTGACGCTGTCTTTGACCGCGAACAGCAGCCCGTCCACGTACCAGAACGCGAGGGCCCCACGCATCAGCGACGTCAGACCGACAAACGCCGTGATGAAGTTGAAGCGACGGGTGATCACCAGGAGGTCGAGGAGTACCCAGACCACCGGGATCATGGCGGCCGTGAGGTACGCATTGAGCGCCCCGAGCGGCTCGGTCCCGTATTTCAGGACAAGAATCGGTATGGCGGCACCGATCAGAATGTCCAGCGTGAGTTTCAGCGACTTCGACATGGACACGGAATCTCACCGGTACTGAGGGTGGACGGTACCCGTGGGGATCGCGAACGGCCAAATGCTTAGGAGGCAGGAAGGAGGGTGTCAGGATGGAGGAGGCAGGGACACCGCGCGCCGTTGCTGCGCCCTCCTCCCTGACACCCTCCTCCCTGCCTCCTAAGCATTTGGCCGTTACAGACCTAGCGGCGTGTCGCCTCTCCCAAACCAAGCGCCCCGTTCAGCCACCGCACGAACGGCGTCATCGCCGCGTAGTGTTTGGCCAGCGTCTGCGGCAGCGTGGGACTCGTTACTTCCTCCGGCGTGAGCTCGGCGAACGCGGTGTACGACTGATACCGCAGCCAGGCTTCCGCCGGATGATCCGCGGCAAATCCGCGAGGCAGCCTCGTTAGCATGCCATCCGTATCCAGATCGCCAAAGCGACGACGGAACGCGCGACCCTTCACGATCTCCTCGAATCCGTCCAGGTCATCGGTGAGCGCCTGACGGATCTTGTGCACCGCCGAGCGCGGCGGCATCCAGATGCCGCCGCCGCAAAACGATTTGCCGGGCTCGATGTGGAAGTAGAAACCCGCTCCACCGTGTGCGGCTTCAGTGCCCACGCCGCGTCCCGCATCACGGTGAAAGAACCAGCACGCCGCGTGCGTCTTGTACGGGGCCTTGTTCTTGGAGAAGCGCACATCGCGGTGAATACGAAACACCGACTTCTTCGGTGACCCCACGATCTCCGGCGCCATCGTGGCGAGATGCACGTCCACCTCTTCCACCAGCGACGCCAGCGGCCGCTTGATCTCACGTTCGAAATCCGCCCGATGCGCCTCGAACCATTCCTTACGGTTGTTTTTGGCGATGCCGCGCAGGAACGTGAACGCCTTCGGCGTGAATGACGTGAACTGGTCGCCGATCAGTGCCTTCATGACATCCCCGAGGACAGCAAGATGCGACCGCGCTGCCACCCCATGCGTAGTAGCATGCGATTCAGGATGTGCTGCAGCATTCGGGAAACGGGTGGCGAGGGGTTCAGCTCGTCGGACAGCCCAGCATGGACCACGGTGGCGAACGTGTTGGGGCTGGGGAAGCCGTTTGGAGGCGAACGTGTGGGGGCAACCGGAAGTACCGGAGCCTGCAGACCACCGTGAACGCAACCGAAGCGGCGGGGGTGGCGCGGGGCATACCTTGAAATTCGTGCGGCGTCAGACCGGGTCGCTGACGCTCCCGGTCTGGACGAACGAATCGAGGTTCGACAGCGCACGCATGCCCATGTTGGTGCGCGTCTCGATGGTGGCACTGCCCAAGTGCGGCAACAACACCACGTTCTCGAGCTCCATGAGCTCGGCCGTCACGCTCGGCTCGAACTCATACACATCGAGACCGGCGCCGGCGATCTTGCGCTCCTTAAGTACCGACGCGAGCGCCGCTTCGTCGACCACATCACCGCGCGCGGTGTTCACCAAGTACGCATGCGCGGGCATCAGCGCGAGCGTACGCGCGTTCATGAGGTGACGCGTCTCGGGTGTGGCGGGGCAATGCAGCGACACCACATCAGCGCGCGCCAGCAACGTCTCCAACGAATCCACGCGTTCAGCGCCCGCCGGGCCCGCCGTGGCCGGATCATCGATGCGCGGATCCCGCGGCGCATGATAGATGATCTTCATATCGAATGCAGCCGCCGCCTGACGCGCCACCGCGCGACCGATCCGACCGTAGCCCACGATGCCCAGCGTCTTGCCGCGCAGCGTGCGCCCCAGCATGAACGTGGGACGCAATCCCCCCCAGGCACCGCTGCGCGCATGCCGCTCGCCTTCGCCTAACCGGCGCATCGTCATCAGCATCAGCGCAATCGCGATGTCGGCCGTATCATCCGTCACCACATCGGGCGTGTTACTGATGGTCATGCCGGCCCGCTTGGCGGCGGCCGCATTGATGTGATTGACTCCCATACCCACGTTGCACAACATGCGCGCCCGGATGCCTGGCGTGTTGAAGATCTCTTCGGTCCACCGATC
>JBEIUK010000297.1:0-2825 GCA_040374415.1 Gemmatimonadaceae bacterium | reverse complement strand
TTGGTGTTGCATCGCGTGATGTCGATTGTCAGAGCGGGCGACCGGACTCGAACCGGCGACGTCCAGCTTGGGAAGCTGGCATTCTACCAACTGAATTACGCCCGCGAATGGCAGACCAGCAGCGTCTCCCCCTTCAAGCCGCAAGCTAACGAGCCGCGCTCAGTCGCGGCAAGGTCCTGCTACCGCTTCGCCCCGAGTGAACGGACGCCGCGACGATGCCGGAGCAGGTAATACCCCGCCGATATCGCCACGAGCCCGCCCAACGGCGCCCACTCCTCGGCCTTCGCGTTCGCCAGCAGCGCCGCCACCAGCACCATCCCCAGCACCGGCACCACGGGGCCACCCGGAATCCGGAACCCCTGCCCTGCCGCCCCCGCGCGCTGGGCTCGGCGCCGCTCCACCAGCACCGCCAGACAGACGAAGAAATACACCAGCAGCAGCCCGGCACTCGCGAGCGCCGCCAACAGCGCAAAGCCCCCCACCAGCGCCACGGTGCAGGTCAGCGCCCCGTAGGTCGCGATCGCCACCCAAGGCGTGGCAAACCGTGGATGCACCCGCGCCAGCACCGCTGGCAAAGGCCCATCCACCGCGGTGGCAAAGAGGGCGCGCGGGGTGGCCAGCAAATCCCCCGACACCGTCGCCGCCATGCTCAGCGCGCCGCCGACCAGCAACAGCCCCCGCCCCCACGGCCCCAGCACGATCGCCGCCGCGGCGGCCAACGGCGTCTGTCCCGCCGCTGCAAGCCCACTCCCCAGCACGCTCTGCGCCGCCACATGGACGCTCAGGTAGACCACAATGGTCCCGGCACACCCCAGCATGATCCCGCGCGGCACATCGCGCCGCACATTCCGGATTTCGCCCCCAGTCGAGAGTGACGCCTCCGCCCCGGTAAAGGCGAAAAACAACAGCAACGACGCCTTCCCCAGCGCCTCGAGCGGTGGCAAACCGCCGCCAGTGAGTGCGAGTGCCGTAAACGAGGGCACTGAGGCCACCACCAACAGCGCGAGCGGCACGAGCTTGAGGCAGGTCAGCAGCACCGCCATCCGCGCCCCCTCGCGAGCCCCGCGGATATTCACCGCCACAATCACCGAGAAATAGCCGATCAGCACCGCCGCCCGCGGCACCGGCGCCGCAAGCGCCGGGCTCATCGTCGCCAGGGTGTCCGCCATCGCCGCGGCAATGGCAGCATCGCTCATCACGCCGAATCCAAACCAGAGCAGCACCCCCGCGAGGAAGGCCCAGAAGGGCCCGAAGGTGCGCGCCACGTAGGCGTACGCACCACCAGACCGTTCAGTGGTGCTGCCAAGCTCCGCAAAGCAGAGCAACACCAGCGCCATTGCGGCCCCGCACACCAGATAGGCATACAACGCGGCCGGCCCCACAATCGCCGCCACCGCCGCCGGCAGCGCGAAAATCCCCGAGCCAATGCTCAGGTTCATGGCGTTCAGCGCAATCGTCCCCGGCCCAATCACTCGGCGCAGCTGCGCGTCCGCCACCCCGGGCTCCATGGTCACGACCACACCATGCCGCTCAGAATCGGAGGGAGAGACAGCTCAAGCCGCCGTCCATCTTCTGAAACTCCGACATCGCGAGCGGCAACGGATCAAAGCCGCGATCGGAGAGCGCCGCGCACAGGACGGGAAAGCCATCGGCCACGAGGACGCGATCATTCACGCGCACACAATTCGCGGCATAGGCCTCCTGCTCGTCGACCACGAGCACCGGCATCCCCGCAATCGCCGGATGCGTTGCCAGCCCGGGGATCGCCACCAGCAGCGCGTCGTCGATGGACACGAGTCCGCTCTTGAGATGCAGGATGTCCGAGCGATCCCGAATGTCGATCGTGCTGGCGGTCATCCCCACCTCGGCCGCGAACGCCGCGAGCTGGCGCGCCCCTTCGGCGTTGGTGCGATGCGAGAGGCCGATGAACAGATGCGCACCATGCTCGCAGACATCCCCCCCGTCGAGCGTGCCGGGCGCGAGGATCTCTCGCACCGTGAGGCCCGTACCGGCGACGGCGCCACGCATCGCGTCCACCTCTGGCGCGCGACTCGGGGCACCGGGGCGCGTGAGGACCGCGAGCCCCGGAAGCAGCACCGCCGTGTCTTCCACAAACGTGCCGTCGGGACATGTCGGCAACTCCGGCAGCCGCTCCACCGCGAGGCCGCACTGTTCGAGCGCCTCGACATACGCCCCCCATTGGGCACGGGCGCGGGGGAGCTCCGGGACGCCGAGCGAGACCGTGGTGAGGCCGTCGGTGAAGCTGTCGCTGAGGGGGCGCACGATGGCGCGGGTAAAGCGGTGGGGCATGGGCAGAGCGTAACCCTAATGGCCCGATTCCGCAAAGCGCAGGCCGCACGCCCCCCGTCCCTTTTGCCGGAACCGCTCGGCGCACGTATACTCGCACGCTATGTCGGTCCGCCTCTTCGCTCCGCCACCGATGGCCTGTCGCCCGCACACGCACGCCACCGACCGGCCATGTCGTCGCCGACATCCGGTCCTCCACCGGCGCCTGATGGCCGCGGTGCGCCTCGCCATGACCATGGTGGCGGCCGCAGCCTGTGGCGCATCGGAGTCGGCGAGCCCTGGCGCGTCGCCGACGGTCAGCACGGTGGTCGTCACGCACGCGCAGGGAAGCGCGATTCGCGTGGGGACACCGGTGCCCATGACCGTCGTGGCCAAATCGGCGCAGGGGCAGCTTCTCACCGGCCGCCACGCGAATCATCAGCTCCACCAGGTCCAGCCCGGTGATGCATTCAGTCACCGGATGTTCAACCTGCAAACGGGTGTTCATTTCGAGAAAGTAAAAGCTCTGGTCCTTGCCA
>JBEIUK010000272.1:0-3525 GCA_040374415.1 Gemmatimonadaceae bacterium | reverse complement strand
GGCATCGGCCCCGCGGCGCACCCCGCTATACACGCGCCCCAGTCGCGTATACAGCACATCTTCGAGCTGCGCCAGCGTGAGATTGGCCACGCCAATCTGCCCCACCTGCGGAATCACTACAAAACCGCCGCGCGTGACTTCCAGCGTCTGCGACAGCTCCACATCACCGGTCAGAATGAGCACCAGCTCATCACCAGGGCCCACGCGATAGCCGGCATCGACCGGGCCATCGAGGTTGGGCTGAAAGCGCGAGGTCGCCTGCTGGAAAACCGAGAGCCCGAAAATTTCGGCGCTCGCGGCCGACAGCCCATCGTCACCCTTCGCGTCGGGATCGATCACCGGCGCGGCCTTGAGCGGGCGCCCCATCGCCATCGCGCCCAGATCATCCGCATCAGCGGCGTCCATTACGCCAAGGGCGCGCATCGCGGCCATCACCGTGCCGGTGGGTGCGGTGGCTCCGCCGCCGACGCCCGAGAGGTAGGCATCGAGGAGATTCTCCGGGTACCCCCTCGGCCTTGAGACGGGCGCGCACCTGATCCGGCGTCATCCCACTGCTCATGAGTCGTTGCCGCAGCTGCGTCACCAGCTCCGGGCGCGCCTGCAGCATCGCGGCGGCGGCCTCCGGCGTCGGCTTTATCCCGCCCACGCTCTGCCCCTGCGCGGTGCCTGCGCTCAGCAGCAGCATGGCAGACAACGGGATCGACAGCCGAGTCGATAGCCACGTTGATCGCGGGGTCGAGAACCGGATCGAGAACGACCGGCACGGCAGCGCAGAACGCGACAGGCAGCGGGAGGCAGTCAGCGGCATAAGGCAGGCAGACAAAGAGAGGAATGGCCGGGCGAAGCCTGTGCCATTTTGTCACCTGATAACTTACTTGACCGACGCCATCAGACACAGTGTCTGGATCTCTCACGGCGCTGTTTCCACGCCGGACATTGTGTCACAAAATCTTTACACGGCCACGCTGTCCAGACAGCGGGCCAATTGCGCTTCCCACGGGGGCAATTGCACCCCAAAGGTCCGCGCCGCGAGCGAGGCATTGAGCACCGAAAAAGCCGGACGGCGCGCCGGCGTCGGATAGTCCGCCGTCGTAATCGGTGTCACCGTCCGGTCAGCCGGTAACGCCAGCCCCCGGGCAATCGACTCGGCGAAGCCATGCCAGGAACAGTGCCCCGCACCGGCAAGGTGGTAGGTCCCCGTCAATGTGGCGTTCTCCGTGGGGTTCTCCGTCGCGCTAGCCTGCACCCGCAGCAGAATCGCCGCCGTCGCCTCCGCTACCGCCTGCGACCAGGTCGGGGTCCCCAGCTGATCGGCCACCACCCGCACCGGCCCCGCCCCCGAAAGCAGCCGCTCCATCGTGCGGAAAAAGTTCTTCCCCCGCCGCCCGTACACCCAGGCAATCCGGAAAATCAGGTGCCGGTCGCAGGCCGCCCGCACCGCCACCTCCCCCGCCGCCTTGCTGTGCCCGTACACGCCAAGCGGATGCACCGGGTCGTTCTCGCAATAGGGCGCGGTCGCCTTGCCGTCAAAGACGTAGTCGGTGGAATAGTGCACCAGCCACCCGCCGCATCGGCTCGCCTCCTCCGCCAGAATCCGCGGCACGTCGGCATTGAGCCAGAACGCCGCTGCCTCGTCGGATTCGGCGGCATCGACCGCCGTATACGCCGCCGCATTCACAATCCACCGCGGCGCGACCGCCCGGACCATCGCCCGGATCGCCCCCTCGTCGGTGAGATCGAGCGTCTCGCGGGTCGTCGCCACCACCGGCCCCAGCGGCGCGAGCGTCTGTCGCAACGCCCACCCCACCTGGCCGTTAGCCCCGGTGAGGAGGATCGTCATGCGCTCGCCGTCACTGGCTCACCCGGTGACCGCCACCAGCGCCGGATGGAGATCCTGCCCGGCGGTCTGGATTGGCGCCGAGCGGATGTCGGAGACGGCGGTGATGGCGCTCCGGCTTTCCTCCGGGCCATAGCCGCGCCCGGCGAGGATCTCCTCGTAGGCCCGGGTGTGGAGATTCGTGAACCCTTCGGAGAACTCGATCTCCTGCCCGTCCATGGTGATCGACCGGAAGGTGCGCTGTCCCTTGGCGCGGAGCGGTTCGGGGACGTCGTTCGCGTCGATGGAGAGGAACCAGCGCACCCGCGCCCGCTCGTACTCGAGATAGCCACCCGCCCGCATCGCCGACCGGTGGTGCACCACGTTGGTCTGCAGCGCGCCAAAGAGGAAATGGAGCATGTCGAAGAAGTGCACGCCAATGTTGGTGGCGATGCCGCCAGACTTTTTCTCATCGGCCTTCCACGACTGCAGATACCACTGCCCGCGCGAGGTCACATAGGCCAGATCGACCTCGTATTTCGTGTCGCGCGGCTGCGCGAGCACCTGCTCCCGGAGCGCGGCAATCACCGGGTGCACCCGGAGCTGCAAAATGGTGTTGATCCGCCGCCCCGTCGCCGCCTCCATTTCAAGGAGGCCATCGATATTCCAAGGGTTGAGCACCAGCGGCTTTTCGCAAATGGCATCGGCCCCGGCACGGAGCGCGAAGCGCATGTGCGAATCGTGCAGATAATTGGGCGAGGTGATCGCCACATAATCGACATGATCCGCATCCCCACGGCGGTGCAGCTTGTCGAGATAGCGGTCAAACCGCTCGAATTCGGTGAAGAACTGCGCGTCGGGGAAATAGCTGTCCATGATCCCGACGCTGTCGCTCGGATCCAGCGCAGCCACCAGGCGGTTCCCGGTGTCGCGAATGGCCTGCATGTGGCGCGGGGCGATGTACCCGGCGGCGCCAATCAGCGCGAAGTTTTTCATGGAACGCTCACAAGGGGAAAAAGGTCAGTGCCGGAAGTTACTCGCGACCGAGTCGCCGCAGCACCAGTGCGGCGTTGGTACCGCCGAAGCCAAACGAATTGGTCATCGCCGCCGTCACGCTGGCGGCCCGGGCCCCCTCCGGAATGCAGTCCAGCGTCACCGCCGGATCCTGCCGGGCGAGGTTGATCGTGGGGGGGAGCCGCTGATCGCGGAGCGCCAGGACGGTAAAAATCGCCTCCGCCGCCCCCGCCGCCCCGGTCAGATGCCCGGTCATCGACTTGGTGCTCGACACGGGAATCCCACCGCCCCGCGCCCCAAAAACCGCCTCGATCGCCACCGCTTCGGCCAGATCGCCGATCGGGGTGGAGGTGGCATGGGCGTTGATGTACCCAATATCCGCCGGGCTCAGCTCAGCGTCAGCCAACGCGCTCCGCATTGCTCGTTGGGCGCCTTCATGGTTTGATGGTGGCGCGGTCATGTGAAAGGCATCGGCACTGGAGCCGTATCCGGCAAGCTCGGCGTAGATCCGCGCGCCGCGCGACTCGGCGTGCTTCAGCGACTCCAGCACCAGGATCGCCGCCCCCTCCCCCAGCACAAAACCATCCCGTTCGGCACCGAACGGTTGGCTCGCACCCGCCGGGTCGTCGTTCCGGGTCGACAGGGCCCGGATCGCGTTGAACCCCGCCACACACATGAAGCCGATCGGCGCCTCC
>JBEIUK010000318.1:0-2320 GCA_040374415.1 Gemmatimonadaceae bacterium | reverse complement strand
GTGTTGACCGGACGCTTTGCCGGCGCGGTGGTCTGTGCGAGCGCACTGGCCACCACCATCGGCCAGAGCAGCAGCGATCGAACCAGCGCGGTGCGGATCAGCGCGATGCGGATCATGGCTTGCCTCCGACCGCCGCGGGCGTCGTCAATTCGGTGTCCGTCAACTTGATCGCCCGACGGGCCTCCGGTGCGATCAGCACACTCGTGAGCCGTGGCTTCCCCTTGATGTACGTCGTGGTATAGCGCATCAAGTCGGCAATCTTCTGCTGCGCCATCGCATCGGTATAGCCCATGAAGTAGTCGAGACTCGAGACGCTCCACCAGAAGCCAATGGTGTGCGCGATTTCCGACGCCTTCTCAATACCAAAGGCGCTCGACGTCGTCCGCTGCGCTTTCACCGCCTCAAGTTCCCGCACGGTGACATAGCTCGGATCGGTGAACCGGGCGAGCTCCTGCTCGAGCGCGGCGAGTGCCGGTCGTAATTTCTCCGGCGTCGTCTGTCCGCTGACAGAAATCGGTCCCACATGATTGAGCGTGTAATAGTTCACGCCAACGCCCTGCCAGAGCCCACTGTCCACCAGCTTCTTCTGAAATGTCGACCCGGGGGTATTCAGCGCATCACTAAACACATCAGCCGCATACGTCGCCGCCGGATCCTTCCCCACACTCGGCCCTTGCCACTGAATCAGCACCGCCACGGCATTGATCGGCGACTCCACAATGAGCGCCTTGTTCGCCGTCAGCGGTGGAATGGGCGGAATGGGATCGGCCACAAAGGGATCCGCACCGCGCGGCCAATCACCAAAGAGCTGCTCGGCGAGCTTGAACACTTCCACAGCATCGACATCACCAGTCACGATCAACGCGCTGTTGTTCGGCACGTAGTACTTGGCCTGAATCGCGCGCATCTGCGCCGGCGTCACCTTCGCAATCACGGTCCGGTCGCCGATGGTGTTCTTGCGGCTCGCCTGTCCCGGAAAGAGCTGCAGGTTGGCCTGTTGCATCAGCTCAAAGCCCGGCTCCGCTTCATTGCGATCGTACTCCCCCAGCACCACTTCTTTTTCGCGGGCGAGTTCATCCTCGCGAAAGAGCGGCGAGCGGAGCGCACTGGCGAGAAAGCGCAGCCCGCCGGCGAGAGAATCGGCTGGCAGCGTGAGGAAATAGTTCACCACCTCTTCGCGCGTGCTGCCATTAAAGACCGCGCCCAGCTCCGCCGCCCGATCGGTGAACATGTCCGGCTGCGGCAAATCTTTGTTCGCCTTGAAGAACATGTGCTCGTACATGTGCGCGAGCCCGGCGAATTCGGGGGTCTGCGTGAAGGCCCCGTTTCGGACATCAATTTCCAGCGTGGCGATCGGCACGCCGTGGTTCTCGACGACAATCACTTCCAGCCCGTTCGGCAGCACGCGGCGGCGGAGCACCTTCTCGAGCTCCGCCCGCGATTGCCCGGCACTCAGCGCCGGCAGCAGGGCCACCAGCCACAGCCCCGCCACGAGGGCGCGCACCGGGGTGGCCAACCAATGAGCAAAACGCCGCGATCCTGTCATGCACTGTGGGGTAAAGGGTCTCGAAGGATGGCACGGGAGAGACGTCGGTGCCACCCACACCCGCGCTCCTTGCACGGTGGGACTGGTTCCCCGCCTCGGCGGGGTGTACACTCGCAACATCCCGCAGTTCGCTCCGTTTGACCATCACCACCACGCCGGAGACCCCATGCCACTGCGCCGCGTGATCCGTTGCACCGCCGCCATCGCCCTGCGGGCCGCACCGCTGCTGCTGGCGGCCACCGTCGGATCCACCCTGCTCGCCACTCGCGCCGACGCCCAGGGGACGATGAAGAAGGGGGACCGGAATCGGATCACCGCCGAAGAAATCGCCCAATCCGGCAACTTCGGGACGGCCTTTGAGGTGATTCAGGCCGCGCGTCCGGTCTGGCTCAACCCCCCGCTCAATCGGAACGCGCAGTCGTCAATGATGGGCCCTCTGGGGGACCAGCGGCAGCAGCAGCACCGCCAGCGAGATCGTGGTCTACGTCGATGGCAACCGGCAGCAGTCGCTGGAGGATCTCAAAACCATCCGGACCGCCCTGATCACCGAGATGCGCTTTCTCGATCAGAACCGCGCCATTCAGATGCACGGCCCGGGGCATGAACTCGGCGTCATTGAAGTCACCACCGTGAACAAGAAGAAGTGACCGACTCCCCGCTCGCCGCCCTGCGCCGCGTTCTGGACCCGGATCGTCTCCGGGTCGACGTCCCGCTCGCCCCGTTCACCACCTTTCAGATCGGCGGTCCGGCCGATCTGTACTACGAGGCCACCTC
>JBEIUK010000334.1:0-1864 GCA_040374415.1 Gemmatimonadaceae bacterium | reverse complement strand
CGCCCCGGAAGGAGCCGTCCTTCTCGCGCTTGGCCACTTCGATCAGGTCGATGTCATGCCGGGAGACGATCTGATACGGCCGATCAGTACGCGGCAGGGGAATCGTCAGCACCTGACGGCGATCCCCCTTCGTGAACCGCGATTCGTCGATCGTACGCGCGGGGACCAGCGTCTTCCCCAGCTTCACGATGAGCAGCCCGCGTGAGCCACCCTCTTCGGTGACCACGCCATCGGCGAGCAGCTGCCGCTTCGTCCCCACCACGTAGAAGACCTTGTTCTCCCGCACGTCCATCGCCTTCACGGTGTCGGTGAGGGTGTTCTTCTCCACCACCAGCTGCGCGTTGGCCGCCTGCAGCTTTTGCACTTCTTCCTGGAACGCGGCGATCTCCTTGTCACGCGTCGCGAGGCGCCCGTTCATATCGGCGAGGAGCAGCGCGGTGGCGCTGGAGTCCGCCCGCATGCTCTTGAGCGTATCCAGCATCGCCGCGATCTGCGCCTGACGCGCGCCCAGTCGCTGCCGGAGCTGCGCCAGCCGGTTCAGGATGTCCTTCTTGGCGTCGGCCGCTTCCGCCTTGCCGGATTCATCGCTCTTGGTCACAGAGACCTTCGACGACAGCCCCTTCACCTGCCGGAGCTCAGCGTCGATTTCCTCCGCGAACTTGGTGGCCTCGATCACCTGGCCGAGGGCGCGGTCCTTTTCCGCCGAGCTGCTCTGCAGGGCGCCAGCGAGCGAATCCCGCTCGGTGGAGGCCTTGGCGAGTTCCGCCGCGAGGGAGTCGGCGCGGGCGAGGGCCTTGGTGTCTTTGCACGCGGTGGCCGCGCCAAGGCACACCAAGGCAGCAGTCGAGAGAAGTGTGGTGCGAACGAAAGCGAGTCGCATAGGGAGTCTGGGTATGAGAGAGGCACGATGCCGCCGAAACGTACTGGCGACCTCCGTGCCGATAAAGGGTGCGAGCCGTCCGCCGGTGCGGACAACCTGTCCACCCCCCATCTATGGGATGCCAAATCCCCCGGAAAGTTCCGCGCCGCCGTTAAGGGATCCAGCCGCGCACGCGATAGAGCGCGGTCGCGACCGTCTCGTACAGGAGGTCCTGAAAGACATCCCGCCGATTCTCGGATCCGGCCATGGTGCCCATGGGGGAGGTCCGGGCGGTGGCCGGGTGGCACTCAATGGTGAGCCCCGCGGCTTCCATCGTCGCGCAGGCCCGGCGGGTATGCATTGGTGAGGTGACCACCATGACCCGCCGCCAGCCATGGGTCCGGGCGAGGGCGGCAAAGCCGAGGGCTTCGTCCCGCGTGCTGGCCACATTCCGGATGAATCGCGGCGTCACACCCCCGCCCAGCAGCGCCACCAGCGCGCGCTGATCCGCTTCGGTGGACACCAGGCGCCCATTCCGGACCTCCGTGTTCACCGAGAGCCCCAGATCGGGGATCCGGCGTTGCTGCACCACCGCCAGCGCCGCGAGCAGCCGATCGAGTGCATGGCGTTGCAGGAGGCCGTCATCGGTCATCGAGCCGGAGAGCACGACAATCGCATCGAGCGGGGCAGACCCAGGGCGATCGGCGCGGACAAACGATCCGGCCAGACGGGGCACCAGTGGCGTGAACATGACCACCAACAAGACCGTGAGCATGACGCCATTCACCAGCCAGAGGAGCCCCCCGGCGAGGCTGTGGGCGAAGATGGCCCCGGCGATCGTGGTGGTGAGCAGCACGCTCCACAGCGGTACCCCCGCGATGTCCCACAGCCCCAGCTGTTCGCCCTGCCAGCAGACGGCGGCGCCGAGGACGGCGCCGCACAGTTGGACCCGCCACTGCGGGGCGCGGGTGCCGATGTCGGCCCCGCGCCCGCGCAGCAACAGAT
>JBEIUK010000070.1:0-12868 GCA_040374415.1 Gemmatimonadaceae bacterium | reverse complement strand
GCCGACATGGATTCGGCGTCGGAGGAGTAGCCGTGCCGACCGCCTCCGAGGGGGAGGCGTCACCGCCGACGCTCCTCACGGCGTCGCTGTGGACGCGGCTGGCCGAGCTGGAGTCTCGGATGTCGGACGGTGCGGGCGTGGTGCCCGGCGTGGCGCCTGGCGTGGTGCCTGACGTGGTGCCTGACGTGGCGCCTGACGTGACACCTGATGTGGCACCGGCCGACGCCGCGGCGCTCAAGGCCGACATCTTTGCGCTGTTCAAAGAGGTGGAGCAGGCGTCGGCAACGCTCGCGGAGGTCACGCAGCGCATCAAGGGACTGGCGAGCCAGTGGACCGCGCGCTTCGGCGCTCCCCGCGAGACCGCCGCGCCCGCGCGCATCGATCATCTGGCCGCGTCCACGTTCGTCGAAAAAGGGTGGTCCCGGTTGGCCACCGACGATCTGCCCGGGGCAATCGCTGCGCTGGAACAGGCGCTTGTGCACGCCCCCAACGACGTGGAGGCGGCCGCGCTGCTCGGCTGGGCGCGCGCCTGGCACGGCGACACGGCCGCCGCCGAGCGATTGCTCGTCGCGGTGCTGCGCCACGCGCCGGGGGACCCCTTGGCGCTCACGGCGATGGGGTTCGTGCATGTGGCGGGCGAGCGGTGGTCAGAGGCCGGTGCGTCCTTCCGGCACGCGCTGAGCGGCGAGCGCTCGCCGAAGGTCACGCTCTATGCGCATCTGGGGCTTGGCATGGCCTTGGCGGGGCGTGGCGCGACGGATGACGCCGATGCCGCCTTTGCCACGGCGTTGGCGTTGGGACCGAATTTGGTGCAGGCGTGGTATGCCCGTGGGGAGGCGCTTTGGCGGGCTGGTCGGCTCGAGGCGGCCCGGGCGGCCTGGCAGGCGGGGGCGCAGGGGAGTCGGTTCACACCATGGAGTGCCCGATGCGCACGGCGACTGACCAGCGTGGCCAGCGACGCGTCACCCTCGGCGTGACGACCGCGCGGCGGCGGGCGGTGCGTGGCGGGATCCGGGCGCTCGCGCTCCTCGTGGCGCTGGCGGTGTGGCGGCCGCGGAGCATGGCAGCGCAAGGTGGCGTTCGATTGGATGGCGGGCGCTTCACAGTGGTCGCGGAGGCCGCCGATGCGCGGCTCGCGCGCACGCTGCTGGCCGCGGCGCAGGCCCAGGACAGCTTCCCGGGACTGCCCCGGTCCACCCAGCGGGTGCTGATCGCGATCGCCCCCGATGCCGCGCGGATGCGCGCCTGGTCGGGTGGCGCCGTACCGGAATGGGGGGCGGCGTTCGCCCTCCCGGAGGCGCACCGCGTGGTGGTGCAGGGGCGGGCGGCCGGGAGCGACGCCGGGGACCCCCGCGTGACGCTGCGCCATGAGCTCGCCCATCTCGCCCTGCATGACGTGATGGGTCGGCTCCCGCCCCGGTGGTTCGACGAGGGCTATGCCGGCGTGGCGGCAGGGGAGTGGGACCGCGAAGCGGCCCTCGAAACGGCGGTCGGGCTCATCTGGCGAACGGTGCCGACCCGCGACGCGATCGAGGCCGGATTCTCCGGCGGTGGGAGCTCGGCGGCGTGGAGTTATGCGATGGCGTATCGGGTCGTGGCGGAGCTGGAGGCGCTGGACCCGGTGCATGGGTTGGAGCATCTGTTCACCGAATGGCGGGCGTCGGGGTCGTTGGACGTGGCGCTGCGCCGGGCGTACGGCATGACCTCCGAGCAGTTTGATGCGCATTGGCGTGGGCAGACGCGGCGTCGCTACGGCGCCCTCTCGCTGATCGCCGCCCTGTCGTTCGTGGGTGGGCTCTTTGGTGTGGTGCTGGGACCGCTTTTTTGGGTCCGCCGTCGCCGGGACCAGCGGCGGCTCGCGCAATTACGGGCGGCCGATGCGATCCAGGAGGCGCGGGAGGCGGAGGCCGCGATGCAGGCCGCTCTGTTGGCGGTCCCGGAGCCGGCGACGGGGGGCGTGCCCGCGCCGTCGCCCGAGTCGTTGCCGCGGCGGGACTTGTAGCCACTGGGTGGATCGGGCTATCCTAACGGTATGACTGCCACCACAACGCCGCGTTCGCGCGCCCTCCTGTTTTGGGGGGCCGCTGCCCTGTCCCTGATTCTGGGGTATCTCGATTTGGCCCGCGGGGGCGAGACGGTTGCCCCCATTTTGCTGGTGCTGGGGTACGTCGTGCTGGTCCCACTCGCGATCCTGAAGGGGTAAGTCGCGGGCGAATAGCTCAGTTGGTTAGAGCGCCTGTCTTACACACAGGAGGTCGGGGGTTCGAGACCCTCTTCGCCCATTCCTGCTACTGGCTCTCCGCGGCGCTTGCGACGTGGGGAACTCAGCGGCAGTTTACTGTGTTCCCCACCCATGACTCGCGTCGCTATCGCACGGCGGCGCAGTTGCTCCAGTCCCCGCGCATTCCCATCCCTGTTCGCGCGCGGGATCCCACAGTTCCTCAGTGCGGAGGCAAGACGTTGATGACACGGAATCTCACGGCGCTCGCCGGCTTCGGCCTGGCGATGAGTGGCGCTCTGCTCGCGCCCTCGCTCGTGTCGGCACAGGCTGGTTTCGCGAGCCCCATGAACCGGGCGCCCGATCCGAACGCGAAGCGCGTGATGGTCACGGTCTTCAAGGCCGCCGCCTCCACGAATGCGAAGGAAAAGACCTTGGGCGTCGATGCGGCGGATGCCGTGCGCTCGCGCCTGACGTCGGATTTCCCGTACAAGCAGGTGTACGTTCTGCCGAAGACGGAAATCAACCAGTACCTCGAAGCCTCCGGCTTCTCCACGACCGACGCGCTCGCGGCGCATGATGCGCGCGCCCTCGCCTCGCTCGTGCGTGCCGACGAGTATCTCACCGGTTCCGTGACCAAGACGGCCACCGGCTACCGCGTCGATGCCAACCTGGTGCTCTCCCGCGATAACACGCTGGTGCAGCCGCTCGGCAGCTTTGACCTGCCGAAGATCGACAACGCGGCCTCGCAGATCTCGAAGGAGCTCAAGGAAGCGCGCACGCAGCTCGAGTTCGAACAGAAGTGCGTCAACAGCGCGCGGGAAAAGAAGTACGACGCGGCGCTCGGCTTCGCGAAGGACGGCATTGCCGCGTATCCGAAGGCGACGCTCGCCCGCATCTGCATGGCGAACGTGATGATCGAGCAGAAGGCGTCCAACGAGCAGCTCATGACGGTGGCCCGCGAGATCGTCGGGATCGACCAGAAGAGCCGCCCAGGGCTCGCGCTCCTCGCGCAGACCTATCGCACGGCCAACATGCAGGACTCGGCGGTCGTCGCGCTGACGCGCCTCCTCGCCACCGACCCGACCAACCCGCGCCTGCAGAAGGACGTCGTGGAGGCGCTCGCCGCCATCGCGAACCCGAAGGTGGCGCGTCCGGTGGTCGACTCCGCCGTCGCGATGAACCCGGGCGAGCCGGAGCTGCTCCGTCTGCGTTGGCTCATCCTGTT
Source organism: Gemmatimonadaceae bacterium (assembly GCA_040374415.1). Lineage (GTDB taxonomy): Bacteria > Gemmatimonadota > Gemmatimonadetes > Gemmatimonadales > Gemmatimonadaceae > Gemmatimonas. Next base: position 9,422 of record JBEIUK010000070.1, on the reverse strand, counting down.
GGCCACCAAGGACTACAAGGAAGCCTTCACGCAGGGTGATGAGCTGGTGAAGCTCGATACCTCGTTCGCCGACACCACGTACTTCATCCGCACCTCGGCGGCCTATCAGGCCGACAGCCAGTACGCCAAGGCGGCGGAGGCGGCGGCGAAGGGGCTGCAGAAGTTTGCCGGCCAGCCGACGCTGACCTACGTGCAGATCGCCGCGCTCAAGCAGGCTGGGCAGAATCAGCAGGCGCTCGACGCGCTCAACAAGGCCAATGAGGCCAAGATCGCCGTCGAGAACGGCGGTTTCCTCAAGGTCACGCTGCTCTCCGATCTGGGCCGTATGGACGAAGTCGTGCCGGCCGCGAAGGAGCTCATCGCGGCGGGTGACACCAGCACGACGCTCCGGCTGATGATCCTCAAGGTCGGCGACGACAAGCGCAAGTCGGCCCAGAAGAACAGCAGCGCCGATGAGTACGACCAGGCGATCAAGATCATCAGCTACGCGGACAGCGTGACGAAGGGGAACTCCAAGGCCCAGGCGCAGTTCCTGCTTGGCGCCACCTACGTCGCCTACGGCAGCCTGAAGCTCAAGAACGCCCAGGAACAGAAGCAGTGTCAGGCCGCCAAGGACGCCAAGAATCTGGTGGTCGATGCCCAGATCATGCTGCCGAAGGGTGGCGCCTTTGCCCCCGATGCGATGCGCCAGCTGATGGGGAGCGCCACGCAGATGGACGGCTACGCGGATCAATTAATCAAGGCGCTGTGTAAGTAACGGCAGCACCGGTGCGACTAGGACAAGCCCGCTGTCTTTGCGACGGCGGGCTTGTCTGTTTTCCGGCGGTGCCGCGTTGCACCATCGGGGCGTATCACAAGGCTGTCCCGGGAGCGGTAATGCACATGCATCCGCGGTGCTGGCGTCGCTTGACGCTGCTCGGCGCAGGTCACTAACATCCGCCGCTTCAGGAGCCGAGAAGATCCCGTGAGCCCGGTACGAACTGTCCCTTCCGGGCGCGCTGGCGCCTACCACATCCCCGTCATGCTCTCCGCCGTGGAGGCCGCCCTCAACGGGGCCACTACGGTGTTGGATTGCACGCTGGGGGGCGGTGGGCACGCTGCCGCGCTCGTGTCGCATGGTGTCCGCGTCACCGGGGTCGATCGGGATCCCCGGGCGCTGTCTGCCGCGCGTGAACGACTGGCCGCTGATGAACAGGCGGGCCGCTTCCGTGCGGTGTTGGCGAATTACGCCGACCTGGAATCGGCCGGCCTCGAGCCCTCCGAGCACTTCGATGGGATCCTGCTCGATCTCGGGGTCTCGTCGCACCAGTTCGACGATGTCGAGCGCGGCTTCACCTTTCGTGAAGGCGCGCCGCTCGACATGCGGATGGGGACCGACGCCGACGTCGGGGCGGACGAGCTGCTGAATACGATTCAGGAAGTGGATCTCTCCGCCCTGCTGCGCGCCTACGCGGACGAGCCCCGGGCCGCGCGGATGGCTCGCGAGATTGTCCGTCGCCGGGAACGGCGCCCCTTCACAACCGCCGACGACCTGGTCGACGCGATCCGCGCCGTGCTTGGTCCCCGCAGCGGTCCCCCGGATTTCGCCCGGATCTTTCAAGCGGTCCGGATTGCGGTCAACGATGAACTCGCCGGATTGGAACGGGCCCTGCCGAGCTTGCGGGAGCGACTCAATCCCGGAGGTGTCCTCGCGATCATCAGCTACCACTCCGGCGAGGATCGTCTGGTGAAGCACGCCTTCCGGGACTGGAGCACGGCCTGCAGCTGTCCGCCGCGTCACGTGCAATGCACCTGCCGGGGCGTCCCACTGGGCGAGACGCTCACGCGGAAGTCCATCACGGCCACCGCGGAGGAGATCGCCTCCAACCCGCGCGCCCGCAGCGCGCGGCTGCGCGCTTGGCGGATGGCCGGCGGGATCACGCAGGTGGGTGCACCGGTGACGAGCCGCCAGGCGGTCGACGAGGAGCTCGAGTCGGCATGATGATGGCCCGGAGTCGCTCGCCCTTACGGGGTCGGACGCGTGTGGCGCTTGGGCTGCTGGTCCTGTTTTCGGTGGCCAGTGTCGTGGTCTGGCGGCGAAGTGTTGGCGTTGCCACGGCCAAGGCCATGCGGAAGGCGACCGATGAGCGCCGTGCACTGGCCGCTGAGCGGGTGACTTTGGAGCGTGACATTCGGGAAGCCCAGTCGCGTCGGCATGTCGTGGCTGAGGCCGAGAAGCGTCTGGGGCTGCATGTCGCGCCTGAGGGGCAGTCGCGGGTGTTAGCCGATACGGGGAGCTCCCGATGACCGCTGAGCGCGTGCGATGAGCGACGCACGGCCGGACGGCTCGCACGCGGGCGCGAGCGTGGCTGGGGCAGGGACCCGCGTGAGCCGGTGGCGCAGTGCCGTCGTGCACGGCGGGCTTTTGGCCTTCGCCCTCGCGATTCTCGTGCGCTCGGCGCAGGTGCAGCTCGTGGACGCGACCCGATGGCAGGAGCTCGCTACGACCCAGCAGGAAAAGACCGAGTCCGTGGTGCCACAGCGCGGGGCGATCCTGGATGTCACCGGGGCGCCGCTGGTCGAAACACGGGATCAGATCCGACTCGCCTTCACGCCACGCAATTTGTATACGGCGAAGGTACGGAAGAGCCGGCGTGACAAGGCGCGGGGGGATTCGGCGATGTTGGCGCCGCCGGTAGTGGTACGCCGCGAGTTGACGCGGCTGCGGGTCCCGGACTCGTTGATTCGCCGCGTGCTGGACTCCACGCGCCGGTGGGTGGTGCTCCCCGGGCTGTTTCTTCCCAGCGATGTCCAACGGTTGATGTCGTTGCCCGGGGTGACCCCCACGCGCCAGTTCAAGCGGATCGTGTCTGCCTCCCCTGGCGTGCGTGCGCTGCTGGGGACGCTGAGTGCGGATGAGGTCCCCTCGGGGGGGATTGAGCAGGAGTTGGATTCCTTGCTGCGCGGGGCGCGTGGCCAAACGATCATGATCACCGATGGCCGCGGGAACGTCGTGGAGACACCGGCCCGGGACCGCGTGCTCGCCCGCGCTGGCCACACCGTCACGTTGACGATCAATCAGGCGCTGCAGGAAGTGGCGGAGCGCGAGCTGGCGAAGGGGCTTGAAGAGACCGGCGCGAGCGGGGGCGATGTGGTCATCGTGGATCCGCGTGACGGGGCGGTGCTGGCGATGGCGGGGATGCGCGACCGACAGCCGGCGTTGTCGGCCACGGCGCTGTCGCAGCCGTATGAGCCAGGCTCGGTGATGAAGCCGTTTATTGTGGCGCGGGCGCTGGAGCTGCAGCGGGTTACGGCCGATGACCGCATCAACACCGAAGGGGGCAAGTGGACGGTCGCGAAGCGGACGATCACCGACGAGCACACCGCCGCCACGATGAGTGTGCGTGATGTCATTCGTCTCTCCAGCAACATTGGCGCCGTGAAGATTGCCCAGCGGATGTCGGAACGGGAGGAGTACGAATCGTTGCGGGATGCCGGCTTCGGAACCCCCACCGGCGTGCCGTATCCGGCGGAGTCGCGTGGCCGGTTGCCCGTGCCGTCGTGGCAGCCGCAGACATCCGCCTCTGTGGCCATGGGCTATGAGATGTCGGCCACGGCCTTGCAGATCGCGATGGGGTATGCCGCGATCGCGAACGACGGGGAACTGTTGCAGGCCCATTTGGTGCGCACGGTCACGGATCCGGAGCGCCGCGTCGTGTATGGGCAACGGCGGGAAGTGGTCCGTCGGTTGATGCAGCCAGCAACGGCCCGTCTCATGCGCACGATTCTGGCGAGTGTGGTGGACAGTGGCACGGCCGTGGCGGCGGATCTGGCGACCTATGATGTCGCGGGGAAGAGCGGCACCGCACGGCGCGCCGAGGGGGGGCGATACGATGGCCGCTCGTACAATTCCACCTTTGCCGGGATGTTCCCCGCGCAGTCCCCGCAGTATGTGCTGGTGGTGCGACTCGTCGATCCGCAGGGGAAGATCTTTGGCGGCACCGTGGCGGGTCGCGTGGTGAACAACATCCTCCAGAGCGCGCTGGCGATGCGCAACGCGGGGCTTGATCGCGGCGGACTGGCCGCCGTCGCTAAGCCGCTGCCAGCGGCGCCGGTTCGGCCCCTGTCTGCAAGCGCCGTCGCCGCGGCGCGGCGCGATACCGCGCGTTTTGATTCGGTGCGCGCCCCGATGCTGCCACCCGCGCTTCCGGTCGCTGCCCCCTCGCGCGTGATTGTCGCCCTGCCGTTCGCGCGCCCGGTTACCGCGCGACCCGACGCGGAGCGTTTGGTCGCACGCCCGGTGCCCTCGGTCGTTGGACTCGATCTGCGACAGGCAACGCGCACCTTACATGCGGCGGGCTTCCATGTCACCGTCGTGCCGGGCGACGCCGGGCGAACCCGCCCCGCCGCTGGGACCCTCGCCCTCCCGGGGACGCTGATTGCGTTGGAGATGGCCAAATGATGGAGGCGCCGATGCGCCCAGTGGCGCCGATGATCGAGGCCCTGCGAGAGGCGGGGCTGCTGGTGCGGCAGAGCGACGAGCTCCCCGACGCGATCGTGGATCTGGTCGATGACAGCCGTCGGGTACAGCCGGGAGGGGCGTTTATCGCGGTGGCGGGGCACAACCAAGACGGGCATGCCTGGCTCGAGGCGGCGCAACAGGCCGGCGCCGCGTTGCTGCTGGTGGAGCACGACGCGCCGCTCGCCGCACTGCCCACACCCGTCCCGCATCTGGTGATCCGCGATGGCCGCCGAGCGGCTGCGGTGGCGGCGGCCGCCTTTCATGGCTGGCCCGCCCGCGAGCTCACGATGGTGGGGGTCACCGGGACGAACGGCAAAACCACGACCGTTGGACTCATTCGGCATCTGCTGGAGCATGCGGGCGCCCGCTCGGCGTCGATTGGGACCTTGGGCGTGCTGCTGGGATCGGCCGGAACCGCGATCCCCGGCGGGAGTGGGCTCACGACGCCAGGACCCGTGGAGCTGCAGCGCCTCCTGCGCCAGCTCCGCGATCAGGGGGTGACCGCCGTGGCGATGGAGGTGTCATCGCATGCGCTCGATCAGCGACGCGTGGAGGGGGTGCCCTTTGCCGCTGCCGTGTTCACGAATCTCACACGGGATCATCTCGACTATCATGGCACGATGGAGGCGTACCGGACCGCCAAGCTGCGGTTGCTCGGACTCCTCGCCGCCGATGGAACGGCGCTCTTCAATGCCGATGATCCCGCTTGGCGTGGTGTGACGACGACCGGCCGTCAGCAGAGCTTCGGCATGGAGTCGCTCGCGGATATCATGGCACGCGACGTGCGCTTTCATGCCACCGGGAGTGAGTTTCTGCTGGTGGCCCCTACAGGCGCGGCCCCCGTGGCGTTGCCACTCATCGGCGACTTCAACGTGGCCAACGCCTTGGCCGCCGCGGCGGTGATGCTGAGCCTCGGCTACGCCGTCGCCACGGTGGCCGAGGGGCTGACCCACGCCCCGCAGGTCCCCGGCCGGCTGGAACGCCTGCGCACGTCGCCCACCGTCCTGCGAGACTACGCCCACACGCCCGATGCGCTGGAACGGGCGCTGCAGGCCGTGCGGCCATTCGCGAGTAGCGGGGACACACCGGGGCGCGTCTTCGTCGTGGTCGGCTGTGGCGGGGACCGGGATCGCGGGAAGCGGCCGGTCATGGCCCGGTTGGCCGAGCAGTTGGCCGATGAGGTGATCCTTACGAGCGACAATCCCCGTACCGAGGATCCGGAACGGATTCTGGATGACATGGAAGCCGGGATGGTCGCTCGGCGTCATCGGCGCATTGAGGATCGGCAGGCAGCGATTGCCGACGCGCTGCACCGTGCCGGCCCACAGGACGTTATCCTGCTGGCAGGAAAAGGCCACGAGACCTATCAGATCCGTGGTACCACGACGTATCCCTTTGATGAACGCGTGATCGTCGAAGCCTTGTCGGCCACGGGAGAACCCTCCGCATGACGACCTTCAGCATGGCTGGCACCGCCGTGTTACCACCCACCGTGGTGACGCCGGTCCATCCGCATGGCTACTGGACGCGCGACCGGGTCGCCCGCGCGCTCGGCGGTGGACCGCGCGGCGCGCAGCCGTTTGGTGGGATCTCCACCGACACGCGACAGGTCACGGTCGGTGATCTCTTCGTGGCGCTGCGGGGCGATCGCTATGATGCCCATGATTTCCTGGCCGACGCACGCGACCGTGGGGCATCCGCACTCGTCGTGAGTGACGCCAGCCGCGCCGTTGGGTTGGGGCTGCCCGTGTATGTGGTGCCCGATACGCTGGTGGCGCTCGGACAGCTCGCCACCGCCTGGCGTCGCGCGTGGGGGCGTACGGTGATTGCGGTTGGTGGGTCGAACGGCAAGACGAGCACCAAAGAGCTGCTGAAGGCGGCGCTCAGCCCAACGCTGGCGGTGCATGCCACGGTCGGGAATCTCAACAACCTGATCGGCGTGCCGCTGACGCTGCTGGCGATCCCCTCCGATGCGGAGCTCGCCATCGTCGAAGTGGGCACGAACACCCCCGGGGAAATCGAGCAGCTCCGCGCCCTCGTTGAGCCGGATGTGGCCGTGGTCACGTCGCTCGGCGAAGAGCATCTCGAAGGGCTTGGTGATCTGGCGGGCGTGCTCCGCGAAGAATCGGCGCTGTTTGATGCGGTGCCGCTGGCGATTGTGGCGGCGGCCTATCCTGAGCTGATCACCGCCGCGACGGCGCGGGCAACCACCGTGCGGACCGCCGGGCTGGAGACCGCCGATGAACAGCCCACGGCGTGGGGCCTTGAGCCGGATGGCCGCCCATGGCTGGAGGTGGACGGTGTACGCGGCGTGTTGCCGGTGCGCGGCGCCCATCAGGCCGCCAATGCCATGCTTGCGATTGCCGTCGCGCGGGTCTGTGGCGTGCCGATGGACTCAGCGCTCGCCGGCATGACCGCGATGACGGTACCGAGCATGCGTGGGGTCCTGGAGCAGATCGGTGAGCTCACGCTCTACAACGATGCGTACAATGCCAACCCGGCCTCCATGCGGGCGGCGCTGACGCTGCTGGGGCAGATGGGGGGCGATCGCCCGCGCGTCGCGATTTTGGGGACCATGCGCGAGCTCGGTGCGCACGCCGAGGCGCAGCATCGAGAGATCGCACAGGCGGCGCTGGCGTCAGGGGCCACCTTGATCGCCGCGATGGGTGATTTCGTGTCGGCCTTCACCGCCCTTGCCCCACACGATCCACGCGTGGTGTTGGCCGATGATCTCGAGGGGCTGTGGGCACAGTTGGCCCCACGGCTCCCTCGCCACGCGGTCATTTTGCTCAAGGGCTCGCGCGGGGTGCAGTTAGAGCGCCTCGTGCCACATCTCACGGCGTGGGCCTCGCCGACGTCCGTCTGATCCCCAATACCGTCCATTCGCACTTCACGCTGACGCCGTGCTCTATCTCCTGCTGCAACCCCTCGCGCATTCGTGGCGCGTCCTCAACCTGCTGAACTACATCACCTTTCGGGCGGCGGGGGCCTTTGTCACGGCGCTACTCGTCACCTTCGTGCTGGGGCCGGTGATCATCCGGCGGCTGCGTGCGATGGCGGTGCATCAGGTGGTGCGTGAAGGCACCCCCGATACGCACGCCGGGAAGGGGAGCACGCCCACGATGGGTGGCCTGATCATTCTGGCGGCCTCACTCTTTCCCGTCCTGCTCTGGGCGCGGCTCGAGAATCGCTACGTCCTGCTCGCCATGGCCGTCATGACGTGGATGGGTGCCATCGGCTTTCTGGATGACTACCTCAAGCTGCGGCAGAAGCGGGCCGGATTGAAAAACGAAGGACTCGTCGAGCGCTACAAGCTGGCCGGACAGATCGTCTGTGGGTTGGGGCTCGGCTTGCTGCTCTGGCTGTCGCCACTCTCCACCCTGCCGGGGGCGTCCACGACGCTCCCCTTCTTCAAGTATCTGCTGGTGGTCCCGGCGACGGCGGCCTTCGCGTGGGTCTACGTGCCGTGGGTCACCTTCATCCTCACGGGATTCAGCAACGCGGTGAATCTCACGGACGGTTTGGACGGGCTCGCGTCCGGGCTGATGGCCATTGCAGTGCTCACGCTGGGTCTCTTCGCGTATGTCTCCGGACGTGTCGATACGAGTGCGTATCTGCAGATCTTTTATCTGCGTGGTGCCGGTGAGTTGACGGTCTTTTGCGGAGCGGTCGTCGGCGCGTGTATTGGCTTCCTCTGGTACAATGCGCATCCCGCGCAGGTGTTCATGGGCGACACCGGATCGCTGGCGTTGGGCGGTGCGCTGGGCGCGATTGCGCTGCTGCTCAAGAGCGAGTTCCTGCTGCTGATCGTCGGGGCGGTGTTCGTGGCCGAGACAGGCTCGGTGATCCTGCAGCGCACCGTGTTCAAGTACCGGCGGCGGCGCTACGGGCTGGCGCATGCGCAACAACACCGGGTCTTTCTCCGCGCACCATTACACCATCACTTTGAACTCAAAGGCTGGCCCGAAACGCAGGTGGTGGTCCGGTTCTGGATTCTGGGGATCCTCTGTGCGATCCTGGCGCTCAGCACCCTGAAGCTCCGATAAGCCCATGTCGGCACCCATGTCGGCACCCATGACGGCACCCATGACGGCGCAGCAACTGGCTGCTGCCGTGGCTCGCCGTTTGGCCGAGCGACGCGGGGAGTTCGCCGTCTTGGGATTGGGACGGAGTGGGCGGGCCGCGGCGCGGATGCTGCGTGCGGCCGGGCTCTCCGTATATGTCTCGGATCAGTCGAACAGTGCGGCCACACAGGCGGCGGCCACCGAGCTTGAGGTGACCGGTGTGGCGGTGCAGGTGGGTGGCCATGATCTCGATCGCATCGCACGGGCCACGCTGCTGGTGGTGAGTCCGGGGATCCCCCCCGAGGTGCCAGCCTGCGCGGCGGCACGCGCGGCCGGTGTGCCGATCGTCAGTGAGGTCGAAGTCGCGTTACGGCTGCTTCCGGGGCTGCGGGTCATCGCCACGACTGGCACGAACGGCAAGACGACCACGACCGCCTTCATCGGCCACTTGCTGCGCGCGCTCGGCCATGACGCGGCCGATGTCGGGAACATCGGCACCGCGGTCTCGGAGATCGCGCTGCGGGATCCACTCCCGGACTGGCTCGCGCTGGAGCTCTCCTCCTTTCAGTTGCACGATACGCCGGGAATTCTTCCGGAGGTCGGCGTGCTCACCACGCTTAGCCCGGATCATCTGGACCGATACGCGAGCGTTGCGGAATACTACGCCGACAAGGCGCGCCTCTTTGCGAATGCCTCCGGTGCATCCCGGTGGGTCGTGACCGCCGATAACGCGGACGCCACGGCGATGATGGCGGGGGTGTCCGGGACGATCTATCGGTTCTCCACGGTCCGCACCGACGTGGACGCGTATCAGCATCCGGAGACCGGCTGGCTCCATGTATTGGGGGCGCCGCTGG
>JBEIUK010000121.1:0-8780 GCA_040374415.1 Gemmatimonadaceae bacterium | reverse complement strand
TCACGCGCGCACCCTGCCCCTTGAGCGCCTGCGCGCACCCCTTGCCCACATCGCCGTAGCCCATCACGACGGCTACCTTGCCGGCGAGCATCACGTCCGTCGCGCGGTTCAGCCCGTCCACGATGGAGTGACGGCAGCCGTAGAGATTGTCGAACTTCGACTTCGTCACCGCATCGTTCACGTTGATCGCCGGGAAGGCCAGCGTCCCCGCGCGCTCCATTTCGTACAGGCGATGCACGCCCGTCGTCGTCTCTTCCGACACGCCGCGAATGCCCGCGAGCACCTTCGTCCAGCGCCCCGGATGCGCCTTTTGCTCAGCGCGCAGCAGGTCGAGAATAACGCCCCACTCTTCCGGCTCGTTGTCGCTGTCGAATGACGGCACCGTGCCCGACGTCTCGTACTCCATCCCCTTGTGCACGAGCAGCGTCGCATCGCCACCATCATCGAGGAGCAGATTCGGCCCCGTGCCATCGGGCCACATCAGCGCCATCTCCGTGCACCACCAGTACTCAGGGAGCGTTTCCCCCTTCCACGCAAAGACCGGCGTGCCTGCGGGGGCGTCGACGGTGCCATGCGGTCCGACGGCCACAGCAGCCGCCGCGTGATCCTGCGTGCTGAAGATGTTGCAAGAGACCCAGCGCACATCGGCGCCGAGGGCGACGAGCGTTTCGATAAGGACAGCGGTCTGCACCGTCATGTGCAGCGAGCCCATGATCTTCGCGCCGGTGAGCGGCTTGGTCGCGCCGTATTCGGCACGCAGCGCCATCAGCCCCGGCATCTCCTGCTCGGCGAGACGGATTTCCTTCCGCCCCCATTCGGCGAGCGCCAGATCGCGCACGGCAAAGGTGGGACGGAATTCGTTCGAGAGCGGCACCGGGCCGCGTTCTGTGACAATCATCGTGGACATCCGGGACAACCCTCAGGATGGAATGGACAGAGAGGAACTACGAGCAGCGACCGCGGTCGAGACCGCCGTCGCCGTGAACAAGGCAGGACCCGTCGCCGCCGGATCGACGGGCAACGGGGTGTACCGCACCGCGGTAAAGCCGGCCTCGAGGAGCCAGGCCGTGAGTTGCGGGGCATCGAAACCGCACCAGACATGCCCCATTTGTTGCTGATACTCGGTGTGCGCATGCGCACGCATATCGGCAATAAGTAGGCGACCACCGGGACGGAGCACGCGATGCACCTCGCGCAGCGCCTGCACCGGATCGGCGACATGGTGCAGCACGAGCAGGAGCACCGCGACATCAAGCGTCGCCTCGGCAAGCGGCAGCGCTTCCAGCGCGCCGTCATGCACCGTGACGTTGCTCAAGGGGGCGAGGCGCGTGCGCGCGGCGGCGAGCATCGCGGGGGAGGCGTCGACGGCGTGCACCTGCGCGACATGCGGCGCGAGGGCGTCGGCGAGGATCCCCGTGCCGCACCCCAGGTCGCCGACGACCCAGGTGGGGTCGCAGAGCGCGAGCGCGGCGAGGAGGTCGGCGCGGGCGCCAAAGAGCGTGGTGCGGAGCGTGTCCCACTCCGTACTCGCGGCCGCGAAGAAGGCGTCGGAGCGGGTGCGGCGGGCGGCGAGGACGGCGAGGAGCCGCGCCGCGTCCTGTTCAGCGGCCGGCGTGTCGCGGACCGGCGAGCGGACGACTGACCAGAGCGCGACGGAATCGGCGTCGAGCGTGTCCGCCATCCGGTACCAGCGGCTCGGGCCGTCGGCGCGGGAGGTGACCCAGGCGTCGTCAGCCAACAGCCGCAGATGCCGGCTCACCGTGCTCTGCGGCAGCTGGAGCGCCGCGCACAGCTCACCGACCGTCAGCTCCTGCCCCTCCAGGGCAAGGAGGAGCCGGCACCGGGTGGGGTCGGCGAGGGTCGCGAGTCGGTCGTGGACGGGGAGCGTGGCTGTCATATCCGGATATCCGGATGGATAGATAACACACGCTGATACCGTTCTCAAGCGGCGATGGCCCCCTCGGGGAGTGCCCCGCTCAGCTATCAGTGCGTCCCCGACCCCGGGCGCCGGCCCCGGACGATAGCTTTGCCGTCATGCCCACCAGCGCCGCCGCGCTCGACCTGCTCACCGCCGCCCTCATTGGCCTGGCGGTCGGCCTGGAACGCGAATGGACCGGTCACACGACCGGCCCCGACGCCCGTTTTGCCGGTCTCCGCACCTTCGCCCTCCTCGGCGCGATCGGCGGTTTTGCCGGCTGGTTTGGGGTAAATGGACAGATAGTGATCGCTGCATGTCTTTTTACTGCCGCGATACTGTTCCCTATTGCGGCCTACTCGGCAACGCTCCGTCGGCCCGGGACCACCGCCGATGGGACCACGGAAGTCGCCGCGATCCTCGTCATTACCCTCGGCGCCGTCAGTGGACTCGGGGAACGCGCCATCGCCAGCGCCGCCGGTGTCATCGCCGTCGTCCTCCTCGCCGAAAAAACGGCCCTTAAACGGGTCGTCGGCCGCATCGATGTCGCCGAACTCCGGGCCACCCTGCAGTTCGCCGTCATGGCGCTCGTCGTCCTCCCCATCCTCCCCAACGGCGCCTACGGACCCTACCAGACCTTCGCTCCACGACAGCTCTGGTCCGTCGTCCTCCTCTTCAGTGGCCTCAACTTCGCCGGCTACATCGCCCGACGGATCATCGGCGAATCCCGCGGACTCGGCCTCACCGGACTCCTCGGGGGCGTCGTCTCCTCCACCGCCGTCACCCTCACCTTCAGCCGACGCAGCCGCCTCGACCCCGCCCTCGCCGCCCCGCTCGCCCTCGGCGTCGCCGGCGCCTGCACGGTGCTCATCCCCCGCGTCGCCATCATCGCGTCGCTGCTGCAGCCCGCCATCACCGCCGAGCTGCTGCCGCTGCTCCTTCCGATCGCCCTCACCGGCCTCGGCGTCCTCCTGCTCCTCGCCTGGCAGCAGGGACTCTTCGCCACCCGCCGTACCACGACGGCCTCGCCCGCGGAGACTCCAGCCGACCGCCCTGTTGAGGCCCCAGCGGTGGAGACGAACCGGAACCCGCTCGCCCTCGGGACCGCCATCCAGATGGCGATCGCCCTGCAGGCCGTCCTCCTGCTGATCGCCTGGATCCATGACACGCTCGGCGACGTGGGCGTCCTCACCTCCGCCGGGCTCCTGGGACTCACCGACATGGACGCCCTCACCCTGTCGATGAGCCGACTGGCCGACGACGCGCGGCAAGTGCACGTTGCAGCACGTGCCATTGTCATCGGGATCCTCGCCAACACCGCGCTCAAACTGCTGTTGATCACCACCCTCGGCGCCCCGCGCTTCCGCCTCCGCGCCGCCGTCGCGCTCGTCGCCATGGGCGCCGCCGGTGGCTGTGCCCTCTGGTGGCACTGGTGAGCGACCACGTGCCCACGACCGCCTCCAACGAGGCCGCCACGCCATCGGGCGCCACACCGTCGGCCCTGGAGCTGCTGGTCACGCGCCTTGGCGCGAACACGCGCGGCATGTTCGTCGCGGTGGGTCAAGGCGCGCGTTTTGTGGCGGATGTCTTCCGCGCCACGGCGGATCTTCCCGGTTGGCGCGGGGAGTTCACGACGCAGGCACGCATCCTCGGCGTGGATTCGCTCCCGATTGGGATCTTCATCGCGATCTTCACGGGCATCGTGCTCGCCCTCCTCGCGAGTTACTCCGTCGGCGACATTGTCCCGCCGTATTTCGTCGGCACACTCGTGCAGACAACGGTGACGCTCGAGCTTGCCCCCGTGCTCACGGGGCTCGCGCTCGCTGGTCGGGTGGGCGCGAATATCGCCGCCGAGTTGGGGACGATGCGGGTGACTGAGCAGGTGGATGCGCTGGAGACGCTCACCTACGATCCGATGAGTTATCTCGTGGTGCCGCGGGTCTGGGCCTCCACGCTGATGTTTCCGGTGGTGGTGGGGGTCGCCATGATCGTGGGGCTCTTTGCGGGGTGGGTGGCCTCGCTGCTGCTGCTCGACATCACCACGCCGCAGTTCCTCAAAGGCGTGCGTTTGTTCTTTGTGGAGTTCGATGTGCGCTACGGGCTGGTGAAGTCGGCGAGCTTTGGGGCGGCGGTCGCGATGATCGGCTGCCGAGCGGGGCTGTCGGCGGGTGGTGGCGCGCAGGGGGTGGGACGGAGTGCGACGCGCGCCGTCGTAATCAGCGCCGTGATGATTCTCGTGCTGGACGCCTTCTGGGCGCTCGTCTGGCTGACCGGCCGCACGATTCGGTAACTTGTCCTTGCCCTTATGACCACGGCCAAACAGCGGCACACGAATGATTTTCTCGTCGGCATCACCGTCATTGTCGCGACGGTGGCGATTGTCGCGGGGATCCTCTGGCTGAAGCAGTCCGACCTGAGCGGTCGGACGGGCGATGTGGTCGCGCGCACGCGCGATGTCGGTGGCGCGTCGCTTGGCAATCCGGTAATGATCCGCGGCGTGCGCGCGGGCACGATCAAGAGCATTGCCTTGGGGGACAAAGGATGGGTGGTGCTGCATCTCACCATCGATCACAAGATCCGGTTGCCGGCGGATCCGGTCGTGCTGCTCACCGCATCGAGCCTCTTTGGCGAATGGCAGGCGACGATCACCGAGTCGACAGGGGTGCCCCCCGACCGCGAACTCCGCGCGGCGTTGGCGAAGGCGCGGACGCGGCGCGACACGTTACCGGGGGCGGTGATGCCGGATATCGCGCAACTGACGTCGGTAGCGGGGCGCTTGGCCGGCGATGTGGCGAAGGTGACGGAGCGCGTGCAGGTCGCGTTCGATGATCAGGCGGCGAAGGAGATTCGCCAGTCGATCCGCCACTTTGCGGAGCTGTCGAAGGTGCTCTCGAGCACCGTGACGGAGCAGTCGCGCAATCTCACGCAGATCAGCGGTGATGTGCGGACCGGGTTGCGGACGGTGAATGAGGCCGCGGCCCGACTGAATCGCTTCTCAGGACGCGCCGATTCGGCGACGAGCAATCGAGAGCTCCAGCAGATCGTTACGAATGCGCAGCAGGCGTCGAAGGATCTGGTGACGGCGATGACGTCGTTGCGCGAGGCGGCGGACGGGCTCGGGCGCACGGAGTCGCGGGTGGCGAGCGCGATGGCGCGGAGTGATTCGGTGCTGGCGAAGATCAACAGCGGGCGCGGTTCACTCGGCCTCATGGTGAACGATCCGCATTTGTATCAGCAGAGTGATTCGCTGCTGATGGATCTGCGGGCGCTGGTGGCGGATGTGAAGAAGAATCCGAAGCGGTACATCAATATCCGCGTCTTCTGACCGGAGTGGGGGCGGGCGACGGAGACTCGGGACATGTAGCAGGGTGGGCGCTGCGCGACTGGCCCTCGTGAGAGTGATGAGGAGGCAGTCACCAACGAGTGCTAAGTCTTAAGACTTACGACTCGTCTGTTACTGCTCCCTCATCACTGTCCCGAGTCTCTCCGCCCGGTACCAACCCGCCCATCCGAGCCCCATCGCCCCCCGAAGTACCGCGCCGCCGCCAGGAGCCCGATCCCCGCGCCCAGCGTCACGATCCATCCGGTGGTGCGGAACAACGTCAGGATCGGCAGATCGGTCTGTTGGGTGCGGATCAGCATCACGGTGACGTAGCCGAGGTAGCCGCAGGCATCGGCGATGGACATGAGCCATCCCATGTTGGCGCGGTCACGCGTCACCGCAATCAGGCGCTCGAACACCGTCGTGTGGACAGCGGCATAAGGGAGCGCCAGTCCAACGCCGGTGAGCACGATGAAGGGAAACGGGGCCAGGGTGCCCGCCTGCTGTGCGACGAGCGCGGTGGCGAGCAGGCCAATGCCGGCGACGCCGAGGGCCAGCGCGAGGAAGAAGGCATGGCGGTTGTCGCGCACCAGCACGATACACCCGTTCACCACGAGCACGGCGCAGGCCACCAGCAGTTCCGAGCGGGCGTAGACCGCGGCATTCGCGCGTACGCCGAGCGCGGCCCACAGCTCCGGCGCGAAATCGGCGCGCAGGCTGCGCAGCACGGTCACCAACAGAAACGCGAACAGGATCCCCGTCAGCCCAGGCGCCCACCGGCGGAACACCGCCCGACGATCACCCGCGGCCATCGGGACCCGCGGCGCGCGCGCGGCCATATCGGCGGCATCGGGAGGCGGGATGCGCTGGAGCATGAAGAGAAAGCCCAGACAGAGCGGCAAACACAGCACGCCAGCCAGCACCGGCATCCACGCCTCGGGCACAGCGTGCTGTAACAACCAGCTCCCGAGGGACTTGGCGAGCCCGTCGGCGACAATGAAGCTCGCGACCAACCCGGCCAGCAGCGCTTCCGTGAGCTGTCGTCCTTCGAGAAAGCCCACGACCACGCTGTACACCATCCCCAGAGAGAGCCCATTCAGGGCCAGGGCGACGGGAGCGAGCCATGGGGGGAGCAGGGCGAAGAGCAGTAGCGCGAGTTCCGCCCCGGCGACCAGCGCGAGAATAGCCGCTCCCCGACGGGCCGGCGAGAGTCCGGCCACCACCCGAATGCCGAGAAACTTCGCCGCCATGTAGCCGGCCATTTGGGCGAGCACGAGCGTGGCCTTCGTCCCCGGGCCAAACGGGGGCTGCAGATACAACGCCGCGGTAAACGGTTTGCGGAAGGCGTACATGCTGCCGTACACCCCGAAGGCGGCCACCACACTCCAGACCGTGCTGCCAAGTGGGTCGGTCAGCACGCGATCGATCCAGCGCATCCGCGGTCGTGCGACCGACGGAACGGATCCGTTCCGGGTGCGTGGCGTCACACGTGGCCCGCAGCGACTAGCGCCTGTGCCCGCGCGAGGTCGTTCGGGAAGTCGATCTCCACCCAGGCGAGACCGTCCACCGGAATGGCGTGCACAGGCACCGCGTCGAGCAGCCCGGACAATGCGTCTTCGTATCCGCCGTGTGTGGCCCCCTCTGCGATCTGTGCGGTGATCGACGACCGCAGCGCCTCCACCGTGGTGGCCGACAGGCGCGCAAAGCCCACCCACTCTCCATGCGCCTCGTGGCCGGGGACGGGTCCGCGACGCAGGGCCGTAACACGACCGGAGTCGACCCCCGCCAGATACTCTTCCCCAGTGAAGTCGGTCCCGAGGTCCACGAGCAATGCATCCGATACCGTGGTATCGATCAGTCGCTCCAGCAGCGCCGGGTGGAAACAGACATCACCATCGAGAAGCAACAGCGGCCCATGCACTGCCTCGAGCCCACGCGCGAGTGAAACAATGCTCCCTTCGGTGAAGCGCGGGTTCCGGACCGTCTGCACGCCCGTCCACCGGTGCAGGTGCTGGTCAATCCGATCGGCGGCGTGGCCGGTGACTACCGTGACGGGCACATTACGACGCGTGAGAAGCTGTAGATACCGATCCAGCAGGGTGCGGTCACCCAGCTCCAGCAGACACTTGGGCCGGTCTGCCTCACCGGCGAGGCGGGTGCCACGTCCGGCCGCCAAGATGAGGGCCTGCAGAGATGCCGACATTACGAGCGGAGGGTACCGTGGCGCGGTGCAACACTGGGCGTGAAAGGCATGGAGACAAGCTTGCGGCCGCCACACCGAGCGGCAAGGGTCGCCCGCCGTCGAACCGACCGTTAACGTATCGCCGTGACTGATCACAGCGACTATCGCTTCTCCGATCGATCGATGGCCCGCCCGGCACTCATGCGCTGGTGGTTCGCGCCGTTGTTCCGGATCATGCCCCGGTGGCTCGCTGCCAATCTGGTCACGCTGATGTCGACCGGTACGCTGGTGCTGGTGTTGGTGATGTCACTGACCCCGACTCGGTGGTCTGCTGGATCGCTGGCGCTGGCGTATCTCCTGGCCATGAACGTGTACGTCGCGGGCGATCATCTCGACGGCATGCAGGCGAAGGCGACCGGCACCAGCTCGCCGTTGGGTGACTGGCTCGATCATTACTGCGACGTGTGGGCCGGCGGGATCCTGATCTTCGGCTTCTGGACCCTCTGCGGTATGACGACGCTGTGGGCCCTCTACGGCATGCAGGCACTGCTGCTGTTCGGCTTTGGCGTGACCTTTGCCGAGCGGGAGCAACAGCGCGCGCTACACTTCACGCGTTATGGCACGCTGGAGGCCATTTGTGTGGTCACCGGGGTGTGCGCCACGTGGCTGCTCCCCGCGGGGCGGGGCTGGTGGCAGGCGCCACTTGTGGCGGGACTCCCGCGCTATTCGCTGGTGGTGCTGCTGGGAGCGCTGATGTGTGTCGGCGCCTGTGTCGTGATCATGCGGCGGATGGGGCGCGTGCCATCGCCAGTGATGCTCTTTGCCGGCGGGTTGACCGCCCTGTGCATGCTGCTGGCGCGCGACCCGTCGCTCTCGCCAATCGCCGGCTGGTGGATCCTCGGGTGCTATGGGGCGACCTATGTGGGCCGTGTGATGTACGGCTATCTCGTCCCCGGACATCACTCTTGGCCGGACCGTGTAGCCAGCACAGGCATTGGTGCGCTGCTTCTCTGGGACGGGGTCGGGGGGTCAGCGGCCTCCGGGGTGCCGGCCGCCGCCTGGTGGGCGCTGGGAGGCTATTGCACGCTCTCAGCAACGCATGCGGTCTGGCGCGCGATGCGCGGACTCCGGCGGTACTGGGTGTGGGTGAACCGGTGACCGCATGGGGCGGACGACTGGCACTCGGGACATGTGGCGGGGTCGCGCTGGGCGACTGGCGCTCGGGACATGTGGCAGGGGTCGCGCTGCGCGACTGGCCCTCGTGAGAGGTGCACACGGTCTGCGCTGCGCGACCGGCACTCGGGAGAGTGTTGAGGGAGCAGTCACCAACGAGTGCTAAGTCTTAAGACTTACGACTCGTC
>JBEIUK010000051.1:0-14637 GCA_040374415.1 Gemmatimonadaceae bacterium | reverse complement strand
TGGATCGCCTCGGATTACGCCCTGACTCGTCGGGTCGAGGACGCCCTCGCGGCGGAACTGGGCTACGCACCCGGTGCAATCCTGCTGGATTATCCGGCGAAAACCCAGATGCTGGGGCTTGATCTCCCCGTCCGCCGACGCGATGGGCGCGTGGAATGGCTCACCGCCGCTGGGTGGGAAGGGGCCATTCACCTGCCCCGATTGAGCGATGAGTTCTATCGGAGCGCCCGACGGCTGCGCGTCTTCACCAGCGACCGGGCGCCAGTCCCGGCGGAGCGTTTACTCGCCACCTTGCGCCAGGATGCGGCCGCCGTCCGTGAGCGCCTCGACCGCGGCCTGGCGCTACTGGCCTGACGGGGGGCTCGCCGGAGCGGTAGACGGGCCGGCCGACGACCCGCGATGGGCCTCGGCGAGCGCGCGGCCGATGCCGCGGTAGAAGGCGGCATCGAGCGGCTTCTCGTCCTGTTCCAGCGACAGCGCGCACCGCTCGAGCGCGTAGAACAGGTTCCCGAGGTAGAGGCGCGCGACGGCACCGACCGGATCATCCCCACCGGTCGGCGTCATTCCCGCCCCGGTGGCCGGCTCAGCCATGGCTGGCCGCGGGGTGCTCGCCCGTGGTGCCGGTGGGCATCCGGTGCACCGAGACGACATGGACCACGATCGCCGTGATGTTGTCGAGCCCACCGCGACGATTGGCCTCGGTGATCAGCGCATCGACCATCCGCCCCGGCGTCCCGCGCGTTTCCATGATCTTCCGGAGCTGGCCATCCTCAAGCATGCCGGAGAGCCCGTCGGAGCAGAGCAAGTAGAGATCGCCGTCTTCCAACGGGCCTTCAAAGAGGTCGGGCTCCACCGCCGCGTTGGCTCCCACACAGCGCACGATCACGTTGCTGTAGGGGTGGTAGCGGGCCTGTTCGAGGGTCAGGAACCCGGCATCGACCTGCTCCTGCACATAGGAGTGGTCCTTCGTGATTTGCCGGAATTCCCCGCGCCGATAGCGATAGACGCGGGAATCCCCGATGTGCCCAATCACCCAACGCCCCTGTCCGATCCACAAACAGGTCGCGGTCGTCCCCATCCCCTTCTTGTCGGTTTCGACCTTGGCATGGGCGTAAATCGCGGCGTTCGCCATCCGGAGGGCATCGCCCATCCGCGTGGGGGATGACGGGGCATCGACATCATCGCCGCCGTCGAGCGCCTGCGCCACCAACTCCACGGCCATCGCGCTCGCCACTTCGCCGGCGGCATGCCCCCCCATTCCATCGGCCACGATGAACAGCCCGCGGTGCGCATCGGCATCCGCAAAGAGGCTGTCCTCGTTGTGCGTCCGGACGCGCCCGATGTCGGTGCCAGCGGCGACGGTCAGTTGCACCGAACGCGGGGGATCTGAGAAGAGACGGCCATAGCGTGGAGGTCGAAGCTACCCGCCGGTCACGGCGGTTGGCAAGCTGGATTCAGGATTCGGCGTGGGACGCCGAAGGGGCGGCGACGCCGTCGGAGACGCCCACTTGCAACCGGAAGAGCCGATCGTACAGGCCACCAGCCGCCCGAAGCGTCTGATGCGTGCCCCGCTCCTGGACCGTACCATGGTGGAGCACCAGAATCTCGTCGGCGCCCATAATGGTGCTCAGCCGGTGGGCGATGGCAATGGTGGTGCGTCCCTGCATGAGCGCCGCCACCGCCGCCTGAATGTCGGCCTCGATCTCCGAATCGACGGCGCTTGTGGCCTCATCGAGGACCAGTAACGCCGGATCCGCCGCGACCGCCCGCGCGAAGGCTAGCAACTGCCGCTCCCCCACACTCACACTGGCGCCGCGCTCGCCCAACCGGTGATGCCACCCGTCCGGCAACCGCGCAATCACGCGATCGGCCCCGACGCGCGCCGCCGCGCGCGCCAAGGCGTCGTCATCGAGTGGCGCCCCCAACCGGATGTTGTCGGCGACATCCCCCGCGAACAGGAAGATGTCCTGCTGCACATAGCCCATCACCGCGCGCAGCACGTCAACCGGGATGGTACGGAGATCCTGCCCGTTCAGCAGGATGCGACCGCGCTGCGGTTCATAGAAGCGCAGCAACAGGTTCACGATGGTCGTCTTGCCGGCGCCGGTGTGCCCCACGAGTGCCACGGTCTGTCCGGGCCGCACCGCGAACGACACATCCCGCAGAATCCACGCAGGGGCTGCTGCCTCGTCGTCAGCGTCCGGCGTCCCGGCGGCGGGCGTCCCGGCGGGCGTCTCGCCATAGTGGAACCAGACGCCCTCAAAGGCGATCGTCACCCCCGCCGTACGCAGCGCCGCCACCTGTTCGGCGCGATCGGGCGTTGGCTGCCCACCCGGCGCCTCAGGGGTGTCGAGCAGCCCGAAAATCCGTTCCGAGGAGGCCATCGCCTGCTGCAGGATGTTGTACTTCTCGGAGAGATCCTGCAGCGGCTGGAAAAAGCGACGGACCAGTTGCAGAAAGGCCGCGACAGTGCCCACGGTGAGCGCGCCGCTCCCCACCCGCACCCCGCTGGCGACCAGCAGACTCGCCAGCGCCACCGTCGTCAGCAGCTCAATCACGGGGAAGTAGAGCGCATAGACGGTAATCGACCGCAGATGCGCATCGAGATGCGCCGCGTTCAGCCGGTCAAAGCGCGCCAGTTCACCCGCCCCCTGCCCAAAGAGCTGCACAATGCGCAGCCCCGTGAGCCGCTCCTGCAGAAAGGCATTGAGCTGAGCAATCCGCGTCCGGATGTCCCGATAGGCCACGCGCACCCGCGACTGAAAGAGCCGCGAGGCGACCACCACCGCCGGGATCACCACGAACGCCGCCAACGCCAAGCGCCAGTCAATCGTGAGCATCACCACGCTGATCGCGAGCAGCGTACACAGGTCGCCCAGCCCGGAGACCACCCCGGAGGTGAACAGCTCATTCAGCGCTTCGACATCACTGGTGAGCCGCGTCACCAGCCGCCCCACTGGCGTCCGATCGAAAAAGGTGATCGGGAGGCGCTGTACATGCACAAACAGCTCGGCCCGTAAATCGCGCATCACCCGCTGCCCCAGCAGGCTCGTCGCCACGGTCTCGCCGTACGCAGCCCCGAATTGCAGGACCAGCAGCCCCACGAAGGCCAGCGCCACCTCCCCAATCAGGGTGACATCGCGGGCGGGGAGCGCCCGGTCGATCACCCACCGGGTCAGCAGCGGGCCAGCCAGCTGCATGGCCGCGTCCACGGCAATGAAGGCGAGCGCCAGCGCCATCAGCCGCCGGTAGGGACGGACGTACCGCAGCAGGCGCCGGACGAGGCGCGCGTCCAGCGCCGCGCCCGTCGCGTCGTCGTCGGGTGTCCCGGAAGTCGTCGCCGTGGCCGCCATGTGATGGGGAATCTAGTGGCGGGGGTAGGTACTTTTCACGACATGAAGGATCGCATCAGTATCCGCGGCGCCCGCCAGCACAACCTCCAGGGGATCGACCTGGATATTCCCCGCCAAGCCATCACCGTGGTGACCGGTGTGTCGGGCTCGGGGAAATCGTCGCTCGCCTTCGATACGATTTACGCGGAAGGCCAGCGTCGGTACGTGGAGTCGCTGTCGGCCTACGCCCGGCAGTTTTTGGAGCGGATGGAGAAGCCGCTCGTCGATCGCATTGATGGGCTCTCGCCCGCGGTGGCGATCGAACAGTCGAACCCGACGCGCACCTCCCGCTCCACCGTGGGGACCGCCACCGAAATCTACGACTACCTGCGGCTGCTCTGGGCGCGGATCGGGCGCAGCTATTGCCGCGTCTGCAACCGGGAACTGCGCCCCGACACGGTGCAGTCCGTCACCGATGTCATCATGGCGCTGCCGGCGGGAACGCGGCTTGCGGTCGCCTGCCCGCTCATTCGGTCGGCGGAAGTGACGCATGCGGTGATCGTGGAGAATCTACGGGCGCGCGGGTTCGTGCGGATCGCCATGGGTGAGCGGTTGCTGCACCTCGACGAGCTCGCGGATGGCACGATCGATCTCGCCGCCGCTGATGGCGTGGCGATCGTGGTGGACCGATTGCAGGTGGATCCCGCCACGCGCGGGCGCATCGCCGAAGCCGTGCAGACCGCCTTCCAAGAAGGGGACGGCGACGTCTGGCTGCTCTTTCCCTCGCCGGTGCTGCTGCCGCCGGCCGTGGCGGCACAGGTGCGGGGCGCCGGTGTGGCGGACGCGTCGGTTACCGTCTCGCGACTCGCCTTTACCGAGCGCTTCGAATGTCCCGATGACGGCACGCGCGCCCCGCAGCCAACGCCGCAGCTTTTTTCCTTCAACAACCCACGTGGCGCCTGCCCCACCTGCAATGGCTTTGGCGCCACGCTCACCTACGACGAATCACTGATCGTTCCGAACCGCGACCGGTCGGTGCGCGATGGCGCGATCGATCCGTGGACGGCCCCGCGCTACGAGAAACAGCGCCGGGTCGTCGTGGAGTTCGCCCGCTCACTCGGCGTCTCCCCCGACGCGCCCTGGTCGTCGCTCCCCGAAGCGGCACGGCATCAGCTGCTGCACGCGAAGACGCGGGGCTACACGGGGATGTTCCCCTTCCTCGAGGCGCTTGAGGAAAAGAAGTACAAGCAATACATCCGGGTCTTCCTGCGGAAATACCAGCGCGCGCTCCCCTGTGGCGCCTGTGGGGGCAGCAAGTTGCAGCCGGAGGCGCTCCAGGTGCGCGTCGCCGATCGCACCATCGCCGAGGTGAGTCAGCTGTCGGTGGGGGCGTTGCGGCAGTGGTTGGAGACGTTGGAAGTGGCGGCGCTTGATCGGCAGGTGGCAGAGACGGTGCTGCGCGAGGCGCGGTCGCGGACCCGCTTTCTCGATGACGTGGGCCTCACCTACCTCACCCTCGATCGCGCGACGCGGACGCTCTCCGGTGGCGAAGCGCAGCGGATTACGCTCGCGAACGCGCTCGGCGCCGCGCTGGTGGATGCCACGTACGTGCTCGATGAGCCAAGCATTGGACTGCACCCGCGGGATCTGAGTCGCTTGTTGACGTTGCTGACGGCGCTGCGCGATGGCGGCAACACCGTGATTATGGTGGAGCACGATCTCGATGCGATGCGCGTGGCCGACTACATGGTGGAGCTGGGGCCGGGTGCCGGCGAGCATGGTGGTCGCGTGGTCTTCGCGGGCCCCATGACGGAGGCGGCGGCGAGTCCGCTGACCGGGCAGTATCTCACCGGCGGGCGCACCATTGCACTGCCGAAATCGCGCCGTGCGTTGGGGCCGCGCTGGATTGATCTGCGGGGGGCCTCGGCGCACAACGTCTTCAACGTGGATGTGCGCATTCCGATTGGCGCGATGACCGTGATCACCGGCGTGTCGGGGTCGGGGAAGAGCACGCTCGTGCATGACATTCTCTTCCGTGCGATTGAGTCGCGGATTCACGGCGAGCATTCCGCCAAGGAACATCTCGGGGAGACGGTGGGGACCTTCACGTCGCTCACCGGCGATGACGCCTTCGATGATGTCGTGCTGGTGGATCAGAGCCCCATTGGGAAATCACCGCGATCGAATCCGGTGACGTATGTGAAGGCGTATGATGAAATCCGGCGGCTCTTCAGTGAGACGCCGCTCGCGCGAACGCGCGGCTACGGCCCGGGGCATTTTTCGTTCAACGTCGCCGGCGGTCGGTGCGAGACGTGCGAAGGGGCAGGTGCGTTGGAAGTGGAGATGGTCTTCATGGCGGACGTTTTTGTCCCCTGTGAAGCGTGCGGCGGGAAGCGGTTCCGGCCGGATGTGCTCGAGGTGCGGGTGCGGAACCGGTCGATTGCCGACGTGCTCAACCTCACCGTGGACGAGGCGATCACCTTTTTCCCGCGCGAGGACAAACTGGCGCAGGCGTTGTGGCAGGTGCAGCAGGTGGGGCTGGGGTATCTGCGACTGGGGCAGCCGGCGACGACGCTCTCGGGCGGGGAGGCGCAGCGGCTCAAGATTGCGCGCGAGCTGGCGGTGACGGCGAAGGGGGCGGCGCGGAAGCTGTATCTGATGGACGAGCCCACGACGGGGCTGCATCTGGAGGATATCCGACGGCTCGCGACGGTCTTTGAGCGGCTGTTGGATCAGGGGCACACGGTGCTGCTGATTGAGCACAATCTCGATGTGATCAAGCTGGCCGACTGGGTGGTGGACATGGGCCCCGAGGGGGGGAGCGGCGGTGGCCGCGTGGTGGCCGCCGGGCGCCCCGAAGCGGTCGCGGCGGTGCCGGAGAGCCACACCGGGCGCTGGCTGCGGACCGTGCTCCCGGGGATGGCGGAGGGCGCCTAAGGTGCTTGCGCCCGCTTGACTTGGCGGGTGAGTCCAACGATTCTTAGAGGCTGGCCCTGATATTCCCGGATAGCTCAGGTGGTAGAGCAGGTGACTGTTAATCACCCTGTCGGGGGTTCGAGTCCCTCTCCGGGAGCTGGTACGACATTGTGAACACGCAGAGGCCCCGGCGGATGACGCTGGGGCCTTTGTCGTGTGCGGCGGTACGGCGCGCAGGGCCTGGCCTACGGGATTTCCTACGGGATTTCCTAGGGGGTTTCCTACGGCATCGCCGGGCCAATGGCGGCCCCGACCCCGAAAGGCGCGGCCAGTCCGAAACGCACGCCGTTCCGGCGGACATCAAGCCAGAGCCCGGGCGACACGCCATGGATCCGCAGGATGCCCGGATACACGTTCAGCGTCACGAGCCCATTGCGACTCGGATTATGCACCAGGGAGAGCAGCAGCGAGCCGCTGCGATCATAGAACAGGCCCGCCCGAAACCCCAGCCGGACTGTGCGGGTATCCGTCGACTGGTCCGTGACGGCCACTACGTCGGCCCCTTGGCCAATCCCGACAGAGATCCCGCGCTGCTGCGCATCGGTGTGCGTGAGGCCGGCGAGATTCGTCACCCCGGTCATGGCAAAGGCGCGCCACCGCTCGGTGCGTGGCAGCGGAAAGGAGAAGACAAACTCCTGACTCGCATTCTCCATCGTGCCGGCGGGCAGGCCAATCATGGGCTGTCCGGTCCAATTCGTCAGTCGCACCCGTCCGCTGAAGGCCCGCTGCACGCGCTCCGAGCGGAAGAGCGCAATCCCGGCCCAGTCAAAGACGAGCAAGTCCGCGAGGGGATCGACCGTCCAGTACTGCGGACGTTCCACGACCTCGTTCAGAACATGCCCGGCCATGACGGTGGCCGCCGCCAGCACACTCGGCATCGGGTAGCCATGGCGCAGAAACCATTCTTCGAGGCGTACCGACACCATCCCGTTGCCGATCAGATGGTCCGTGTAATTCGGGAGCCATTGTCCCCCCTCGGACGCGGTCAGTGGGAGGAGTTCATTGCGGACGGCACGCGGCCAACCGTAGCGCGCGAAGGCCTCGCGTACGTTACCGAGGTTGTGGCGCAGGTTCCGCCACGACATGCCCCAGGGTTGCTTGGCCAGCCGCTGGTCCGACGACTGGATGATGAGGTCATTGAACCCCTCATTCAGCAGGTGCGTCAGGGGATTGAACTGCGACTCGGATCCCCATGAGGCACCGGAATAGAACCGCGCACCACGTGGTGGAGGCACACTGATCGGCGTCGCGCGCATCGGTGTCGCGCGCATCGTCAGGGGCGGCCGTGCCACCTTGCCGGTGTCCGCAGTGGTGGCCGCGGTCGTGTCCACGGTGGTGGCCGCACCGGCGACCGGCGGCTTCGCCTGCTGGGCGGACCCGGGCACTGGTGTCAGCCCCACCGTGAGCGCCACCGTGAGCGCCAGCGCCACCCCGGCCACTCGTCTCGCCGTCACCACCGCGTGCCTGTGCATGGCCGGAAAAGTACCATGACGCCCGGTGCCACATGGGACGAGGGGCATGCTGGACTTCGGCTGGCCGCGGTAATAGCCTCCCCCGTTCCCGCCCCCCTTCTCTCAACGGTGATAGCGCCATGGCCCTGAAAGCCGCTCCCGATTACCAGGACGCCGATCTGGTCCTGCGTCTGTACGACATGCGCCGCGAACCCCTCATGCGCGAGGCGCGCAAGACGCTCATCGCCGGCTGGGTTCCGGCCACGCTCGAGGAATGTCTCGCCGTGACGGCGGGCGACCATCCGCTCAACGCCGCCTTCCGCCAGTGCTCCACCTACTGGGAGATGGCGTACGGGCTGGTCAAGCATGGCATCGTCCATGGCGATTACATGATGGAGAGCAATGGCGAGGGGCTGCTGATCTACTCGCGGGTCGAGCCGTGGCTCGCCGAGCTCCGGGAGAAGACCGGCCCGTTCGCGTTCGCGAACGCCGAGTGGGTCGCGAACCATTGTGAGCGCGGGAAGATCGCGGCCGCGCGCTTCCGTGCCCGTCAGCAGGCGGTGATGGCGAAGGCGTCGTAACGTGTCGGTACCATGCGACGTGGCGGCGCGCCTCACGGTGGCCCGCCATCGGTCGTTGCCGTGGAAGGTACCGCGCGGCGCGCAACCGCCCACAACACCTCGCCTATTGCCCGGTATTGACGCCCCCCCCCCTCCGGAGCGTATGCTCGCGATACCCCGGCGAGCCTGTCGATCGCTTGGATGGGAACACGAGTTTTTCGTGTATTCCCCAATGTTATCCCATTCTCTGAGGAGTTGAGCAATGCAAAGTCACCGCACAGTACTGGCGGTCCTTGCCGCAGCCACGGCAATCGGGTTCGCGCTCCCAACCGCAAGAGCCGATGCTACCACCAGTTTGGGCGCAGACGATAAGCAATTCGTCTGCCTGCACCATCCCGCGGATCCGGAAGTTTGCGCTCCGACTTGGATGCACACCTGCTGGTGCTACGTTGGCGGCAGTGGCGAGTAGTTGTACCATGGAAGCGCCGGGATGCCGGCGCTTCCCAATCTCCACCATATAGAACCCGGAAAGTTAAGTGAGTATTATGACGCGATAGATGTGGAGCTTGGGGGGACTTGGGTTTTCCGCCGCAATGGTACTTGGATGCGCCTCCCAGAAAGATCGCTCGGAAATGCAACCCAACGGTCCCCAGGGCATTACCGTCATCGATTCGGTACGCCTGACTGAAAATGATACGGTGACATTGGGCCGGCCCGCTGGCCTGGCAATCACCCCGGAAGCCGTCTTCGTGACGGACAATGCCAATAAGCAGGTCAGCGAGTACGGTCGAGATGGGCACCTCATTCGGCAGTTCGGCCGTCGCGGCAAGGGTCCGGGCGAATTCGAATCCGTCGGCGCCGTCGTAGTGGTCAACGATTCCTTGCTGGCCATCAAGAACCTGGCGAGCGCCTCCGTCGACCTCTTTGACCGCAGGACCGCGCGATTTATGAAGCGCGTTCATGTGCCGTCTCGTCTTTACGACCTCGTCGCAGACGATGGGCAGGTTTCAGGCGGTGCCATCGCTGCGGATGGCCGATCGTCGGTCTTCTCCTTTGCCGTGGGTGACTCCGCTGGCGTCTCCAGCGGCGTTGTCCCAACGATTTATCAGGAATATCCGATCCTTGTCGGACCGTTTGGCACGGTCGCACACGACCGGCGAGGCCAACTGCTCGTCCAGGCTTTTGAGGCCAGTAACTATCTCTTCTACACCGTGCCGTTCGGTTCCGTTGACAGTATCGATCTCCCGAAACTTCGTCGAAAAGGGGCACAGACGACGTTGTTACGGAAAGTGGCGGTGGACACTGCCCGTGGGCGGGAAGCGCTGTTCGGCAGTTCAATTCCCATGCACGTCCGCATTCTTAATGATTCCATCGTGGCAGTTGTTCATTCAGATGTACAGTTGGACCGCAACTTATTCCGTGGTCGGTACTTTCTCAGCCTGCTCGACATTCGGCACTACCGCGTATGCCTCGATATACCGCTTACGCTTCCAACGGATCCGCTCCCACGTCTCCAGATCGTCGGCGACACCGTATTCGCCTTGGTACAACACGTTTCCAAAGACCGATACGACGGGGCCTATCTCGTCCGGTACGCTATCGATCAAACCGCGTGCCCATGGAACCATGTTCAAAAGATATGATGTTCTGCGTTGGACCGGTCTCGTATTCGCAAGCATTGGTTGTGTGGTAGCTGGCATACTTTTGCGCATCCGCTTCAACAACGCAGAGAGGCGATCGGCTGACGACCTGATCCAGTCCACGGTGTTCGGCGTCCACGCTGACACGTCAATCGTTCTCATGTATGACCCGACTGACCTCTTCTCGTGTGGGGAAGCAATAGGTGACTGGAAAGCGCGTGCATCTGACGATCACCTTTCCGTCTGGTTAGTTCTATTACGGAACCCTTCACCTACGGAGAGGCGGCAATTGCTGGCGATGAAAATACGGCCGGACTCCATCGTGCCGTCGCAGGAGCGCAGCAGGCCTTCGACCGAGATCCTGATCATTGGCGGGCATGAGGTAATACGTTCGAATGCGCCGAACATTGGGTATCGCTCAGCGGTCTGGCGGGCCGTTCACGGTACCGCTCAGCAAGAGTCCCAACTCCCGTCGGGCACGCAATTGATAGTTACGCCAAACGCTCGATCCCGGGCACCCGATCAAAACCGCGGTCGAAGCTGAGAATGCGCTGTACCCCACGGCCACGCATCACGGCCACATGAATCGCATCGCGTGCCGACAATGCCGGGTGCTCCAGGATGAGCTGTCGGGCCAGCAGCACGTCATCGCCGGTGATCGGCAGGATCTCATCCACCAGCCCGCGCAGCGCCTCCAGACAGGGGCTGATCGCGTCCCGGCGATTAATCGCCAGATAGCGATGCAGGATCTCCTGCAGCACCTCCGCGTCGGTCACCAGACGCTCCCCTCGGCGCACAGACTGCTCCAGTAACGATTGCGCCCGCTCCCGGTTGGGGTGCGGCGCGCCGATCAGGTACATGGGGATGTTCGCATCCACAAAGACAGGGCCCGGCATCAGGGCTCGCCCGTCGCGTCACCGCCCATGGCCCGCCCGCGTGCCGTGTCCTGCAGCAGCGCCTCGATGTCGCCGGTCGGATAGTGCCCCTGCACCGCCTCGCGAATGACCCGAAGCTTTTGCTCGGTCGCGTAGCGCGGCTCCTCCAGTCGGCACCTGCTGGCGCTCCCGTCGGGCCGTCTGCACACTGTAGTCATGCCGACCTCTCCTGCCCTCCGCACGGCGACCGCCGCTGCAGTCGCCGCCGTTGCCGTCACCCTCCTCCCCGCCCTGCGCCCCCCGCTCCCCGCGCAGCCGGCGCCCGATGCCGCCATCCGCGCCGTCATGGACCGGCCGGAGTTCCGCCACGCCAGCTGGGGGCTCGCGTTTTACGACCTCGATCAGAAATCGCTGATCGCCGGCGTCAACGCCGATCGCCTCTTTGTCCCGGGCTCCACCACCAAGCTCCTCACCATGGGGACGGCCCTCGAGACGCTCGGGGCCGACCACCGGTTCCGCACTCGGGTCTACCGTACGGGTGCCGTGACGAACGGGGTGCTGATGGGCGATCTCGTGCTGCGCGCGAGCGGTGATCCGAACCTCTCCGGACGGGTTCGCGACGGCACCCGCTATGCCTTCGTGGACAAGGACCACTCCTACGGCGGGATGCCGCTCGACAGTGATCCGCTCACCACCATCAAGTCGCTGGCGCAGCAGGTCGCGAAGGCCGGGATCCGTCGCATCAGCGGACAGGTGATCGTCGACGCCTCCCTCTTCCCCGAAGGCGAGCGGGAGCTGGGTACGCGCATCGTGTTGTCCCCCATGGTCGTCAATGACAACGTCATCGACATCGTGCTCCGCCCGGGGGCCCGCGCTGGCGACGCGGCGCAGGTCGACGTCTCCCCGGCAACCAGCTACCTCACCGTGCACGCCACACTGGTCACCGCCGATTCCGGTGCCCCGGTGCAGCTCCGCACCGTCGAGGACAGCTCGAGCACCGATCACCGCGTCCTCATCGTCACCGGCAGCGTCCCCCGCGGGGCCCCGAGCAACGGCCGGTGGGCGGTCCCCTCCCCGCGTCGCTTCGGCGAAATCGTCTTCACGGAAGCGCTCCGTGCCGCTGGGGTGGAGGCGGTGCCGCGACTGGGGTCCCGCGCGACCGACGCACGGACCTTCGCCGCCGCCTACACCGATTCGTTGATGGTCGCCGAGCATGTCTCGCTGCCGCTCACGGCCGAGGCGGTGGTGCTCCTCAAGACCAGTCAGAACCTGCACGCCAGCAACTTCCCGCTGCTGCTTCCGGCACTCGCTGCCGCCCCCGCCGGCCGCACCGGCTTTGACATCGCCCGTGACTGGTTGCAGCGCGAAGGGCTCGACACCGATGGCGCGCAGCAGGGGGACGGGGCCGGTGGGGACGCCCTCTTCTCCCCGCGCTTCATGGTGCAGTATCTCGCCATGGTCGCCACCAAGCCGTGGGGGACGGCCTTCCACGACGCGCTCCCCGTCCTCGGGCGCGATGGCACGCTGGCGACCATCCAGGTGACGTCCCCCGGCGCCGGTCAGGTGCACGCGAAAACCGGGACCTACGCGAAACCGGACCCGCTCAACCGTCGCACGCTGGTGACTGGCAAAGGGCTCGCCGGCTATGTCACCACCCGTAGCGGCCGTCGGCTCGCGATCGCCCTCTACCTCAACAACCTGGCCGTGAAGCAGGGGGATCCGGCCGAGGTAGCCGGTCAGGTGCTCGGAGAGATCGCGTCGCTGGCGTGGGAGCGTATCAAATAGCCGACGCTCAGCGGAGCGGCGGGAGGGTCACGGGACGCTGGGTGCGTGCATCGATCGGCATCTGTGCACCGGCCCGTTGCAACGCGGTGCGGAGGTGCGCGGCGAGTCGCTTGGCGTCAACAGGCTGGGTCGCGACCAGATCCGTGGTTTCGCCAAGGTCCGTCCCGAGGTGATAGAGCTCGTAGCGCTTGGCGCCGTAGAAGTAGATCAGCTTGTACGGCCCCTCTCGAATGGCACTGAACGGCTCAATCCCGGGGCCATTGACCCCCCAGAAATGCGGGAAGTGCCAGAGCAG
Source organism: Gemmatimonadaceae bacterium (assembly GCA_040374415.1). Taxonomy (GTDB): domain Bacteria; phylum Gemmatimonadota; class Gemmatimonadetes; order Gemmatimonadales; family Gemmatimonadaceae; genus Gemmatimonas. Next base: position 1,723 of record JBEIUK010000051.1, on the reverse strand, counting down.
CGGACGATTCGCGACGGTTGGTGACCGCGCGGCCCCGGTGCCGGTCAGCAAGCCGCGCAGATTCCGTCCGAGCATGCCGCGCGTCTGTCGCGCCGCATCGGGGACCTGCGCCAGATCGAGCAGCGTGGGGAAAAGGTCGTCGGTAATGGTCGGCGCATGCGACACCGATCCCGGCGCCACGTGGTCTGGCCACTTCACGACGAGTGGGACGCGAATGCCGCCCTCGTACGCGGATCCTTTGCCGCTGCGGAGCGGAGCGTTCTGGACATGGAGCGGCGCCGCACGCGTATGGGCGGCAAGGCCGCCATTATCCGAGAGGAAGAGGACGATTGTGTTGGCGGTCAGACCGTGCCGCCCGACGTTCGCGAGGATGTCGCCGAGGCTTTTGTCCACCCCTTCAATCAGGGACGCATAGCGCGCTTCCACCGGCGGCAGCCCCGCGTCCAGATAGCGTTGGACGAACCGGGGGTCGGCCTCGATGGGGGTATGTACGGCGAAGTGCGCCAGATGCAGAAAGAACGGCTGCCGCCGAGCGACCGCGTCATCGATGGCCCGGTTCGCTTCGAGCGTCAGCGCTTCGGTCAGGAACGTATCGGTGCCATGGTACCGCTCGAGTCCTGGCACATCACGAAAGCGCCCCGATGCCGTCCCGTCGCTGTAATTCCGCGTCCCCAGGTAGGAGCCCGGCTGACCGGCCCCGCTGCCGCCGATATTTACGTCGAATCCCAACTGCCGCGGGTCCGCGCCAGCCGTCCCCACGGCCCCCCAGTGCGCTTTCCCGACGTGGATCGTGCGGTACCCGACGTCGTGCAAGAGCTGCGGCAACATGGGGCCCGTGAAGGCGTGGGCGGCCGGATGGGGACTGAGACCGTTCCGGTTCCAGTCCGGCGGCAACAGCAGGGGGAAGGGCTCCGACGTCTCCTCGTCTTCGCGCTGTGTCCAATTGGTCACCCGGGTGCGCACCGGCGACTGGCCCGTGATCAGCGTGACCCGCGTTGGGGAGCAGACCGGCGCCGCCGCGTAAAAGTCGGTGAAGCGCATGCCGCTGGCGGCCAGCGCCAGCTGATGCGGCGTGCGGTAGCGCCGATTCCACGAGGTCGGTCCATCCGCCAGGGGCAGCTGCGTATCCTGCCACCCCAAATCGTCCACCAGAAAGACGATGATGTTCGGCGGCGTGTGGTCGCGTCCCCCCTGCGCGCGCACCGACGCGGCGGGCAGTACCCCCAGCGCCAGCCCGAGGCACCCCCCCCAATGCACAACGCGGCGACGGATCGTCATACGCGGCCATGCCATCGCGTGATCACCATGGGAATTCCGGGCAGCGAGCAACGGGGCACGACCAAGCGCTGGGCGATGGACGTGTGGACCCGGAACAAGATACGGGTCCGCGGGACCGGCTTCGAGCCCCCCGGGGATTGCCCACGACAGTGCGCCCCCTCATTTTTGGCGCGTTGGCCAATCAATCCCGACAGTCTGGGAAAGAGGAAGCAACGCCCAAACGGGGAGCACACCCAGGCGTTGCTCCCCACCCCCACATTTCGGTCGGGAGACCCCTATGACAGGGAATACGGCGCTGCTGTTGGCGCTCATTGGTGGTGTAGTCGCGGTCCTCTACGGGGTATGGGCCCGGAGCTGGATTCTGGCGCAGGATGCCGGCAACGCGCGCATGCAGGAAATCGCCGGCGCCATCCAGGCGGGCGCCGCGGCCTATCTGGCCCGTCAG
>JBEIUK010000301.1:0-2678 GCA_040374415.1 Gemmatimonadaceae bacterium | reverse complement strand
CTGCGTCGCGCGACGGGCCCCCATCACTTCCTGGGCCATCTTCCCGGTGATCTCCTCCACCGGCGCTTCGACGCGCCACAACAAGTCGCCCTCGGTCTCGCCGCGGCGGATCGCCAGCATGCGATGACTTGGAATGGTGCCCAGCGATTCGGCGAAATCGAAATAGTCTTTGAACTTCGATTCGTCGGAGGCCTTCCCGGTCATCACCTGGCTCTTCACCACGCCCTTTGCCCGCGTGACTTCGCGCACCCATCCGCGGAGCACAGCATCTTCCGCCACCTGCTCCGCCAGAATGTCGCGTGCCCCCTGCAGGGCCGCCTCGGCCGTCGGGACTTCGCTGGTCGCGCCGTCCACTTCGGGGAGCACAAAGGTCGCCGCCATCGCGAGCGCTGCCGCATCATCGACCGTCCCCGACCAGAGCGACTCGGCCAACGGGCCAAGTCCGCGTTCGCGCGCGATCATGGCGCGGGTGCGGCGCTTGGGCTTGAAGGGGAGATAGAGATCCTCGAGCGCCTGCTTGGTGTCGGCGGCGAGAATCGAGCGCTTGAGGGCGTCATCGAGCTTCCCCTGCTCGTCGATGCTCTTGAGGATGGCCGCGCGGCGGTCTTCCATCTCCTGCAGATACTCGGCCCGGTCGCGCACATCGCGCAGCTGGACCTCGTCGAGCCCGCCGGTGATTTCCTTCCGGTACCGGGCAATGAAGGGGAGCGTGGCGCCCTCGGCGAAGAGGGCGAGGGTGCGCTGCACCTGCTGCGGTGCAATGGCGAGTTCCGTGGCCACGCGCTGGAGCAGCGCGGGGGCCATCGAGGCGGCAGAGATCAGATCAGTCATGGGCGCGGAACGTAGGTCCGGCGCCGTCAGAATTCCATGACTTGCGCGAGGCGCAGCCGATCCACCCACAGCCGGCCGTCGCGGTCCCATGGGGGCGGCTGGATCGGGCGCCCCGACACCGCCCGCATGTCGACTATATAACGGAAAGAGAATATTTACTCACAGCCGGCCTGGGCGCTTTCCCACGCCACCTGCCAGCCGGTATCGGTGCGGATCAGCAATGCCGCGCTCAGCGACCGGCCATCGTCACGCCCAAAGAGGAGCTGCACCTCGCGGCCCCGGCCGGCCCGATAGGCCAGCACCGGTTCCGCGACCACCAGCGATTCCTCGAGCCCGGAGGCCCGTTCATGCCATCCCACCGTCCAGCGGGCGGGATCATCGCCGGGCTGCTCCACCACGAGCACGATGCGCTCTTCGCGGGGGGCGTCTTCCTGATTGAGGCGCCGCGCGAGGATCGCGACCAGAAAGCCGGAGGGCTCGCCGCGACTGCGCCAGGCCTGACGGACGACATAGCGCAGGCCACGAAAGCTCGAGAGCGTGTCATCGGGCAACGCCGCCGCCAACTGGGAGAGCGTGGTGACGACGCGCAGCGAATCGGTCGAGGGCCACGCCGCGAGCGAATCCATGGGAATGGCGACCACATGGCCGGCGGGAAAGGCCACGGTCCATGGGGTCACCGCCGAGGCGTTCAACCGCCCCACCGGCCAGGCGGTGCAGCCGGCTCGGAGCTGCGGGGGGAGATCGAGTGCCAGCTGCGCGCTCCCAACCAGGCCGGTTCGGCTCAAGAGGTCGACCTGCTGGTCGCCCAGCGCCGCCGCGAGCCCGACGGTGTCGCCCACCTGCCCGTCGGTGGCTTCGGGGCGGATGATGGTGGCCGCCATCGCTCCGCCATCGAGCGACGGCAGGATGAGCACCCCACCTGCCTCCGAGTTCCACCCGGTGTTACGCTCCAGCGCATCCGATGCGTCCCCGGACCGCCCGGCGATGCGACGGCCGGTGGCATCCATGGGGCGATCGGCTGACCGGTCACAGGCCAGCAGGACGAGGACGGCACAGGCGGCGGCACCGCGGGCAGATTGCCACACGATCCGTGACAGCCGAGCGCTGGACAGCGAAAGGTTCGACACAGACAATAATCTGGCGACCTTCCCCACCCAATTCGAGACAGTCTATGCCCGACGCTGCACCGCGCCCCCGTGGCATCCTGAACGCGCTGGGCCTCCATCGGCCTGAGCTCCGGGCGTGGGCGATGTACGACTGGGCGATCTCCTCGGTGCAGACGACCATTCTGGTGGCCGTCTTCCCGATCTACTACATGAAGGTGGCGGCGAGCGATCTGTCGCCCGCTGAGGGGACGCAGGCACTGGGGGTGGCCAACACCATTGCCGCCGTGGTGATCGCCATCCTCGCGCCAATTCTGGGCGCAATCGCCGATTACAAGGCGGCCAAGAAACGGTTTCTCGTGGGCTTTATGCTGCTGGGCGTCACGGCGACCGCCATGATGTTCTTCATCCAGCATGGCCAGCTGCTGTTGGCCTCGGTGCTCTTTGTCGTCTCGCTCGCTGGCGCCACCGGCAGCATGACGTTTTATGAATCGTTGCTGCCACACATTGCGAGCAACGACGAAATGGATCGGATCTCCACCGCCGGCTACGCCCTCGGCTACGTAGGCGGTGGGATTCTGCTGGCCGCGAATCTCGCCTGGATTGCGAACCCCGGGGCCTTTGGGCTCCCCTCCGGTGAAGGGCTCACCCGCGCACAGGCCACGCTCCCCTCCCGACTGGCGTTTGTCTCGGTCGCGGTCTGGTGGCTCGTGTTTTCGATTCCGATCCTGCGACGGGTCCCGG
>JBEIUK010000106.1:0-9796 GCA_040374415.1 Gemmatimonadaceae bacterium | reverse complement strand
GCTGAACATCACCGGCGGTGGCGAGCGCACCGGTTGCACTGGCTTCAAGTTCCAAACCGAGAAGTGGTACTGCCTCGAGGTTCAGGTCAAGAACCAGGCCGCAGCCGTCGAAGGTGATCTGTACATCGACGGCGCGAAGGGCGGCGAGAAGTGGACGCCGCTCGACCAGCTCAACAAGCAGTATGAGCATCCGCTCTGGACGGCGGTCGGCGATCTCGCCCGGAAAACGGGTGGACACGGCGGCATGGACTTCGTGATGGCGTACCGCCTGGTGCAATGTCTGCGCGAAGGGCTTGTCCCCGACTTTGATGTCTACGATGCGGCCGCGTGGAGCGTCCCATTCCCGCTCAGTGAGCAGTCGATGAAGAAGGGGAGCGCCCCGGTGCAGTTCCCGGATTTCACCCGCGGCGGCTGGAAGAACACCACACCCTCGGGTTCCTGACCGTTGGAGGTCACGTGGGCCGCGATCCTGGCCCGCGGGCTGGGATCGCGCATGCAGCGGGCCGATGCGGCCGCCGTGCTCGATCCCGGTCAGGCGGCCGCCGCCAATCAGGGACTCAAGGGGATGATCCCGATCCCCAATGGGCATGGCGGCGCACGCCCCTTTCTCGACTATGTCCTGAGTGCGCTCGCCGACGCCGGCATCACCGATGTGGTGCTGGTCATCGGACCCGAGCATGCCGCCGTTCGCACGCACTTCACCACGACGGCACCGCCGGTCCGTGTGCGTCTGCACTGGGCCATCCAAGCGGAACCACTCGGGACCGCCAACGCCGTGGTGGCCGCCGCCTCCGTGGTGGCCGCCGCCTCCGTGGTCGGCGATCGCCCCTTCCTCGTGCTCAACGCGGATAACTACTACCCGCCCGAGGCGCTGCAGCAGTTGGCCCAGGCCGAGGGAGCGGCCACGATTGCCTTTGACCGCGACGCGCTGGTGCGGGACGGCAACATCACCGCTGAACGCGTGCGCGCCTTTGCCGTGCTCGCGGTGGAGCCGTCTGGGGCACTCCGTGGCGTGATTGAGAAACCTGGTGAGTCGCTCGATCTGACGAGTGATGCGGCGCGCTGGGTGGGGATGAACTGCTGGACGATCACGCCCGCGCTGGTTGAGGCCTGTGCCCGCGTCCCGCGATCGGTTCGCGGTGAGTTTGAGTTGCCGGAAGCGGTCGCGCTCGCGCTCCGCGACGGCGTGCCCGTGCACGCAGCACGGATGGCGCTGCCGGTGCTCGATCTGTCCCATCGCACCGACATTGCCGGCGTCGTGGCGAAGCTGCAGGCCCTGGTCCCGCAGCCGTGAGGGAGTGTCGTTCGTGACCGCTGTCCGCTTCCCCGGGCTGGATGTCCCGCTGGTGCAGGCCCCCATCGACGGCGCCGGCTTCGCGCCGGCGGTCCTTGATCGCTATCGCACCCTCCGTGCCGATGCGCATCGGGCGCTCGATGATGCCGGCGTTGCACGCGAGGGACGCCGCGTCTGGATTGCCCCCGGGCGCATTGAAGTGCTGGGCAAGCATGTGGACTATGCCGGGGGACGATCGCTGCTCTGTACGGTCGAGCGCGGCATTGTCATGGTCGCGGCACCGCGCACTGATCGGCAGATCGTGTTGCGGGATTCTCGTCGGCGTGAGTTGGTGCACATCCCACTCGATCCGCCAAAGTATCCGGGGACGCAACCGCCACCGCAGTGGTCGGTATATCCGCGAACAGTTGTGCGGCGGTTGCAAAAAAACTTCGGCGATCGCGTGGTCGGGCTCGATATCGCCATGGCCAGCAACCTGCCTCCCGCTGCGGGCGCGTCGAGCTCCAGTGCGCTCACGGTGGGACTCACGCTCGCCATTGCCGCGATGAGCGGCATTACCGAAACCGCCGAATGGCGCGCCGCGCTGTCCACCCGGACCAATCTCGCGGGGTACATCGGGGCCCTCGAGAATGGGACCACCTTCGGCGACTTGGCCGGTGATCGGGGCGTCGGCACCATGGGGGGCGCTCAGGATCAGACCGCCGTGCTCTGCTGCGCACCCGGCAAACTGGATGTCTTCTGCTGGGCGCCGGTGCAGCATGAGCGTGCCGTGGCCTTCCCTGCCGATCACACCTTCCTGATTGGTGTGAGTGGCGTCGTGGCGGCGAAGAGTTCAGCGGCCAAAGATCGCTACAACCGCGTGGCACGCACGGCGCATCATCTCGTCGCGGCGTGGAACGCGCGGCCGGATGCCTCGGGGGCCGCGGCCCGCACGCTGGCCGAAGCGTTCCGGCAGGCGGCCGGTGATCGGGAGCCCACCAACGGCGTGCCCTCTCGGCTACACGACATCGCGCGCGCCGCAGGCACCGACGAATTCCCCGCCGCGCATCTTGAAGCGCGGCTCGCGCAATTCCATGCGGAGACGTGGCATCATGTGCCAGAGGCCGCTGAGGCATTGAGCCGCGGTGATCTCGCGGCCTTTGGTCGGATCGTGGCCGCGTCGCAACAGGGGGCCGAAGATGCGCTCGAGAATCAGATCGCGGAGACGCGGAGCCTGGTGTCGATGGCCATCGAGCTTGGCGCCGTGGCCTCGAGTGCCTTTGGCGCTGGATTTGGGGGCAGTGTCTGGGCGATGATCCCCACCGCGATCACCGAGGCATTCAGTCAGCGGTGGCGCGAGCGGTATCTCAAACAATTCCCCCAGATGAGTCACCGCATGCAGGTGGTCCCCACGCGCCCGTCTGCTCCGGTCTTCGAAGTCATCGAATCGTGAGCGAATGCACTGAGGCCCTTCCGGACGATGTCGCGGAAGGGCCTCAGTAATGTCTTAGCAGCAGCGCGACCCGGGTCGACTGTATTTGTCGGCCAGTCGTTCGCGCTCGAAAGTGCGCGCATCCACTGGCGTGCACCCGGGGTGATGCCGCTCCATGTGCGACAGATAGGCCTGGTAGTCGGGCACCCCAACGATCCGCCGCACAATCGCGAGCACGCGCGACAGGCGAGAGGGCAACGGAGTCGTCATGACCGTGGCCGTCATGATCAGGCCGTCAACGTGGAGGGCTGGTAGGGCGCTTCCGCCGTACCCACCGCTTTCCGCCCACTGGTGACCGCCAGCCACTCCTTGACCGAGGCGCCCAGAATCACGATCACCGAGATGAGGAAGAAGGCCGCCACGCCGGCATCGAGTCGGTCGTTGAAGATCATCCGCTGCGCGGCCTCAATCGACTTGACCCCCTTGGGGAGCACGCCGCTCGCGATCGCCGATTCCAGCATCCGGGCATGCGAGAGGAAGCCCAGCTTCACATCCTCCGAGAAGATCTTCGTCAACCCGGCCGTCATCGTGACGGTGACGAGCCAGCCCATGGGGAGCATGGTGATCCAGGCATACCGCGCCTTCCCCATCTTGATGAACACCGTCGTGCCCACGCACAGCGCCACGGTGGCCAGCAGCTGATTCGAAATGCCAAAGAGCGGCCAGAGCGAATTGATGCCACCCAGGGGATCGGTCACGCCCTGATACAGGAAGTAGCCCCACATCATGACGAAGAGCGCGCTCGTGATGATCACGCCGGGGTACCAGGAGGTGCGCCCCAAGGGCTTGATGACCGAGCCCAGGAGATCCTGCAGCATGAAACGGCCGACGCGCGTACCGGCATCGAGCGTGGTCAGAATGAACAACGCTTCGAACATGATGGCGAAGTGGTACCAGATCGCCAGCGCGCCGTCGCCACCCAGCGCCTTCGAGAAGAGGTGCGCCATCCCGACCGCGAGGCTCGGTGCACCGCCCGTGCGCGACAGCAGCGACGTTTCGCCCACCTTGCGCGCCATATCCTCGAGCTCAGCCGGCGACACCACGAAGCCCCAGTTGGCGATCGCCGCTGCGGCACTCTGCGCCGTCGTGCCAATCGCCGCCGCCGGTGCATTGATCGCGAAGTACACCCCCGGCGTCAGCGCGCAGGCCGCGATGAGTGCCAGGATGGCCACCAGCGATTCCGTCAGCATGGCGCCGTAGCCCACAAAGCGCGCATCGGTTTCCCGCCGCAGCAGCTTCGGCGTCGTGCCAGAGGAGACCAGCGCATGGAAGCCCGAGATCGCGCCGCAGGCAATCGTCACGAACACAAAGGGAAAGACTTTGCCGGCGAAGACTGGGCCCGAGCCATCCACGAATTGCGTGACGGCCGGCATTTCCAGCGGCGGCATGACGATGATGATCCCCGCGGCCAGCGCGATGACGACGCCGATCTTCACAAACGCGGAGAGGTAGTCCCGTGGCGCGAGCAGCAGCCACACCGGCAAGACCGACGCGAAGAAGCCGTAGATCATGATGCAGATCGACAGCGTCGTGCCGCTCAGCGTGAAGATCGGGGCGAGCTCCGGATTCTCCGCCACCCAGCGACCGGCGTAAAGCGAGAGCAGCAGCAGCACGAGCCCCATCGCCGTCGCTTCCAGCACCTTCCCCGGCCGCACCCATCGCAGATAGCTGCCCATGAGCAGCGCGATCGGGATCGTCAGCCCAATGGTCACGACACCCCAGGCGCTTTCGCGGAGCGCGTTCACCACGATGAGCGCGAGGACCGAGATCAGGATGATCATGATCCCCAGCACCGCGATCAGCGCCGTGCCGCCGGCGAGGGGCCCAATCTCTTCCTTCGCCATCTGGCCGAGCGATTTCCCGTCGCGGCGGATGGAGGCGGCGAGAATCACGAAATCCTGCACCGCGCCGCCGAGGACGACGCCCACCAGAATCCAGATGGCGCCCGGCAGGAAGCCGAATTGGGCGGCCAGCGTCGGGCCGACCAGCGGACCGGGGCCCGCGATCGCGGCAAAGTGGTGGCCAAAGACCACCCACTTGTTGGTGGGGACAAAGTCCCGTCCGTCTTCGAGCCGCTCAGCGGGAGTGGCCCGGGTGGCGTCGAGGGCAAAGACCTTGCTGGCGATGATCTTGCTGTAGAAGCGGTACCCAATCAGGTACGTGCAGACGGCCGCGGTGAGCAGCCAGGCAGCGCTGACTTTCTCACCTTGATTCAGGGCGACCGTCGCGAGCGCACCAGCACCAAGGATGGCGGTGGCGACCCAGGGGAGGTAGCGGAGGAGGCGGGACACGGCGAGGCGGGATGGGAGAAGGTGGGAGGCCTCCACGGTGGGCGCGAAGGCGGACACGCCGGGCCGTGCGACTGACCGGCCCGTGTTACCGTCTGCTGGTATGCGCTCCGGACCCGGGTCTGTCAATAACTCCGCCCGAATCCCGGGGTCGCCGCTTCACCCGGCCTGCCCGGGGGGCGATCTTGCAGCTATGTCTATCCCCGTAACTCTGATCCCCGGTGACGGTATCGGCCCCAGCATCGCCGACGCCACCGTCCGTATCCTCGCCGCCGCCGGTGCCGACATCGAATGGGACCGCCAGGTGGCCGGCATGGCCGGCGTCGCCCGCTGGAACGATCCGATCCCCGATGCGACGCTGGATTCCATCAAGCGCACCCGGGTCGCCCTCAAGGGCCCCCTGGAGACGCCGGTGGGGGAGGGGTTCCGCTCCATCAATGTCGCGTTGCGGAAGACCTTCGATCTCTACGCCAACGTCCGTCCCGCCCGCACGATTATCCCGGGCCGGTTCGACAACATCGATCTGGTGCTGGTCCGCGAAAACACCGAAGGGCTCTACATCGGGGTGGAGCACTATGTCCGGATCGGCGACGACCCCAAGGCCGCCGCGGAATCGGTCGCGATCATCACGCGCCATGGCTCCGAACGGATCGTGCGCTACGCCTTCGAGTACGCGCTGGCGCACGGGCGGCGGAAGGTCACGCTGGTGCACAAGGCCAACATCCTGAAGTATTCCCAGGGGCTCTTTCTGGATGTCGGTCGGAGGGTGGCGCGCGAATATGAGGGGCGCATCGAATTCGAAGAGCGGATCATCGACGCGATGGCGATGCATCTGGTGATGCGTCCCGAGCAGTTCGACGTGGTCGTGACGACGAATCTCTTTGGCGACATTTTGTCAGATGAGATTTCCGGGCTGGTGGGCGGCCTCGGGCTGGCCCCCGGCGCGAATATCGGGACGACGGCGGCGATTTTTGAGGCGGTGCATGGCACGGCGCCGGACATCGCGGGGAAGAACATGGCCAACCCCGGCGCGCTCGTGCTGGCGGCCTGCATGATGCTGGAGCATTTGGGGGACCCGGCACGGGCGCAGCGGATCCGCACGGCCCTGGAAACGACCTTACAGGACGGGACGGTGCTCACGCGCGACCTGGGCGGAACCGCCGGGACCGACGTCTTCACGAACGCGGTGATCGCCCGCCTCGGATGACCGTCGCTGGGGGCGGGACCGGCGTGGCGGCCACTTCGCGGGTCCGCCTGCTGCATCTGTCGGATATCCACTGTGGCCGCCCCTATGTGGCGGCGCAGATGGAGGCGGCGATCGCGCTGGCGGCTGAGCTCGCCGTCTCCGCGATCGTCGTCGCCGGGGATCTGACGCAGCGGGCCCGCGTCACGGAGTTTGCACAGGCGGCGCAGCTGCTGCGCGCCTGCGCGGAGGTCGCCCCCACGGTGGTCGTTCCCGGCAACCACGATACCGCCTGGTGGCACGCCCCCTTCGGCTGGGGGGACGCCGCCAAGCTCCATGCCCGCTACCGCACGTGGATCACGCCGGAGCTGGAGCCCACCCTCCGCCTCCCGGGACTCTCCCTGATTGGGCTCAATTCGGCCGCCGGGATGCTCCCGCAGGCACTCACCTGGTACCCGCGCGATTGGCGGGTCAAGGGTGGACTGACCGCCGCGCAACTCGCGACGGCGCGGGAGCGCGTGGCCGCGAGTCCTGCCGGGGATCTGCGCGTGGTCGTGGTGCATCACAATGTGCTCCGGGGGCGCCTGTCGCGACGGTGGGGGCTCGCACGTCCCGAGGCCACGCTCGATGCGCTGGTGGCCACGGGCGCGGAGGTGGTGTGCAGCGGCCACGATCACGAAGAGCGGCTGGAGGTGGTGGAGCGCGCCACCGGTCGGCTGTTGGTGAGCACGGCCAATACGCTCTCCAATCGGATGCGCGGGCATCGCCCGAGTGCGGTGACGGTCATTGAGGCCGATGCCACGACCATTGCGGCGACGGCGTGGCACTTTGACCGTGGCGTCTTTGTCCCTGGATCCATCGCCGCGACGATGCGCCGCTGACGCGCCGCTGACGCGCCGCATGGCGGACGCGCCGCGTGGCGGACGCCCGGCTTCATGGCCGCGGTGTGTCGCCGGGATCACGCCGATGATGTGTCCACATGACATTGGCCACGCGGACCGTCAGCGGATGTACGGCGCCGCGCTTGATTGCGCGCAGTCACCGGGGCATTCTTCTCGCAATGGACGACGCGTTCTTTGACCAGCTCGGTTTCGACTTCGGCGCCTTCGCCGACGTCTCCGCGCCCGCGTCGGAATCGCCCGCGTCGGAATCGTTGGCATCGGAATCCGTGCCGTCCGACAGCGCGCGTCCGCAGGCCATCGTCCCCACGACGCGGCCACCGCTCTCGCTGGGCGCGCCGCTAAGCGCGCCGTTGAGCGCGCCGCTCGGCGGCGTAACCGCCGGCATCGTCCCCACCACACGACCGCCCGAAGCGATCGTGCCCACCACGCGACCACCGGCACGCGGACGCGCCGCCACACGCGCGCGCACCGCGGTGCTGTTCTCGCGCCTGCAGGATCTTGGGTTGCGCGGCGTCGATGGCCTCGTGCTGATGCGCACGCGCACCGTGATGGTCTCGCTCATGGGGCGCACGCTCCGCGTCAACGAGGGGTACACGGAAGCGCCCGAGCCGGTGCTCCGCGCCATCGTGGTCTTCGCCATGGCGCGCACCAAGGCCGCGCGCACCGCGGCCCGTGACGAGATCCTGCGCTTCAATGTGGATCGGGCCCCCGTGCCGCGTCGCGTGGAACCGGCGCGCCCTGGCGACCTCGCGCTGATCGCGCAGCTCACCGCCGCGCATCGCCAATTCAATGCGCAGCACTTTGGTGACAGCCTGCAGGCGGTCCCCATCCGTCTCTCGGGGCGCATGGCGACACGCCTTGCGCACTACGACGCGGGCTCGGCCCATCTGGCCCCGGAAATTGTCATGTCGCGCAAGCATGTCGTGAAGCATGGCTGGCGCGAAGCGATGCACACCCTGCTGCACGAAATGGTGCATCAGTGGCAACATGAAACGGGCGCGCCGGTTGATCATGGACCGGGCTTCCGGACGAAGGCCCGCGAGGTGGGGATCACCCCGTCCGCGCGTCGTGATGTCACACCGTTGGCGCAGCGTCGCCGCGGCGTTGGGACCTAATCGGTTCGGCGCGATCCTCTGCGCAGACCGCTCGTGATTCTTCTACTGATCTGCTCCGACCATGGCTCTTGATCCCGCTGCCGCGGCCGCGATTCCGGCCCTGCCGTCTGTCGACCTCAAGGCGCATGCCGCCGACCTGTTCAACATCGACGCGGCGCTCACTGAAGAAGAACGCGCGATCCGGGATACGATCCGGCGCTTCGTCGACGAACGGGTCCTGCCGATCATCGGCGACTGCTATGTCCAGGGGCGCTTTCCAACCGAGCTGATCCCCGAGCTGGCAGAGCTGGGCGTGCTGGGCGCATCGCTTCCCGAGGAATACGGCTGCGCAGGACTCTCCAGCGTCGCCTATGGGCTCATCATGCAGGAGCTCGAACGCGGCGATTCCGGCATTCGCTCCTTCGCCTCGGTGCAGGGCGCGCTCGTGATGTATCCGATCTTCGCCTTTGGCTCCGAAGCGCAGAAGCATCACTATCTGCCGAAGCTCGCGAAGGCCGAGCTCATTGGCTGCTTCGGCCTCACGGAACCGGACTACGGCTCCAACCCCTCGGGGATGATCACGCGCGCGCGGCAACAGGCCGACGGCAGCTGGGTGATCAATGGCGCCAAGATGTGGATCACGAACGGCTCCATGGCCGACATCGCGATCATCTGGGCGAAGACGGGCGACAGCACCGACGACTCGAGCATCCGCGGCTTTATCGTCGACACGAAGAGCCCGGGCTTCACCGCGCGTGACCAGAAGGGGAAGCTGTCGCTCCGCGCGAGCGACACGTCGGAGCTCGTCCTCGCCGAAGTACACGTCCCGGCCGATGCGCTCCTCCCGGGCAGCGGTGGGCTCAAGAGCCCGCTCATGTGCCTCACGCAGGCCCGCTTCGGCATCTCGTGGGGCGTGCTCGGCGCCGCCCTCGCCTGCTTCGAAGAGGCGGTCAGCTACAGCAAGGCGCGCGTCATGTTCGACAAGCCGATCGGCGGCTTCCAGATCCAGCAGGTGCGGTTGGCCGACATGCTGACCGACATCGTGAAGGGGCAGCTCGTCGCGCTCCACCTCGGCCGACTCAAGGACGCTGGGAATTTCACGCCGGTGCAGGTCTCGCTTGCCAAGCGGAACAACGTGGACATCGCGACCAATGCCGCGCGGGAAACGCGCCGGCTCTTGGGCGGCAACGGGATCGTCGCGGAGTATGCCGCTATGCGCCATATGGCCAACCTCGAGAGCGTCTACACCTACGAGGGGACGCACGACGTCCACTCGCTGATCCTCGGCCAGGCGATCACGGGCCTCAACGCCTTCAAGTAAGCCCCCCCGGGGCGCTGGTCCCCGGTTCGGCACGCCCGGCCCCAGAAGGGGCCGGGAGGCAAAATGTGACGTTGGCGTCACATTGCGGGACGGCTGGGGCGCTTCTAGCTTGCGGACGAGGCCTGACGCCCGCGCCGATGGGGTCGAGCGGTCAGCCTGCCACCTGACACTTACGCCGGAGTGACCGCGGTGAAAATTGCCGTGTGCATCAAGCGCGTCCCTGTGATGGAAGTGAAGTTCGCG
>JBEIUK010000083.1:0-11694 GCA_040374415.1 Gemmatimonadaceae bacterium | reverse complement strand
CCCTTTGTGCCGCTCAATCATTAACCGGCTCCCCGGGGGGTGGGGGGGCCCGCTGTTTTGCGGACGCCCCCCACCACCACCGGACGCGGGGCGTCGAGCGTCTCAACGCGAAGGACCAATCCGTGCACCGCCACCGACGGCAACCGACGCAGCTGTCGAAAACCAATGGTCGTGCCGCGCGCGAGCACCACCGCCGGCGCCTCGAGCGCCGACAGCGTCCACCGGGTCACCTGCTGCCCCTCGGTGATCCCCTCGCGTAGCTCCAAGGTCCGGAGCCGCTCTGGCTTCGCAAAGCGCATCCGCAGCTCCGCCGTGGTGCCTCCCAGCGGCTGCCAGGTGGACGACGTGGCGCGCGCCTCGTTGACGAAGAGCGCCGATACGGCCGCGTGCATGGCCGCAAGCTGTGCGACATCCGTGGCGTGGAACCGCCCCTCGCGCGTCGGCGGCACATTGAGCAGCAATTTGGAGTTGCGACCCACGCTCGTGAAGTAGAGCTCCACCAACTGCTCGACGCTTTTCACATGGGCGTCTTCCGCGGGATGGTGAAACCACCCCGGTCGGATCGAGACATCGGTTTCACCAGGACGCCAGACGCTGCCATCGGGGTGGCCTTCCTGCAGCGCGCGAATAATCTCCGGTCCATCCACACCCGGGTACGGGACCACCTCGGGGCGGATCGTGCTCCAGTGCGTTTCGCCGGCAACGCCACGCTCGTTGCCAATCCAGCGGATGTCTGGCCCGGCATCGGAGAAGATCACCGCCTGCGGCTGCAGCTGGCGCACCAGCGCCCAAGTACGCGGCCAGTCATAGACCTGTCGCTTGCCATTGGGCCCTTCCCCGTTGGCGCCATCGAACCACACTTCCGCAATCTCGCCATACTGCGTGAGCAGCTCGGTGAGCTGCGCGGAGTAGACATCGTTGTAGCGCGCCGAATCGCCGTACGTTGGATGATTCCGGTCCCACGGGGAGCAATAGAGCCCCGCCTTGAGCCCCTCGGCGCGGCAGGCGTCGATAAACTCCCGGACGACATCCCCATGACCACCCCGCCAGGGGCTCGCGGCCACCGAGTGGGTGGTGGTGGCCGTCGGCCAGAGACAGAAGCCGTCATGATGCTTGGCGGTGAGAATCAGCGCCTTCGCACCGGCCGCCTTCGCGGCGCGGGCCCATTGCCGAGCGTCAAGCGCGGTCGGATTGAATAGCGTCGGCGACTCACGGCCATCGCCCCACTCGCGATCGGTGAAGCTGTTGATGCCGAAATGCACGAAGAGGGCGACCCCATCCTGCTGCCAGGCCAGCTGCGACGGCGTGGGTCGCGGCCGGCGGGGCGGCGCCGGGGGCTGGTGCGGGGCCACGATCGCCGCGAATGGCTCCGACGCCCGTGCATCGCGCGGCCGGAGCGCGGCGATCGCCGCGAGGGCGAGCCCCCGCTGCAACAGGTCGCGACGGTCCGGATTCGGGCACCCTGGCGTGATCGACATATCGCTGGACGCTAGAGCCAGGGAGGCCGCGCCGGAAGGGTGGCTGGGGCACGCCGGGGCGGTTTCGGCTCTATGTTTTGGTCGCACGGTTCTTCCCTCCTTCCCGGACGCCGCGTATGCCGGACCACCGACCTTCCACGACCCCCATCTGGCGATCCCGCCTCGGGGAGTTCGTCATGATGTTCCTGGCCATCACCCTCGGCTTTTTCGCCGACAACCTGCGCGAAAGTCGCGTGGAGCGCGGTCAGGAGCGCGTCCTGATCGAACAGGTCCTGGAAGATCTGGTGGAGGACCGCCTCGCCGCTGATTCCAATCTGGCGTTGCGCGATTGGCGCGCGGCCAAGCTGGATTCCCTCTTGCTGATGCACCGGCAACAGACCGTCACCACGCGGACCGCCGATTTCTACTACTTCGCCCAGATCGTCCGGAACCGCTACCTGTTCGTACCGCACACCGGGGCTTTCGCGCAGTTGGATGGCGGTGGCCTCAAGCTCGTCACCAACCTGAAAGTCCTGCGGGCCATTCAGCGGTATCGGTCGCAGCTCGATGAAGTCGAGCAGATGCAGCAGTTGGAGGAGGACCAGACCCAGCGCTACCGCAATGGTCCGCTGCTGCGCCTGTTGGATCCCACGGTGGTCCGTGACATCACCCATCAGGAAGCGGAGGCGCTGGATCGCCGGGTCGATCGGCCCAGCGGGCGCGTCGCCCTGCACGCGCAGGATGCGGCCACCCTGAACGAGTTTTTCATGCTCGCGCAGAACACCTTCTCCTTCAATCGGACCTGCACCCGGTTGGTGAAGGGGATCCGACGGGCCGCCACCGAGACCGCCCAACTGATCGCGCAGGAATACGGGCTGCCGCAGCCGGCGCCGTAGGCGCACGCCACGGGCACGCTGTCGCGGGCGAGCGCCGCGACCCCGTTGCTCCCCGGCTCGACTACATTTCAGGGCTACCAGTGCGGGCACGCCGCCCAGCTCCGGATCCGTTCCCCAGTCGTCACGCCCGTGCTCCGTCTTGGAATCGTCGGTCTGCCCAACGTGGGCAAGTCCACCCTGTTCAATGCCCTGACCGCCGCGAAGGCGGAAGCGGCCAATTATCCGTTCTGCACCGTCGAGCCGAATGTCGGCATGGTCGAAGTGCCGGACCCGCGCCTCGACAAGCTGGCCGAGATCGTGCAGCCCAAGCGGACGGTGCCCGCCGTCGTCCAGTTCGTGGACATCGCTGGGCTCGTGCAGGGGGCGTCGCAGGGGGAAGGGCTGGGGAACAAGTTCCTGCAAAACATCCGCGAGACCGATGCCATCGTGCACGTCATCCGGTGTTTCGAAGATCCCGACGTGACGCATGTGATGGGGTCGCCCGACCCGGCGCGCGACAAGGAAATCATTGAGCTCGAACTCGCGCTCAGCGATCTCGCAACCGTCGAAAAGCGGCTCGACAAGGTGAAGCGCGCGGCGAAGTCGGCGGACAAAGAAGCGCTCGCCGAGCTCCCGGCGCTGGAGGCGGCCTTCGCGGCGCTCTCAAATGGCACCCCGCTCTGGCGCGGCGGCCGGTCGGCCGAGCTCTTGGCGGCGCTGAGCGGGATGCAGCTGCTGACGGCGAAGCCGGTCCTGTATGCCGCGAACGTCACCGACGCGGAGCTGTCCGGTGAAGAAGGGACGTATCTCGCCGCGCTCCGTGCGGCCGTCGCGGCGAGTGGCGAGCACGCCGAAATCGTCCCCTTCTCCGCAAAAATCGAAGCCGAACTCGCGGAACTCTCAGCGGACGAGCGGACCGAGTTTTTGGCGTCGCTGGGGATTGAATCGGCCGGCTTGGACCGCCTGATCCGCGCGGGGTATCACCTGATGGGGCTGCAGACGTACTTCACGGCGGGTGAGCAGGAAGTGCGGGCCTGGACCATTCATACGGGCGATACCGCGCCCAAGGCGGCGGCCGTGATTCACACGGATTTCGAACGGGGCTTCATTCGCGCCGAAACGGTGTCGTTCGCCGATTTTGTGGCGCACGGCGGCTGGAAGGTGGCGCGCGAAAAGGGGTCCGTCCGCTCGGAAGGGAAGGAATACATCGTGCAGGATGGCGACGTCCTGCTCTTCCGCTTCAACGTCTGACGACCATGCGGCGGAGCGCGGCGGGTGGGCGGCGCCGTGCGCTCGCGGCCACGATGCTCCTCGCGGCGTCGTGGACCGGGCGCCTCGCCGCACAGGCGGCGGTGGCGCGGCCGCCGGTGAAAGCGCAGGGGGCCATGCCGGTCCCCTTCGCTGTCGGCGAACGGCTGGAGTACGACCTCAAGTTCGGCGCCCTCAAGGTGGGGAACGGCAGCATGGAAGTCCGGGATCAGGCGGACATCCGCGGCGTGCTCTCCTGGCACACCGTCTTCAGCATCACCGGGGGCATCCCGCTCTATCGCGTGAACGACCGCTTCGAGTCGTGGTTTGATGTGACCACGCTCACCTCGCGCCGCTTCGTGCAGGAGATCGCCGAGGGGAATTATCTCCGGACGCGCCGGTATGAGTTTTTCCCCGAGCGCAGCATGCTGAGGGAGAATGGGGACCCGGAGCGTCCTTCCGTGGCGTCCCCCCTCGATGACGGGTCCTTTCTGTACTTCGTGCGGACCTTGCCGCTCGAGCTCGGGAAAGAGTATCTCGTCCCGCGCTACTTCAATCCGGAGGCGAATCCGGTGCGGATCAAAGTGCTGCGCAAGGAGACCGTGGTGGTGCCGGCCGGTCAGTTCACCACGGTGGTGCTGCAGCCGTCGTTCAAGACGAAAGGCATCTTCAGTGAGAATGGGCAGGCCGAGCTGTGGCTCACCGACGATGACCGTCGGATCATGGTGCAGCTCAAGACCAAGCTCCCCTTCGGATCGCTCAACCTGTATCTGCGCCGGATTGGCGGGTCACTCGTCAAACAGTGAGGGGATGGCGTCGCGCCGAGGGGCGGCCGACGGGGCGTCTCCCGCGGGCGGCTCCAGGCGGCGAGGTTCGACCGGATCGATGAGGGCGGGGTCGTCGACGCGGGGGCTGTTGACAGCGGTACTCACGGGCCACGCCACCATGGGTCCCTCCCACGGGCGGATCAGCGCCTGCACCGCATCGAGCGGCGTGGCCGGGTTGAGCCACGCGTCGATGTCCGCCGGGTGGAGGAGGACGGGCATCCGGTCGTGGATCGGGGCCATGACCGTATTGGGTTCGGTGGTGATGAGCGCGCAGGTGATGAGTGGGGCGGCCTCGGTGTCGGCCAGCGGCTGGCCGCGCGGCGTCCACTGCTCCCAGAGGGCGGCCAGGGCAAAGGGGGCCCGGTCGGGGAGGCCGATGCACCAGGGTTGCTTGATCTTCTGCCCCGGGAGCGGCTGCCACTCATAGTAGAGATCGGCCGGCATGATCCCGCGCCGCTGCCGGAAGGCGGCCCGGAAGGAGGGCTTGGTCGCCACGGTGTCGCCCCGGGCATTGGCCATGCGGTTCCCGATCGCGGGGTCGTCGGCCCAGAACGGGACGAGCCCCCATCGGGCCAGCACGGCGTCGCGTCCGTGCGCGGTCTCCCGGACGAGCGGGACCGTCTGGGCCGGGGTGATGTTGAAGCGCGGGGTGAGCGGGGGAAGCTCGACCCCGAGGGGGAGCGTCCCCAGGCGGGCGGGATTCCCGAAACCGTACCGTCCACACATGGCGCGCGCCCCGAGGCAAGGGGTGGAAGAGGCTGGGGGGCCGTTGCCTTTCCCCCAGAGGCGGACTAACCTTCAAGGCTCTACTGCCCGGGCATTCCGTCCGGGTCCCTCCTCCCGTCCAACGGCACGACGGGGGGCACACAGACCACAGGGAGATTCTGCCGAGTGGCAAAGCTCAAGATTCGCCGCCAACCTGCGCGGCGCTATGAGGCCGTCTACATCTTCGATTCGGCTCTCGAAGATGTCACGATCGCCGAAAAGCTCGAAAAGTTCCATGGCCTCCTCGGGACGACCGACGAGATCACGATCGAACATTGGGGCCGCCGTGCGCTGGCCTACAAGATCGGCCGTCATGAAAACGGCTACTACGCGATTGCGCATTTCACCATCGAGCCGAAGGTGCTGCCGGAGTTTGAGCGCGCCATGAAGCTCGACGGCGCCGTGATCCGGTATCTGATCACGCTGTATGAGCATGAGCTCGGCGCCCCGGCGCTCAGCGATGAAGAACTGGAAGCGCGTCGCCGGGTGACCGACGACGATGACGACGACGAGGAATAAATCATGCGCCGACAGAGAAAGCCCTGCCCCATCACGGAAGCGGGGATCCGCTACGTGGACTATAAGGACGACCGTCTTCTGGCCCGTTTCATCACGGACTACGGCAAGATCCTCCCGAGCCGGCTGAGCGGCGTGGATGCGCGCCACCAGCGGCAGTTGTCGAAGGCGGTGAAGAAGGCACGGTACTTGGCGCTGCTGCCGTACGTGAAGGGGCAGACCGGCTGAGCATGACCGCGGAGGTCGCGTCGGATCCCGTCGCGGCCTCTCCGCGGGAGCGGGGGTGGCGATGGTTTCTCGTGGCGCTGGCACTGCTGGCCGCGGCGAACACCGCCCCGCGCTGGACGCCGGCGCTCGCGCTGGTAGGTGGCGTGGTGCGCTTGCTGCTGCCGATCGAGCAGGTGGTGGTGCTGACGGTGGTGGCGGTGGCGGCATGCTACGTCGTCGGGTGGTGGGCTGGCGGGCGGTTTACGCTGGCCCTGGGTTGGATCGGGATCGCCGGGTGGATGCTCTGGCAGCTACCGTTCCCGGTCGCTGGATACGGGGCGTTTGTCCGCGGCTGGAGTCTCAGCCTTGGTGCCGCCTTTGGGTTGGTCTGTTTGGTGTCGCGGTCCCGGCCGTTCCTGAGTCGGGCGTTGACGGCGGTGGCGGTGGCAGCGGCGGTGGCCTTTTTCGGCATGGCGCTGGGCAGTTCCGCCGAGACGTCATTGACGGATGGATCCCGCATGGTTGGCCGCGAATACCAACGGCGGGTCAGTGAGTCGGTGATCCGATGGCAGCAGCGCACCGCCTCCCCCTCGTGGGAGGCGTTTGCGGCGCGGATGCCATCGGCGGCCGCTCGGGCCGAGCGGTTGGCATCGGTGATTGGCGCCCTCGGGACACCGGGAAGCGCTGAAGAGGGTGGCAGCATGCGGTCGTGGGGCCCCTTAGCGGTCCTGTCGCCGGCGCTGTTGGCTTTGGAATCGTTGCTGGCGTTGGCGCTGGGATGGGCGGCCTATCATCGGCTGGCCCGGGTGCGGATTGGTCCGCCTCTGGCTCCGCTGCGTGAGGTCCGGTTTAACGATCAGTTGGTGTGGGGCTTGGTGGCGGGAACGACGGTGTTCCTGTTGCCGACGCTGGCCGAATGGCGGGCGCTCGGTGCCAACCTCACCTGTTTCTTTGGCACGCTGTACGCCCTTCGGGGCGCCGGGGTGCTGACATGGTGGATGCCCAATCGGGTGGCGGTTGTCGCGACGATCGGGTTGCTGGTTCTGGCAGTTGTACTTGGCCCGATCCAGGTGTTGTTCATGGTGCTGTTGGCCATGTTCATCCTGGGGTTGGGCGATACCTGGCGCGATTTTCGTGCCGACGCCGGTGTGCGTCGGCCGGGCTCGCTCCGCTGACCCCGAGGTTTCCTATGGAAGTCATTCTTCGTAACGCCGTGGACAAGCTGGGCCATCCGGGGGACATCGTCTCGGTGTCGGCCGGGTTCGCCCGTAATTACCTCATCCCGCGCGGCTTCGCCTTCGAAGCCACGGAAGGGAACCGCAAGCGGATCTCGCTCGAAAAGGGCCGTCTGGAAGCGGCGGAAGCCGAGCGTCGTCAGGCCGCCGAGGCCGTGGCCGCCGCGCTGGGCGAAGTCTCCGTGACCTTCGCCGCCCGGGTGGGTGAAGAAGGCAAGCTCTTCGGTTCCGTGACCACTGCCGACATCGCGCACCAGCTCGAAGCGCAGGGGTACAAGATCGAGAAGCGCCAGATCGAGCTCAATGAGCCGATCAAGACGCTGGGCGTCTACCGCGTGGGCATCCGCCTGCACGCCGACGTCAAGCCCGAGATCAAGGTCTGGATCATCAAGCAGTAAGCATCGGCGGCTCCTGCCGCCGTGACCGGACCGGGGGCGCCCTGCGGGGTGCCCCCGGTTTCCGTTTCCCCCTGTTCACCAGCCGGTCGCCAGCGCAACCTTCCTGTTGCCGCTGGGTATCGTTTTACAGCCCCGGCCGTACCTGTCCTTACCCGTGCCCCACGCGATGACCGATCGTCCCGCCAGCCCCGGCGAATCCATTGCCCGTAATGCGGCCCGTCTGGCCGCCGACCTCAAGGCCACCGACATTTTGGTGCTCGACCTCCGTGGCGTCACCGACATGACGGACTACTTCGTCATCGCCAACGGCACCTCGGACACCCACGTGCGCGCGGTCGCGGACCATGTCCAGCAAGGGCTCAAGACGGGTGGCGTGTCTACCACCATGACGGAAGGACTGACACAAGGCCGATGGGCCGTGCTGGACTATGGGGATTGTGTCATCCATGTCTTTCATCCGACACTGCGGCAGTACTATCAGCTGGAGCGGTTGTGGGGAGACGGCAAGCCGGTCTCCGTGGACCTCGACAGCCTTCATCCGGAGCCGGTGCGCGCTGGCCGTTAAGCCACGCGAACAGTCCGGGCACGTTCAGGGGAGCTCGTGATGTCGACCAAGGGATGCGTAGGGCGAGGGCGACGGTGGTGGGCACTCGCCGCCGGCGTCATGCTGGCGGCCACTGTCACGCCGTCGATGACCCCGGCGGCGGCGCAGGGGTACTTCGGCCAGAATCAGGTGCAGTACGACAAGCTGCGCTGGCGAGTGCTCGAGACGGAGCATTTCCAGGTGCACTACTACCCCGAGATCGGCGACATCGCCCCCGATGCCGCGCGGCTCGCGGAGCGGTCGTATGCGCGCCTCTCGCGTCTCATGTCGCATCAGTTCCGTGAGAAGAAGCCCGTCATGCTCTTTAGCTCGACGGGCGACTTCGCGCAGAGCAATGTCTTCGGCGATCTCGGCGAAGGCACGGGCGGTGTCACCGACCCGCTCCGGCAGCGCATGGCGCAATTCTTCACGGGGGACTGGGCCAGCTTTGAACACGTGCTGCAGCACGAAATGGTGCACGTGTTCACCTTCGATATCTTCTCGCGCGGCCGCGCCGGTGCGGGACTGCAAAATCTGCAGCAGGTCAATCCGCCCCTCTGGTTCATGGAAGGGCTCGCGGAATACTTCTCGATCGGCGACAAGCATCCGTGGACCGACGCATGGGTGCGGGATGCCGTGGTCAATGGCACGCTGCCCAGCATCCAGCAGATGCAGGAGCGCCCCGACAAGTATTTCCCGTATCGCTACGGGTTGTCCGTCTGGCAGTACGTTGGCGCCCGCTGGGGCGACGAAGTCATTGGGGAGATCATGAACTCGGTGCCGTCGCTCGGCATCGATCGGGCGTTCCGCCGGGAAATCGGCATGGGGCTCGATGATCTGAGCGCCGAGTGGAAGCAGGCGATGAGCACCCGCTTCCTCCCCGCCATCGCGCAACTCGATCGCCCGCGCGCTTTCGCGGAGCCACTGCTCTCGCAGAAGCGGGCGAACAGCATCGCGAGCCTCTTTGTGGCCCCCTCGCTCTCCCCGGACGGCAAGTACATCACGTACATCGCCTACGGCAGCTTGATGCGTGGCGAAATTTTCCCCGACTTGTATCTCGCCGACGCCCAGACCGGCAAGCGGCTCGCACGCCTGGTAAAGACGACCACGAATCCGGACTTTGAACAGCTCCGGTTCCTCTATTCACAGCCGGCCTTCTCGCCGGACGGCTCGCTCTTGGCCTTCACCGGTCAGCGCGGTGGCCACGATGTGCTGTACATCATGGACATGCGCACGCGCCGCATCGTTAAGCGCATGGATCTGCAGTTGGATCAGATCTTCAGTCCGAGCTTTGCCCCCGATGGGCGCCGCATCGTGTTCAGCGGCATGCGCCATGGCTCGAGCGATTTGTATCTGGTCTCGCTCGATCAGCCGGGCTACCAGCAGCTCACGAAGGATCAGTACGGAGACCTGCAGCCGGAATGGTCGCCGGATGGCAGCACGATCGCCTTTGCGAGCGATCGCGGCGACGAAACCGATCTGAGCATCCTCAAGGTCAGCAAGCTGCGCATCACCGTGCTGACCCTGGCGACGGGCGCCATCACGGTCGTCCCCGGTCAGGCGGGGCTCAATATCAATCCGCAGTGGGCGCCAGACGGGAAGTCCATTGCTTTCCTGTCGGACCGCACCGGCACGTCCAATCTCTTTCTGTACGATCTGACCACGAAGGAGCACTATCAGCTCACGAATGTGGCGGGCGCGATCAACGCGGTGGCCGAAACGTCACCGGCGATTTCCTGGGCCCGACAGGCCGACGTGATGGCCTTCGTGTATTACGAAAAGGGGGAGCATGCGATCTGGCGGTTGCCGAATCCGCGGTCGCTGAAGAAGGCCCCCTTCCGTGAGTCCGTCGTGGTCGCGGCGGGCGGGCTTGCCACGCCGACCGGCGCGGCCGCCGGTGGAGCCGCTGCCGCGCTCCCCTCGGGCGCACTCCCAACCGGTGCCGCCGCCATGGGTGCCGGGGCGGGCGCCCCTGCCGGTGGGGCCGCCGTGCCGCTCCCCGGTCGCATGGATCCAACCGGCCATCTGCGTCGCGGAACGCTCCGCGATACGGCCCTCACGCGGCAATCGTTCTACCGGTCGCCGGCCTCGGGCACCCGTGCCTCCAGCGATCTCGTCGCCAATCCCCTGCTCAAGACGGCCGAGACCGTGAGCATTCGGGCGATGATGGACAGCTTTGATTTCAATCTCCCTGATACGACCCGCTTCCGCGATGGACGCTATCGGGCCCGTCTGACCCCCGAGTACATCGCGCAGCCGTCGATTGGCTATCAGCAGGGGGGCTTTGGCCAAGGGACCTTTGGTGGGACGACGATCATCCTCAGCGACCTGCTGGGGGACAACCGCCTGGCGCTCTCCGCCGCTATCAATGGGCAGCTCAGCGATGCGCAGGTGTTTGCGGGCTACACGAGCCTCGGGAGCCGCCTGCAGTACGCCACGGGGATCTCGCAGCAGCCCCTGTACCTGCTCTCGAACTTCACCGAAACCCCGCTCGGCGATAACCAGTACACCCAGTCGCAGGATATCGTGCGCCTGGTGCTGCGCGAGGCGTTCATCTCGGGATTGTATCCCCTCGATCGGTTTACGCGCTTCGAACTGGGGATGCGCTTCCAGAACATCGACGAGCAGGTCTTCCCGATGTACCGCACGGTTGACTACACCTACGGGTTAGCCACCGGCTATCAGCGGGGCGACAGCCGGAACCTGGCCTCGGCCAATACCGTCTCGCCGTATCTGGCCTTCGTCTCGGACAACACGTTGAACGGGTATACCGGTCCGATTTCCGGGACGCGGACGCGCCTCCAGTTCACGCCGAGCTTCGGCAGTTGGCGCTGGAACGAGTATCTGGTCGACGCCCGGCATTATGTCCCGATCCTGTTCAACTACGTCACCTTCGCGACCCGGCTCTTTGGCAGCGTCGCCGTGGGGCGGGACGAGCAGCGGTTCCCGAAGTGGATCGGGCGGCCGGACTTTGTCCGGGGCTACAATCTGGACAATCTGTCCTCGGTCCAATGCAGCGGGATCCCGACGGATAACAGCTCCCAGTGCAACACGGTGGAGACGATCGGGAGCCGGGTGGCCTTTGCCAACGCAGAACTCCGCTTCCCGGTCTTCCGGCGGGTGAAGAATGGGATGATGGGGCTCCCGCCCCTCGATGGCCTGCTCTTCTACGACGCCGGCGTGGCCTGGTCGGCAGGACAGACGGTGTCGGTCGATCGCCCCGCCAACTACGACTTCAGCAAGCAACGGGCGCTGCTCCAGAGCTACGGCTTTGGGCTCCGGCTCAACCTGTTCAACATCGCTATCGTCCGGTGGGACTACGCGGTGCCCATCAGCCGTCCCGGCCAGAAGGGCTTCGGGACCTGGTTCTTCGGCGCCAGCTTCTGACCGGCGCCCCCCTGTGGACCGCCGCCTGCCCCGGCGGCCGGTCCGCCGGGTTGGTCCGCACGGTTGGTCCGCACGGTTGGTTCGCACCGTTCGTCCCCGGATCGGGGCCTTCTGAAAGCCATGTCCCGGGGGTAGTTTTCCGTCGTGCGCACGCTCTTCGTGTCGGCGCTCTTCGCTCTCGCGTGCGGCTGTTCTG
>JBEIUK010000172.1:0-6366 GCA_040374415.1 Gemmatimonadaceae bacterium | reverse complement strand
GACCAAAACCCCCGCGGAGTTCGAAGAGAACTTCCGGCAGTACGGCGAACAGGGATATGACCTGGTGATCGGCCATGGCTTCGAGTTCGGCGACGCGGCGCTCAAGGTCGCCCCTGAATTCCCGAAGTCCATCTATATGGTGACGACGCGCCCGATCTCGGGCGCCAATGTCACCGGCGTCACCTTTGCCTTCGATGAAGGGGCGTACCAGGCCGGGATCATCGCCGGCGCCACGACCCGCACCAACACGGTCGGGGTAATTGGCGGGACCGAGATCCCGACGGTGAAGTCCGGATTCCTCGCCTTCGAGGCCGGCGCGAAGTCGGTGAACCCCAAGGTGCAGGTCCTCACCGCGTACGTCGGCAACTGGGATGATGTGAGCGCCGGGAAGGAACAGGCGCTCGCGCAGATCGGCCGCGGGGCGGATGTCATCTTCCAGAACGCCGACGCCGCCGGGCTGGGGATCTTCCAGGCGGCGCGCGAAAAGAAGGTGTTGGTCTTTGGCGCCAACGCCAATCAGAATGGCGTCGCCCCTGATGTCGTCCTCGCCAGCGTGGTGATCGATCTCCCCAAGGCGTTCCTCGTCGTGGGACGCGCGGTGCAGCAGGGGAATTTCACCGGCCGCGTCTTCGCCTTCGGTGTGAAGGACGATGTGATCCGGTTGGTGATCAATCCGGCCCTCGCCGCGAAGATCCCCGCCACCGCGATCGCCGCCTCCGACTCTGCCGCCGCGAAGATGCGCGCGGGCACCTTTCATGCCCTCGATACCCCGGCCCCGCGCTGACCATGCACGTCTCTGACCTCCCCACCGTGGTGGTGCCACTCGCCGACGTGGTGTCGGCGCTGGATACGGAACTGCGCACCGCGGAGATCCCGGATTATCCGGGGGCCGTAAATGGGCTGCAGGTGGGGAACGATGGACGGGTCACGCGCGTGGCGGTGGCGGTCGATGCATCAATGGCCGCGGTCACCGAAGCTGCCGTGCTGAAAGCCGATCTGCTGATTGTGCACCATGGGCTCTTCTGGGGCGGGGTGCAGCCGTTGGTGGGGACCGCGTATCACAAGCATCGCGCGCTCCTCAACAACAACATCGCGGTCTACAGCTCGCATCTCCCGCTCGATGCGCATGCCACACTCGGCAACAATGTGCGCCTCGCCCACGCGCTGGGGCTCACGCCGTCAGGCGGCTTTGCGCGCCACAAGAGCTTCGATGTGGGAGTGTCCGGTGAGAGCACCGTGGCCGCGCATACGCTCATCGAACGCACCCAGGCCTACGCCGCGCGCTACGGTGGCACAGTGCGGACGTCCATCTCCGTGCATGAACGCCTCGTCCGGAAGTGGGGGCTCTGTACCGGCGGCGGCGCCTCCACGGTGACGTTGCGTGAAGCGCGGGAGCGTGGCCTCGATACGCTGATCGTGGGCGAAGGGCCGCATCACACCACCGTCGAAGCGCAGGAGCAGGATCTGCTCGTGATCTATGCCGGGCACTACGCCACGGAGACACTGGGCGTGCAGGCGCTGGGCGCATGGGTCGAGGAGCGCTTCGGGGTGCCGTGGAGCTTCCTGCACCTCCCCACGGGGTCGTGACCGTCGACCACGCGCAGGCGAACACACGCGCGACCATCCTCGCGCTGACGGGGATCACGCAACGCTTCGGATCCGTCGTCGCCCTGGATGACGTCAGCCTGACCATCCGCGCCGGCACAGTACATGCCCTGCTCGGCGAGAACGGCGCCGGGAAGAGCACCCTCATGCGCGTGGCCTTCGGGATGCTCACGCCGCAGACGGGAACGATCACGGTGCGCGGAACAGCGCAGCGCATGACGTCACCAGCGACCGCGCTGTCGCTCGGTATTGGCATGGTGCATCAGCATTTCACACTCGTCCCCGGCATGACCGTCGCGGAAAATGTCGCGCTCGGTGGACATGGTCGCTTTGATCCCCTCGCGGCGGCCGCAGAGGTGCGTGCGGTTGGCGCGACCGCAGGGCTGACGCTCGATCCGCAGGCGGTGGTGGAGACGTTGCCGATTGGGGCGCAGCAGCGGTGCGAGATTGTGAAGGCACTCGCGCGTGAGGTCTCGGTGTTGATCCTCGACGAGCCCACGGCGGTGTTGGCCCCGCAGGAAGCGGCGGAGCTGCTGCAGTGGATGCGTCGCTTTGCCGATGCCGGGCATGCCGTAGTGCTCATCACGCATAAGCTGCGCGATGCGCTCGCGATCGCCGATGACGTCACCGTGTTGCGACGCGGACGCGTGGTGTACACCGGGGCCGCGGCAGCGACCACGCAGGATCAGCTCCGCATCGCGATGGTGGGGAACGCCGCGGCCGATGTCATCGCGGAAACGGTCAGCGCCGAGTCGATCAGCGCTCACGACCGTGCGACCGCAGCGGTACGACCTGCGGCACGACCTGCAGCGTCGCCAAGCGACACACCGGTGCTGGCGCTTACGCAGGTGTCGGTGCGCGATGCGCGCGGGGCGATGCGGCTCCGGGAGGTCTCCCTCTCCGTTGCGCGGGGGGAGCTGGTGGGGATCGCGGCGGTCGAGGGGTCGGGGCAGCATGAGCTGCTGCGACTGCTTGCTGGTCGACTCACGCCCACCACGGGCCAGGTGACGCGCCCCGAGCA
The DNA here is from genome assembly GCA_040374415.1 of Gemmatimonadaceae bacterium. GTDB lineage: Bacteria > Gemmatimonadota > Gemmatimonadetes > Gemmatimonadales > Gemmatimonadaceae > Gemmatimonas. The sequence goes on along the minus strand of JBEIUK010000172.1, from coordinate 3,740 downwards.
GGTGGGCTTTGTGCCGGAAGACCGACATCGCGATGCGCTGCTCCTTGATGCGCCGCTCGACGAGAATGTCGCGTTGCGTGGAGCGGGGGGGCGCCGAGGACGGATGCCGTGGCGGATGCTGCGCGCGGCGACGGCGGCGATCCTTTCGGCGCGTGATGTGCGAGCGGCGGGGCCGAGTGCGCCGGCGCGGTCGCTGTCGGGGGGGAATCAGCAGAAGCTGGTGCTGGGACGTGAGCTGGCGGATCGGCCGGCGGCGGTGATCGTGGAGAACCCGTCGCGCGGGCTCGACTTTCAGGCCACGGCGGCGGTGCATGCCGCGCTGCGCGAGGCGCGTGATGCCGGTGCGGCGGTGGTGCTGTATTCGAGTGATCTCGATGAAGTGCTGCAGTTGGCGGACCGGGTCGTGGTGCTCTTTGACGGGCGGCTGGTCGCCAGCGGTAATGACCGCGAGGCGGTGGGGCGCGCGATGCTGGGGGCGACATGATGCGTTCGCTCACGAACTGGCTCACGAGTGCGCTCCTCTTTCTGGCGGCTGCCGTGGGGGTGCTGTCGCTGCTGCTGCTGGTGACCGGGCATGCTCCGGGGCCGGCGCTGGCAGCGCTGGTGCGTGGCTCGGTGGGGTCGGGGCACGCGCTGTCGACGACGGTGGTGCGGGCGATTCCGCTCGCACTGTCGGGGTTGGCGGTGGCGCTCGCCTTCCGGGCGGGGCTCCTCAACATTGGCGCCGAAGGGCAGCTCCTCATGGGGGCCTGCGCGGCGACGGCGATGGGGGGCGTGATGGCAACGCTGATGGGCGGGTCGACAGGCAGTGACCTGGCGGGCGGCTCGCGGGTGGTCGCGCTGCTCCTGATCCTGATCGCGGCGGCTGTGGCCGGTGCGGCATGGGCCGGGATCGCGGCGGTGCTCCGCCGCCGCGTTGGGGTGCTGGAGGTGATCAGCACGATCATGCTCAACTTCATCGCGCTGTCGATCACCGGGTGGCTGGTGCGGGGTCCGCTGCAGGAACCGGCGCGCATTAATCCGCAGTCGGCGTCGTTGCCGCAGGGGCTGCAGCTGCCGGTGCTGCTCCCGGGGACGCGGATTCATGCGGGGGTGCTCCTGGCGGTGGGGCTGGCGCTGGCGCTCTGGTGGTGGCTGCGCGACCGGGCCAGTGGTTTTCGGCTGCGGGCGGTAGGGGGCAATCCCTTTGCCGCGGCGAGTGCCGGACAGATTGCCGTGGCCCACACAACGCTGCTGGCCTTTCTGGTGAGCGGGGCGCTGGCCGGCGTGGCTGGCGGGGTGGAGCTGACCGGCGTGACCTTCGCGCTCTACGAGAATTTCTCGCCGGGGTACGGCTACACCGCGATCGCCGTCGCGCTGCTGGCCCGTCTCAGTCCGGTGGGGGTGCTGGGGACGGCGCTCCTCTTTGGCGCCCTCGAGGCGGGGGCGAGTGCCATGCAGCGGGATGCGATGGTGCCGAGTGTGGTGGTATCGGTCGTGGAGGCCTCGCTGATTTTGTTGGTGGTGGCGGCCGACCGGTGGCGGTCGCGCGGTGCGGCGGAGGCGGGGGTCTGATGGAGCTGGTTGCCGGCTTTCTGGAATCGACGATGCGCTACGCGGCACCGCTTTGCTGTGCGGCGCTGGGGGAGTGTGTCAGTGAACGCGCCGGGGTCACCAACATCGGGCTCGAGGGCTCGATCATTGCTGGGGCGCTGGGTGCGACGATCATGGCCGGTGTGGCGGGGACCGGGGCGGGTTTTGTCGCCGGAATCGCCGCGGGGGTGGTGATTGCGGCGATCTTCGCGGTTTTCACGGTGTGGCTGCGGGCCGACCAGATCATCACGGGGACGGCGATCACGCTGCTCGCGCTGGGGCTCACGGGCACCCTGTATGAGTCGGTGTACGGCACCGGTGGCGTGGCGCTGTCGATTCCCACCATTGGCGCCGTCGCCATTCCGGGGTTGTCGGCGATCCCGGTGATCGGGCATGCGTTCTTTGCGCAGCCGCTGTCGACCTATGCGCTCTATCTGCTCGCGCCGGGGTTGGCCTGGTTCCTGACCCGGACCCATGCGGGGCTCGCGCTCCGGGCGATGGGGGAAGCCCCCGAGGCGGCGATCGCGGCGGGGATCCGTCCGCGGCGCACCCAGCTGCTCGCGGTGCTCTTCGCCGGCGGAATGGCGGGGCTGGCCGGGGCGATTCTCGTTCTGGCGCAGGCCGGGACCTTCGCCGAACGGATGTCGGCGGGGCGCGGCTTCATTGCGATCGCGATTGTGGTGTTGGGGCGGTGGAATCCGTTGGGGGTCGCGGCGGCGGCGCTGCTCTTTGGTGGCGCGAGTGCGCTGCAAACTCTGTTTCAGGCGATGGGCTGGTCCGGGATTCCGTATCAGCTGTTTCTGGCCGTACCGTATCTGCTGACGCTCGTGGTCATGGCCACCTCCGGCTCTGCCGGCACCAGCCGACCGCAGCGATCCCCGGGGTGATCCTCGGGGTGATCCCCACCGCACGTTCTTCACGTCCTTCACGGAAACCGCTCTGCTGATGACCACACGTCCATCCCTTCGCGCGACCGCCTTCGGCGTTGCACTCCTGGCCACTGCCGGATTGGTCTCGACGGCTCACGGGCAGGCGGCACCGGCCGATGCCGCGCTCGTGGCGAAAGCGAAAGCCATTCACGCGGCCGTCTTCACCGTCGATACGCACGTCGACATCAATCCGTCCAACTTCACCGCGACCGCGCCGAACTACGCGCAAAAGTTGCCGCGCACGCAGGTCGACCTGGCGAAGATGGAAGAGGGCGGCATGTCTGGCGTCTTCCTGATTGTGTATGTCGGCCAAAACCCCGCGCTCGATTCCACGGGCTATGCGAAGGCCCATGCCTCGGCGATGGCGAAGTTTGAGGCGATTCATCGCCTCACCGAGCAGCTCGCCCCCGATCGCGCGGAGCTTGCGCTGAGCGCAGCCGATGCCCGTCGCATTCAGAAGAGCGGGAAGCGCGCCATCTTCATTGGCATTGAAAACGGCTACCCGATTGGCACCGACCTCGCGAACGTCAAGAAGTTCTACGACCTGGGCGGGCGGTACATGTCCCTCGCGCACAATGGGCACAGCCAGCTCTCGGATTCCAACACCGGCGAACGCGATGGCGTCTGGCTGCATAATGGCCTGAGCCCACTGGGGCGACAGGTGATTACGGAGATGAACCGGTTGGGGATGATGATCGATATCTCGCATCCGTCGAAGGCCTCGATGATGCAGACGCTGCAGCTCACGACGCTGCCGATCATCGCATCGCATTCAGGGGTGCGGGCGCTCTGCAATCACAGCCGCAACCTGGATGACGAACAGCTCGTGGCACTCGCGAAGAATGGTGGCGTCGCGCAGATGGTCGCCTTCAACAGCTATGTGAAGTGCGATGCGAAGGGGCAGCAGGTGCCGGGCGCGGCCCCTGCCACCGTCGCCGATTTCGCGGACCACATTGATTACGCGGTGAAGAAGATGGGGATCGACCACGTGGGGATCTCCAGCGACTTCGATGGCGGCGGCGGTGTGGACGGCTTCCGCAATGCCGGTGAGGCGCTCAATGTGACGATCGAACTCGTCAAGCGCGGCTACACCGAAGAACAGATCCGGAAGATCTGGGGTGGGAATCTGCTGCGCGTTCTTGAAGTGAACGGCAACCACGGCAAGGCCACCAAGTAAGCGCGGTCCGTACGCGCTCTGCCTACGGGCCATGCGGCCAAGACCGAAGCGCAGCCACTACG
>JBEIUK010000014.1:0-23354 GCA_040374415.1 Gemmatimonadaceae bacterium | reverse complement strand
CGTATCGAACGACGGCGCCATGAAGACCGTCTCCATCCCCTCGGACAGGTTCCGGTTCATCAGCGCCATCTGCATCTCATATTCGAAATCGCTCACGGCCCGCAGCCCGCGCACATTGACCTGAGCTCCCACTTCGCGCGCAAAATTCACCAGCAACCCCTGAAAGGCACGCACGTCGATGCGGGGATCATCACCCACGACCTCGCGAATCATGGCGATGCGCTCCTCCACCGTGAAAAGCGGCTGCTTGCTCACATTGCTGGCCACCGCCACCACGACGCGATCGGCAAAGGCAAAGGTGCGGCGGATCAGATCCTCATGCCCATGCGTGATGGGATCAAAGGAGCCGGCGTAAAGCGCAATGCGCGGGGCAGCTGCGTGCTCGGGAGCAGTCACGACGGAGAGGTTCGGTAAAAGGTGATCGCCGTGGAACCATATCGCCGCGTATCGCCGGGACCAGGCAGGGTGACCGCTGAGGAATGTTCCACGCCGAACACGGCGGCGAAAGGGCACGCCAGCCATTCGGACACCAATTGCTCGGCCACCGTTCCACCATACGGCGGGTCGGCCACGGCGACATCATAGCTGCGCGCCGGCAGTCCCTTCACGAAGGCCACGGCATCGCCACGATACACCGTGGCACCAGGATGTCCCCCAAGGGCCGTCAGGTTGCGCTGCAACGCCTGCAGCGCCCGCGGGGCCGCATCGACGAAATCACACCGCTCCGCACCGCGCGACAGCGCCTCAAGCCCCAGCGCCCCACTGCCCGCGCACAGGTCCAGCACGCGGGCATCAGGCCAATCGTACTGCAGAATACTCATCCAGGCCTCGCGCACCCGATCCCGCGTGGGACGCACGAGATCCCCGGGGGGCGCCTCAATCCGCCGCCCCCGCCACCGTCCGGCAATGATGCGCATCGTCAGCTGCTCCGCACGTCGGCCACCTTGAGTTGAAGCCGGGAGAGGCCCCGGTATTCATCCCGCTCCAACCGATAGGCGACATCCACCGGTCGTGACACATCCAAGGCCGTCCCCCGCCCGGCCAGCCCCCACGCGATGCCTTCAATCGCTCCACGCGGCTGCTGTATGGCGAGCCGCAGTCCATCCGCCCCGACACGACGCGGCGGTGCCGCGAGCGGAACCCGATCCGACCGAAACATGGGCGCCGGATTGCCCACACCGAAGGGTTCAAAGTGCCGGATCATCTGCTCCAGCTCCTCCCCGGCGGCTTCAATCGGGATCTCAAGGTCCACGCGCAGCTCCGGCACCAAATCCTCCGCCGTCAATCGCTCACGGGCGACCGCATCGAACTGCTCCGCGAACGCCGGCAGTTTCGCCGCATCCATGGTGAGGCCGGCGGCCGCGCGATGCCCCCCATACCGCTGAAAATGCCCCGCGCAGGCCCCCAGGGCGCCGTGCAGGTCGAACCGGGCGATCGAACGCCCGGAGCCCTTGCCGATGCCGTCCGCAACGGCCACGAGCACGGCCGGCCGAGCTGTGAGTTCCACCACGCGTGACGCGACAATCCCAATCACCCCGGCATGCCAGCCATCGCGTGACAACACATAGGCGTACCGATCGGCCATCCCAGGGGCATCTAACTGCCGCAACGCGTCATCGAGCACCGCGCGATCGAGCTCCTGCCGATCCCGATTAAGCTCCTCGAGTTCGCGCGCAATCGCCATCGCCTCGTCCTCGCGCTCCGCGAGCAACAGCCGCAGCCCCAACTTGGCATCGGCGATGCGACCCGCCGCATTCAGCCGAGGCGCCAGCACAAAGCCGACGCGTCCCGCGGTGAGCGGCTTCCCCTCGAGCCCTGAGGAGCGCATGAGCGCCCGCAGCCCGGGATGCGTGGTTTCGGCGAGGAGCTTGAGGCCGTACCGCACGAGGACGCGATTTTCACCCCGCAGCGGCGCGACATCGGCGATCGTGGCGAGGGCCACGAGGTCGAGCTGCCGGTGCGCCAGTCCTGACGACACGCCGCAGGCGTCGCACAGGGCCAACGCCAGCTTGTACGCGACCCCGACGGCCGCGAGATCTTGATCGGCAGCGCCTGAATCCGGGTGCTTCGGATTACAGATCGCATATGCCGCCGGCAGGGCCTCACCGGGGAGGTGATGATCGGTGATGATCACATCAACACCCGCTGCAACCAACTGCGACACCGCTTCGCGGGCACTGGTCCCACAATCACAGGTGATCACCAGCGAGGCGCGCTGCGCAAGCGCCTCGCGCACGCCCGCAGCGCCGAGATCGTAGCCATCCGTGAGACGATTGGGCACGAACGGGATGACCTGCCCCGCCCCGCAGCCACGCAGCACCCGCGTCAGCAGCGCGGTGGACGACATGCCATCCACGTCGTAGTCCCCATGCACGAAGATCGTTTCGCCCGACTTGATGGCGCGCACGATGCGATCAATCGCTCGATCGAGATCGAAGAGCGTCCCGGGCGCGCCGAGCTGTTCGAGGCGCGGCCGGAGGAAGCGCTTGGCCGCATCCGGGTCGTCGAACCCGCGCGCCACCAACAGCTGACAGACCGGCGCAGGGAGCAAGAGTTCCTGTTGCAGCCGGGACACGGCGTCGGCATCAGCCGGCGGGACCGGGCGCCAGACAGCAGCCGGGCGCTCGCGTCCGGTGCCCCGTCCAGGCGATGCGGAGGACGCCGGACTCACAGCGTGTCGCTCGTCGCGGCCTGGGCCTCCGGCGGCGCCGGCGGCATATACACCAGGACGCCACACCCTTCACACACTTCAATGGTCCGGCCACCCGCCATCAGTGGCCGACGCTGCAACGGGATCGCGGTATCACAGGCGCTGCAGGTACTGTGCGGCGTGAGGGCGTACAGGGCGTTGTCGCGACGCCGCTGATGCAACCGATCGTAGCGCGACAGCATGGACGGGGATACGGCGACCGCGACGGCCTGCCGAGCCGCACGCGCCGCCTCGAGCTCGGCTCCAATGGTGGATTGGTCGGTCGCGATTGCGGCGCGTTCCGCCGTCTGATCGTCATCGATCAACAGCACCATCTCCTGCGCCGCACGGCCGGAGCTCCGAAGGTCCGTCAAGCGTCGCGTCGCGGCGAGCAGCTCGCTCTCCGCCTCCGCCAGCACCCGCCGTCCCGTCTCCACCTGAGCGAGCGCGGCGGTCGCTTCCTTCAGCTTGTGCGCCTGGTCCATCACCGCCTGATTGCGCGCGTGGCGCTCGCGGCATTCCGCAACACGGGCTTCCAACGCCCGGGCACTGGCCGTCTCCTTTTCATACTGCGCGGCGATCCGCATGACTTCGGCCCGCGCCTGGGCACGGACCTGATCCAGCACCTGCAGCCGGGGCCCAAAGGCATCGCGCCGCGCCTCAATGCCGCGAACAATGGCATCGTGCTGTTGGACGACCAACAGGGCATCCACGTCTGGGTTCACCGTTCCTCCAGGAATTGCATGACGTGATCAACCCTTGGGTCGACCACGGGGACTCCGCACCGGCACCAGACGGCGCCGCTCTACTTCCAGCTCCATGCGTTCGCGCATCAGCGCGGCTTGTTCTTCCACGGTGGCCGTCCCCATGGCCACCCGAATCTCTTCAATGCGTGCATCGAGCGGGCGCGCATCCAATCGGGCAAGATTCCGCGCGATATCCACGGCATCGAGTGGCGGTCCGGATGCCCCCTCGGTCAGCTCACGCAAGACGCCCACGGCCGCGCCCGAAAGCTGACCCGCAATGTCCTCCAACGAGGCGGCATGGCCCGCCGACAACAGCCCGCTGAAGATGGCGCGATAATGTGGATCGCGAAATTCCGACGGACCGTGCCGTTCAGCAACGCGCTCCACCAGATCACGATCGGCGAGCATCGCCACGAGGACCGCCCGTTCCACCGGTTCATCGCGACGGGGACGCGGCGGGACCAGCGTGGCCTGCCACTCCGGGCCCTGCGGCTTCCCTCGGCGACCGGTCCACGGGCGACGCGGGGCCGGGAGCGACGACGGGGCGTCGGCGTACGCCGAGTGATCGCTGACGGCGCCCTCCGACGCATCAGAGAACCCAGGGCCATCCATCCCCATCGGCGGGGCATCCCCAAGGGGCGGACCATCGTCCCCCGCAGACGCGCCCCGTCGGGCCGCCCCTCGGCCGTTCGTGGGCAGCTCGTCGGCTTCGTTGAGCAGCGTCTGCTTGTCGACCTGAGATTTTTCGGAGAGCTGCGCCAGATACATGTCGCGCGTGAGCGGATCCCGCGCCGCACGAATGGTGGGCAGCAGCTTATCGATGGCGCGCCGCCGGTTCCGCAGATCGGCAAACCAGCCGCGACGCTCCAGCAGCTGCAGCTGCCGGTCGAAGAGATCTACGGCGTCGGTCAGCTGCGCTTCGAGGGCGGCGCGCCCCTGCGTGCGCACGAACGTGTCGGGATCTTCACCGGCCGGTAGTGAGACGACGTGCACCGTGGCCCGGTGGCGCAGCAGTTCCAGCCCCGATCGAAAGGTGGCCTTCTGACCCGCTTCGTCGCTGTCGTAGAGCAGAAAGACCGTGCTGGCATACCGCACCAACAGATCCGCCTGCTCGTCGGTGAGCGCCGTGCCGAGGGGCGCGACGACTTCCTCCACGCCGCTGAGCGCGAGCCGAATCGCATCGAGGTAGCCTTCCACCACAATCGCGCGCCCAGCGCGGCGCATCGCCTGCTTGGCCGTATGCAGGCCATAGAGGGTGCGCCGCTTCTGAAAGACGGCAGACTCCGCGCTATTCAGATACTTGGGCGTGGCCTCACCAAGGGCGCGGCCACCGAAGGCCACATGATGACCGAACTCGTCAACGATCGGGAACATGATCCGTCCCGAGAAGCGGACGCGAAGGTCCCCGTCGCGATCCACCAGCACCCCCGCCTCCAGCTGGCGCGCATCGTCGAAGCCCAAGGCATGCAAATGCCGACGCATCGCCTGGGCATCCCGCGGGGCAAAGCCAATCCCGAAGCGTTCACAGGCGGCCGCATCGAGGCCGCGGCCCTCCAGATACCCACGGGCTTCACGCCCTATGGTCGTGTCGGCGAGCTGTGTCCGAAACCATTCGGCCGTCGTGGCGAGTAGCTCCCAATGCTTCTCGTTCGGATCGGGCGCGTGCGCTCGGGTGGGTTGGTCGACCACCTCAATCCCGACACGCTCCCCGACCATCTTCACCGCGCCAACCCAATCGAGGCCGAGGCGCTTTCGCAGGAAGGTGAAGACATCGCCGCTCTCGTGGCAGACGAAGCAGTGATAGGCGCCGCGCTTGGGCGAGACCGAGAAATTCGGCTTGCTCCCCTGATGGAACGGACAGGGGCCGCGATAATCACCGCCGGCCCGCTTGAGCGGGACGTACTCGCCGACGATCTGCACGATGTCCGCGGCCGCGCGGACCCGTTCAATCACGTCATCGGCGATCACGGCCGGTCCCGCCACGCACTGGGCATACCCTCAGAATAGCGCCGAACACGGACCGCCGTCAGACGAATTCCGCCACGGTCACACCGGCGCCTCCCTCATTCCAGGCGCCCAAACGAAAACTGGCGACCCGCGTGTCCTTCGTGAGCATCTCGGCGACCCGCGCCCGCAGCGCGCCGGTCCCCTTGCCGTGAATGATCCGGAGGTCCCGCATATCGGTGCGGATCGCGGCATCGAGCGCCTGCACGACGCGGTCATCGACCTCATCGATGCGCAGCCCACGGACATCCACTTCACGAATGGGATCGGGCTCAGGCGCATCCCCCAGCACAAAGACTTTGACGGCCGGCGGGGGCGGTGCGGCCGTGCGCACGAGGGCGCTCACCGGCACGCTGACCGTCATGGAGCCCACGAGCACGCGCGCGTCGGTTCCCTTCAGTGCCACGATGCGCCCCGCCTTATCGCCCAGCGTTCCGACGAGCACGGCGTCCCCCACGGCGAGGGGTGCGGCGGCCCGCTTCGCTCCGCGTGCGTTCGGATGCGCCGCCGCTGCCGCGCCACCGGCTGATCGTGGAGCGCCGCCCCCACGCGCCGTATCCCCTGCCGCGCTGTCGATCGCGGCACCCTCTACCTGGGCTCGCTGACGCTCACGATCCCGTTCGCGGTCACGCTGGGCCCGCGACTCCACCTGGTCGAGCGCTGAACCTTGCGCGGCAGCCGCGTCCTCGATGGACCGCCTCGCCGCGCGCGCTGCCTCATCCAGCACCGCCGCCGACGCCGCCTGCGCCCGTACCTCGGCAATCGCGCGTTCCACTTCCGCGCGGGCTTCCAGCAAATATCGACGGGCTTCGCGCCGGGCTTCGCGCTCGTTGTCCCGCTCGCGCTCCCGGACTTTGCGCTCCCGATCGGTCACCGTCGCCAAACGCGCGCGGATTTTGTCGGCCTCGATCGCCGCGAGCCGCTCCCGCTCCGTGAGAAGCGCTTCCCGCGCCTCCATATCGGTGAGCAGGATCGCCACATCACGCTCCCCCGAGGGCAACCGCTCCTCAGCGCGCGCCACCACCGCTTCCGGCAACTGCAGGCGCCGCGCAATGCTGATGCCATAGCTGCGCCCTGGCACCCCCTTGAGCAGGCGATAGCTCGGGGCTAACTGCACCGCATCAAACTGGAGCGACGCATTCACCACGCCCGGCACTTCAGACGCGAGCAGTTTGAGCTGTCCCAGATGCGTCGTCGCAACCGTCAGCGTCCGCCGCGTCGTGAGCGTTTCCAGAATCGCGCCGCCAAGGGCGGCCCCTTCGGCCGGGTCGGTGCCGGACCCGAGCTCGTCAACCAGCACGAGCGACTCCGCCGACGCGAGCCGTAAAATCTCGCCGAGGTTCTTGAGATGCGCGCTGAAGGTGGAGAGGCTGGCTTCGATGCTCTGTTCGTCACCCACATCGGCGAAGACGTCATCGAAGACCGGGAGACGTGACGTCGCCCCCACAGGAGCGGGGACGCCCGCCTGGGCCATCATGGTGAGCAACCCGATGGCTTTGAGGAGCACGGTCTTGCCGCCGGTGTTGGGTCCGGAGACGAGCAGCGTCCGCTCCTCGGGATGCATCACCAAATCGAAGGGCACGACGGCAATACCCCGAGCGAGCAGGAGCGGATGACGGCCATCCACGATCGCGAACCCGTCCGACGGCGTGCCGAAGGTCACCACGGCACAATGCGCTTCGATGGCATAGCGCGCGCGGGCGACGAGTGCATCGAGCGCCACGAGTGCCTCATACGCGGCGCGGATATCCTCATGCCACGGACGCAAGGCATCGGTGAGCTCCCGGAGCACGCGCTCCACCTCGCGCTGCTCCTCGAGCTCTAGCTCGCGCACGCGATTGCCGAACTCCACGGCGGCCGGTGGCTCCACGAAAATGGTCTCGCCGGTCCCCGAACTGTCGTGGACAATGCCGCCCACGTAGCCGCGCGCGCCGCGCCGCATGGGCATGACCCAGCGGCCGTTGCGCATGGTGACGGAGAGGTCCCCCACCTGATGATGGGGCTCTAGGCGCCCCATTTCGCGCTCGAGCAACCGCACCAGTTCCCCTTCGGTCTGCCGCAACTCGCGGCGCACGCGCTTGAGTGCCGGTGAGGCGTCATCGCGGACGGTGCTGTCGTCGGCGATGGCGCGTCCAATCTGTTCTTCCACGGCGCGCAATTCGATCAACGCGTCGGTGAGATGACTGAGCACGGCACGGGTGACCGACGGCCGGCGAGGATCACGCAGCGCCTCACGGGTGCGCCGCGAGGAGCGGAGGAGGGTGGCGCCTTGCAGGAGCTCCTGCGCGCTCCAGGCCAACCCATCGATGCGTAAGCGCCGCAGCGGCTCCCCCAGCTCGGGGATCGCTTCACTCACCCAGCCGGCATCCGACTCGATCAATCCTCGAACCGCCGTGACACGCGCCTGTTCGGCCTCGATCCAGTCACGATCGGAGCGAGGCACGAGGGCACGCACCGCAGCCGCGCCCGGCGCAGAATGCGCCCGACCGGCCACCAGCGCGAGCAGGCGCGGAAATTCGAGAATGCCGAGGGCGTGCGCGTTCATGGCGGACAGACGAAGGCCCGGTGACCGTGGAGACGGACCCGGGCCGATAAGCTCGCTAAAATCCCGTGTGATCTCAATTGGCGAAATCACGCACCGTCAGCATCGCGCGAGGCCTCAGACGGTAATGCCGCGGAGGAGGCCTCGGCGGGGGTACCGCAGATCGGGCGCGGCCTCAGCCGCGCGCCAACTCGTCGCGCACGATGGCGCTGATGACCGTGCCATCCGCCTGCCCCTTGAAGCGGGGCATCACCTTGCCCATCACGGCGCCGGCATTGGCGGCACCGCCCGCGATCACCTCGCGCACAGCGGCCCGGATGATCTCCGGATCAAGCTGCGCCGGGAGATACGCGTCGAGCAGTGTGAGTTCCTGCTGCTCGCGGTCGGCGAGATCGGTGCGTCCGGCGGTGCGATACATCTCGACCGACTCGCGCCGACGCTTGATCGCCTTGCGGATCACCTCGATCACATCGTCTTCGGTGAGATCGCGGCGCACTTCAATCTCGCGATTCCGGATCTCAGAAATGACCATGCCGAGCAACAGGACGCGTTCCTTCTCCTGTGCCCGGCGGGCCGAAGCCTGATCAGTTTGCAGCCGCGCGAGCAGCGTGACGCCCTCGTCGGCCACGGAAGTGCTCAGCCGTGACGCGTGCGGCGGTTCTTCCGCACCGCGGCGTTCATCTTGCGCTTGCGACGCTCGGACGGCTTTTCGTAGTGGCGATGCTTGCGCAGATCGGACAAGATGCCAGCCTTCTCGCACTTCTTCTTGAAGCGCTTGAGGGCCCGCTCGAAATTCTCGTCCTCATGGATGATGACTTCCGACAAACTCGATCTCTCCGTGGGAGCAGCCCGGGACGATGCCCATAACGGCATCGAACGGCGGCGACATAGGTGAACCGGCGTTGACCTGCTGAGACCCGCTGAATCCTGCTGAATCCTGCATGACAGACCACGGCCCACACGACCGTGTTTTCAGCCAGACCGTAATGCTACCCCATTCCCGCCGAGGGGTCAACCCGGCGGCCACCCGAGGGCTCGCCCCCCCAGGAGATGCATATGGAGGTGGAAGACCGTCTGGCCGCCGTCCCCCCCGGTGTTCATCACCGTCCGGTATCCGGAGGCGGCGATCCCCTCCTGCCGGGCGACCTCGGCCGCCAACAGGGCGACCGCCCCGATCTCTTCGGCGTCCGTCGCTTCGGCCAGTGACGCAATGTGCCGCCGAGGCACCACCAACACATGGACCGGGGCCTGGGGGTGGATGTCCCGAAAGGCGATCGCGTGGGCATTCTGGGCGATCGGGGTCACCGGCAGCTCCCCCGCGACGATCCGGCAAAACAGGCAGGCATCACTCACGAGGTGGACTCCGGAGGCAAAGGGGTGCCCATGGCGGTTCGGGCGATGGCGAGGGCGGCCACCGCCGCCGTTTCAAAGCGCAGGATAGTGGCGCCAAGGGAGACGCGCCGAAAACCAGCCGCCTCAAACGCCGCCAACTCATCACGCTCAATACCCCCTTCGGGACCAACGGCCAGGACGACCGACGATCCAAACGGGAGCGATCCGGGGCCCACCATCGGCGGACCGTCCGGATCAAGGATGAGCCGATCCCCAGCCGGCGCGGCCAGAATCGCCCGGTCGACCGTGGCTTCCGGAAACAGGTCCGGCAGCCAGGCGCCTTCGGATTGGACCAGCGCCGCCTCCATGCGGGTGCGCACTTTCGCCTGAAAGCTCATCCCTTCGCCCCGTGGGGAGACGCTGCGCGACCGACGCCAGAGCACAGGGCGCCAGCTGGTGCACGACAGTTCCCCGGCCTTCTCTGCCAGCCAGAGCATTCGGTCTTTATCGGCGACCGGGAGCAGCAAGTGCACGGCCGGAAGCGGGGCCCGATGCTCGACAGCCTGGAGCTCGACATGGGCCTGTGTCTTGGTCAGGCGCACCACCTGCCCCTCCGCCACGGCCCCCTGACCATCCCGCAACCCCACGACCGCGCCCGCGTCGAGCCGCAACACGCGCATGTGGCGCGCCGCCGACTCATCGAGGGTGCACGCCCCGTTCGGCACCAGCGGTTCACTGGTGATAAACGTGGGACGCCCCGCGCCTACCCCCTCGCGATCGACGCCGACCACCAGATCCCCTCGTTGTCTTCAGCCGTGACCACCCATCCAAAGCGCACGAGCATGGCGAGCATGTAGTCGCGCTCCTCCAGCAGAATCCCGCTGATGATCGCGGCGCCATCCGGCTCGAGCGCTTCGGCCATGATTGGCAACAATTCCACCAGGACGCTGGAGATGATGTTGGCGAGAATCACCCGGACGGGCGCCAGCATCGGCAACAGCGTGGCAGCGTCCCCCTCGAATACATGCACCGCGTCGCTCACGGCATTGCGCTGCACATTCTCTTCGGCATTCGGGATCGCCTCGCCGTCGAGTTCGATGGCGTAGACCCGCGAGGCCCCCAGCTTGGCGGCGGCGATGGCCAGCACCGCACTCCCAGCACCCAGGTCCGCGACGGTGTCCCCCGCGCGAAGGACGCCGGGGAGCAGGCGCACGACGCCCCGTGTGGTTTGATGATCGCCCGTGCCGAACGCCATGCCGGGATCGATCACGATGGTGGCGGCCGGATCACGCCCCTCGGCGAGCCACGGCGGGCAGACCGTCAGCGGTCCCAGCTCGTGCAGTGGAATCTGCGCCTTCCAAGCCTCGCTCCAGTCGATGGACGGAACCGGCGACGTCTCAATCCGCACGCCCTCGTCGGCCTCGGTGACGGCGCGATGGATCGCCTCGAGATCGGTCCCGGGGGGGAAATGCGTCACCACCGCGATGCCATCTTCATGCACCCCCTCAGCGCCCATCGCGAAGAGGGCGTCGAGACAGGCCTCACGGGCGCCGTCTGCAAGTGAGGGGGAGACCCGGACACTGGTCCACGGTGCCGACTCAGGCACCGAGGACCTCCTTCATCTTCGACCAGAATCCCTTCTCCCGGTGCGCCGGGGCGTCGCCCTGTAGCTCCTTGAGCTGCCGCAGCAGCGCCTCTTCGGGCCCCTGCACCGACTGCGGCGTCCAGAGCTGCACTTTGATGTGCAAATCGCCGACGCCCGACGCGTTCACACGTGGCAAGCCACGCCCGCGCAGATGGAACACCGTGCCACTCTGCGTCCCGGCCGGCACGCGCAACGGCACCGGTCCCGTGAGCCCAGGGACCTCGATCTCCGCGCCGAAGACGAGCTGCGTGTAGGTCACCAGCGTTTCACAGATCAGGTCTTCGCCGTCGCGCTCGAACCGCTCATCATCGTCGACCTCAAAGACTACGAGGACATCGCCACGCGGGCCTCCACGCGGGCCAACATTCCCGGCGCTGCGCAGCGTCATATACTGCCCCGTGGAGACGCCCGCCGGGATCGTGACCTTGAGCGTGCGTTCGGCGCGGACACGCCCTTCCGCCCGACACTTCTTACAGGGTGATGACACGACGACGCCCTCGCCCGCACAACTCGGGCACGGCGCCACCGAGACAAACTGCCCAAAAAACGAGCGCTGCGCTCGGCGCACTTCGCCCGCGCCCTGACAGGTGCTGCAGGTGGCGGGCTTCGTCCCGGGCTCAGCGCCCGAACCGCTGCAGGCATCGCAGCCTTCGAGCACCTTCATCGTCACCGTCTTCTCAACACCCGTGGCCACTTCGACCAGCGTCAACGGCATCGGCACCTTGATGTCCGAGCCGGGGCGCGGTCCTGTTTGGCGTCGACCGCCACCGCCGAAAAGGTCACCCAGTCCGCCGATGTCGCGCATGAAGATGTTGAGCGCATCGGAGAGATCGACGTGATCGTACTGCGGCTGACCGCCACCGCGCAGCCCCGCTTCGCCGTATCGGTCGAAGGCGGCGCGCTTCTGCGGATCCCGCAGGACGTCATACGCCTCGGTGATCGTCTTGAACTTCTCTTCGGCATCCTTCGACCCGCCGTTGCGGTCGGGATGCCATTGCATCGCCAGGCGCCGATACGCCTGCTTGATATCGTCGTCGGATGCATCGCGCGGCACACCAAGTACCGCGTAGAAATCAGCCATGGCTCCAGAGGTCAGCAGAGCAGCTCAGAGACGAGCTGCGACGTGTGGCCCACCAACGCGATCACCTTGTCGTACGGCATGCGGGTGGGCCCGATAACACCGATCACGCCACTCAACGAGCCGGCGCGGTATTCGGCGGTCACTACGGTAAAGGCATCGAAGCGCGGATCCCCGTGCTCGTTGCCAATGGTAATACTCAACCCGTTCGTTCCGGTCCGGGTTTCCAGCAACGGGGCCAGCGCCTGCCGGGTCTCCGTCAACGTGATGAGCTGCCGGAGGCGCTCGCCACTGGCGAACTCCGGCTGGTCCGCCAGCAACGACGGCTGCCCCAGCACCACCTCGTCCAACGGTTCAGCAAGGCGGCCGAAGACCTGATCGCCCTCCTGCACAAAGATATTCAGAAGCTCCGCCGATTCGACCCGGGTGTGCACATCCCGCAACCGGGACGCCAACTGCGTCCGGACCTGTTCGAGCGTGAGTCCCGCCAGCCGCTCGTTGAGGACGATGGTCACTTCCACGAGCGCCGCGTCTGCGATGCTCCCGGGGACTTCCACGAACACGGTACGCACCGCCCCACCCGTCAGATCGAGCACCATCAGCAGCCGTTCGGCCGAGATGCGGACCAACTCCAGCCGACGGAGCGTGACCTGCTCGGCGCGCGGACCAATGGCGACCCCCAACTCCTGCGTCAGGACGCCGAGCGATTGCGCCGCGCGGCGCAAAATGGCCTCGATCGTCGAACCGCCTCGGGCGATATCGGCCTCAAGCCGCCGCCGTTCCTCCGTGGTGACCGGATCGAGGTGCATCAAGCCATCCACGTAGGTGCGATAGGCCTTATCGGTCGGAATCCGTCCGGCGGAGGTGTGCGGATGAAAGAGAAATCCCTTCTCCTCCAAATCGCTCATCGTGTTCCGAATCGTCGCCGGCGAGATGCCCAGCCCAAAGTGCCGCGACAGCGTGCGCGACCCCGCCGGCTCCGCAGTGGCCACATAACTGTGGATCACGGCCTCCAGAACCTGTCGCTCGCGGTCGGACAACTCTCCTGCGTGTGCCATAAGTTGAACGCTATCAATAACTTCGGAGTGCTGTCAAGTCGGCAGCGAGACGATCAAGGCGCAACCACCCTAAGGGCGTGCATCGGACCCGGACATCTTCGTCCAGCGCCGCCGGTGCCCCAACCGCTTCGATCCACCGGGCGTCGATCCATGACTGCACCGTGGCGCGCTCAGACGGGTGGATCATCAAGCCGTCGCGGGTACGAAGTCCCAGATACACCGTCTCCGCCACGCGATTGTCCGGCGTGAGCTGCTCATCGCCGCCGAGTGGATCACGGCCGGCATCGACCGTCTGCTGCCACGCCGCATAGGCTTCGGTGTTCCAGCGCCGTGCTACGCCATCGAATCCGTGCGCGCTGGGACCAACGCCCAGATACGGGACGCCTCGCCAGTACGCACTGTTGTGCACCGCCCGGCGCCCGGGCCGGGCAAAGTTCGAGACTTCATAGTGCTCGAACCCCGCCGCCACCAACCGATCGTGGGCCATCAGAAACTCGGCCTCGTAACGTTCATCGTCACCCGGGAGCACCTCGCCGCGCGCCGTCCATCGCCCCAACGGCGTCTGCGGCTCAATGGTGAGACCATAGAGCGAGATATGGGTGGGCTCCAGCGCGAGCACTGCGGAGAGATCCGCTCCCCAGTCGCGCTGGAGGGCATCCGGGACGGAAAAGATCAGGTCCAGCGAGATGTCGGTGATACCGCCGGCCCGGGCCACCTGCACCGCCTGCGTGATCGCGGCCACGTCATGCACCCGATGCATCCAGAGCAATACGCGATCATCAAAACTCTGCGCGCCGATGGAGAGCCGATTGACCCCGGCATCACGCCAGGCGGCCACGGCGTCCGCCGAGATATCCTCGGGATTCGCCTCCATGGTGACTTCCGCGGTCGGTTCCACGACGACGACCGATCGGATGGTCTCGAGCAGTTGCTGGATGCCATCGCCACCGAGCCGAGAGGGCGTTCCACCGCCGAGGTACACCGACGTGAGGGCGGTGGCTGGAGCGTGCGGTAACCGGGCCTGCAGCTCCGTGAGCACGCCGCGCACGAAGTCCCCCACCGGCACCGTCCGTCGCACGGCGATGGCAAAGTCGCAATAGCTGCAGCGTCGTGCGCAGAAGGGTACGTGCACATAGAGATGCCGAAGCGGCCGGTCGAGGGACGACATCTCGACGGCGCGCGCGGGGGTCAGGGCATCGAACGCCACCGCCATCGATCAGTCGCCTCCATGGACGACCGAGAGCTCCACGGCGGGGCGAATCGCGCCGGTGGCATCGACGGAGAGGAGTCCTTCGATTTCAAGCGCCGTGATGGCCACGGACACGGCGCGGGCAGAGAGCCCGGAGCGCGTCGTCACCGCATGCATATCCAGCGCACCGCGACAGATCGCGTCCCAGCAGCTGGCGGCATCGCCATCCAACCGCGGCGGTGGCGTCGGCTCGGCGCGCAGCGCCAACATCGCCAGCACGTCCTCAGGGGAGAGCACTGGCTCCGCCCCCGCCTTGAGCAGGGCATTGCTGCCGCGCGCCGAGGGCACGTCGATGGCATTGGGGACACAGCCGATCCGACGCCCCAAGTCCAAGGCAACGTCGGCCGTGATGAGCGCTCCGCTCCCCTCCCCTGCTTCCACGACGATCGTGACGTCCGCGAGTGCAGCGATGATGCGATTGCGGCGCGGGAACGTTCCTCCGTGGCCCGGCTGCCCCGGTGCCAGTTCGCTGAGAAGCAGTCCCTCGCGGGCAATCTGCTCCTGCAGCGCGCGATGGGTTCGCGGATAGACGGTATCGAAGCCCGTCCCGAGGACCGCGACGGTCCGACCGCCGGCGGCCAGCGCCGCCTCATGCGCCGCCCCATCAATACCAGCGGCGAGACCACTCACCACAGAGGCCCCGGCCCGTGCACAGGCGGCGGCGATGGCGCGCGTGACCCGCAATCCGTACGGCGTCGCGCGCCGGGTCCCGACAATGGCGACCGCAGGTGCCTGGGCGGCATCGAGCCCGCCCAGTCCGTACAACCGCCCTGGAGGATCGCGCAGTTCGGTGAGCCGTTCTGGATAAGCCGAGTCGGTTGGTGTCAGCAGCCAGCCGCCACAGCGTGCCACGCGCTCACGCGCGGTGAGCGCGCTGTCATCCAGCGCGCCCAGCTCACGGGAGCGGCTGACCATCACCCTCAGCGCGTTCCGACGCCTGACGCATGGCCAGCAGTTCCCGCCACCAGCCATCGAGCAGCGTATCGAGGTCCATGCGCCCCGCCGCGCTGATCGCAAAGCAGCCAAACGCCCCCGGCGCGTCGATCTCGGGGATGTAATGCTCGCCGAGCAGATCGAGCTTGGTGAAGACCACGCAATACGGTTTGGCCGCGAGCTCCGCCGAATACGCCGCGATCTCCCCGCGCAGCTGGTCCAACTCGGCCTGCCAGTCCTCGGACTCGATCGGGATCATGAACGCCAGCAATCGGGTGCGCTCGATGTGCCGGAGGAACTGCAGGCCAAGGCCTTTGCCGGTGTGCGCGCCTTCGATGATGCCAGGAATGTCCGCGACGACAAAGGACCGGTGATCACTCAGGGGGACGACGCCGAGGTTCGGCGAGAGCGTCGTGAACGGATATGCCGCGATCTTCGGGCGCGCGGCCGAAATGACCGAGAGCAGCGTGCTCTTCCCGGCATTCGGCTGCCCAACGAGGCCAACATCGGCGATGAGCTTGAGCTCAAGCTCGAGGCGCCGAACCTGGCCATCTTCGCCAGGCTGCCACTCGCGAGGGGCCTGATGCGTGGGGGTGACGAAGAAGGCATTCCCCTTGCCGCCGCGACCGCCCTTCGCCGCCAGGAATTGATCGCCATGATCGAGGACTTCACCCAACACTTCGTTGGTGTCGGCATCACGCACGATGGTCCCGCGCGGGACCGGCAGCACAATGTCGTCGCCGGAGCGCCCCGTGCGATTGGAGCCCTCGCCATGCTGGCCGCGCTCGGCTTTCCATAGATCGCGATAGGTGTAGTCGAGAAGCGTGATCAGGTTCCGATCCGCGCGAATGTACACATCGCCGCCGCGCCCGCCGTCGCCGCCATCCGGTCCGCCCAGCGCGACGTACTTCTCGCGACGGAACGAGGAAATCCCCGAGCCACCGGCGCCGGCTTCGATACTGACGATTACGCGATCGACAAACATGACTTCACACTCACGAAACGGCGGCACCAGCCGCGGTTGGGTCCTACCGGCAGCGCCACCGTCGGGCGCCACACGTCACGCTATCCCTGCACCCGCTTCCACAACGCCGTGAACCGATCCGCATCCGCCGGCGACAAGAGCCTCCGCAGATGCTGTAACGCCGCCGTGACCACCGGCGCTGCCACACCAGCATGCAGCGCCCCGTGCAAATGCGAATGCAATTGGCGGTCCTGTCGTGCCACGGCACAGGCCGCGATGATACATAACTCCCGCCGCCCCAGATCCAGCGCTGGTCGGCCCAGCACCTTGCCATACCCTTCCACCACCATCCACTGATCCAGCGCCGGATGGAGGGCGGCAATGTTCACGCGCAACCGCTCATACATGGGGCCGTACACCGTCGCACAGGTTACGCCCCCGCGCGCTCGGAACGCGTCCACGTCATAGGCCTCTTCGGCATCCGCCTCCTGCGCGGCGCGTCCCGAAATGCGCCGCCACTCCCGCATGCCATTCAACGCCCGCGGGAACCCAGCAAACAGATACGTCTGCAGCAGCACTTCCTCGACCCAGTCGGGGCGTACCGTCTGAAACGCCACGCCCAGGGCCTCGCGCACGGCAGTTTCGTCGCCACCAGCAAGCTCCGCGGCGAGATACACCAGCGCCGCCGTCTCCGCATCGAACATGTGCAGTGTAACCAGACCCGGCGTAGGGGTCGGTACCATTTCCCCGCCGTCGCTCTTCTTCTGCGGCGTCACGTCGTGGGGGACGACGCCGACGCACCGTCGCGGTGAAGGACCGTGCCGGCCGGCGCCTCTGAAACGAACACCGCACCTACGGACTCGGCGCGCGTGTTGCGGATGGCCGTCTGGCGATAGGCGCCCAGCGCATCGGGGACCGTGTCCGGGAGCGCGCCCAGCGCCTCCAGCAGTGCGAGCACAGCAGGATATTGGGCCCGCGCCGCGCCGTCTTCGACCTTGAGCGCGATCCCAATGCCACGGGCTGGGATGCTCAGACTGTGAACACCCTCGGCGCCGATCTTGCACAGCACCGCACCGCCACAGGCCTCCATCAACTGCGTATCGAAGCGATCAGTACCACCCACGAGAAACGGATGCCGCGTCATCGCCGTCACGACGCGGGCGGGCCCTGCCTCACCGGCATGGGCCGCCGCCCCGAGCCGCGCGAACGCCAGCGCCATGTTGGCGAGCGGCAGGCCAAAGACCGTAACGCCGCACCCATCAACCGCCTGTTGGAGCTGATCCGGTGGCAGATTCGCCCACTGCGCGACGGAGGCATGCGCTGCCTGCTGCACGGGATGCGACGCGAGGTGATAGCCGTCGAGCGCCCACCCTTCGCCGGCCGCGAACGCGAGCATCGCCGCATGCTTCCCCGAGCAGTTGTTGTGAATCCGGGTCGGGCGAGCCCCGTCCTGACGGAGCAGTCGGCTGCCGCGGCTCGCGAGCGGCTCATGCGGCCCACAGGCGAGGGCCGTTTCGTCGAGGCCGAGGCTGGCCAGCATCGCGGACGCGATGGCCACATGTTCGGGCTCTCCGCCGTGGGATGCGCAGGCGAGCGCGATCGCCTCATCCGACCATGCCACGCGCTCCAGATGCCCGTGCGCGAGCGTGGGGAGCAGCTGAAACGGCTTGGCGCAAGAGCGCCACCACGTCGCCAACTGCGGATTGCCGGCGGCGAACAGCAAAGCCCCCGAGCTGTGCACCACGGCGGCGTGGACCCGATGATGGGCCTCCACCATGTCACCACGGGTGACCACGACATCCAGCGCGAGCGTTGGAGTGTCGCGGTCTTGGCTCGTAAACTCAGGCGCCCCGGGCGCGTATTCGGGAGTGGACACCCCCGAAAGATAACCCGGCTACCCCCGCCGAGCGGCGAGGATGACGCCGCCCAGCACGAGCGCGCCGCCGGCGATCGTCGCCGGGCCCGGGACCTCGGCGATCCCCGGCAACAGCGCGGCGAGCACTGTCGCCCCAATCGGCTCGCCCAGCGTCGTCAGATTCACGACATAGGCGGGCAAGTGCCCCAGCGCCCAATTCATGCCCGTGTGCCCGAGGAGCATGGGCCCTAAGGCCAGCCCGGCGAAAAGCGCTAGCTCCCGCGGTGGTTGCGGTCCCAACGGCTGCCCGGTGCCCAACGCGACGAACACGCAGGTGACCCACGCCGCCCCATACACCACGGCCACGTAGGGCCAGAGCGAGAGCCGCGGCCGGACGCGTCGGCCGATGAGGTAGTAGAGCGCCCCGGTCACCGCCCCCACACAGGCCAGCAGATCCCCAAGGAGCGCCCGCATGCGACCGGCCTCGCCGACGCCACCACCAGTCAATGCCTCGCCGATGCCGCGGACGCCACCGGGAACGTCGGCGACCCCCACCAGCAGCGCCCCCAGGACCGCCACACCAATCCCCAGCCATTGGCGGCCGCTGGCCCGTTCACCGAGCCACCACCCCGACACGAAGGCAATGACCACCGGCTGCAAATTCACAAGGGAGACCGAGGCCGCCACCGTGGTATAGCGCAGCGATACGTTCCAACTCCAGAAATGGCCGGCCAACAGTACGCCGGCCGACACCATGAGCCACCAGTCGCGCCGGGCCACGCCCCGCAGCGCACCCCACTCCCGACGTCCCGTCAGGAGCCCGGCGATCACGACGAGCGAGAACCCCAGCCGCCAGGCGGCCACCACGATCGCCGGCGCCTCGGAGAGCCGGACCAGCGGCGCCGCGCAGGAGATCCCCAGCAACGACAGCAGCAACACGGCCCATGGTGAGGGCGCCGCGGTGGCCGGAGTGGGAGCAGCAGTCGGGGGTCGGTTCACGGCGGGCAAGGTAACGCGCAATCCGTTGGACCGCTCACCGCGACACCATACGCCTTGTCGGACTATCTTTTCCGCATGCGACCGACCCCCTCTATTTCGCGGGACCGCCTGACCGACCTGCTGACCGCGGCCGCCCGCCAGCATGTGGTGATCATTGGCGACGCCATGCTGGACGTGTACCTCCGCGGCGATGTCGACCGGATCTCACCGGAGGCGCCCGTCCCGGTGGTTCGGGTCCGCGATCAACGCTACGCGCTGGGCGGTGCCGCCAACGTCGCGCAGAATGTGGCCGCCCTCGGTGCCGGCTGCGACTTAGTGGCCGTCGTCGGAGACGACCGCGCAGGCGCCACGCTTCGCGCGCACCTCGAAGCCGGCAAGATGCAGGCGCGAGCCCTTGTGACGGTGGATCGCCCAACGACCACGAAGTCGCGTGTGATGGCTCGCTCACAGCAGCTGTTGCGCTTCGACGAAGAGGATGACACCGATCTCTCGGCCGCCGACGTGGCTCGCGTCCTCGCCGCCATTGAACTCGTGCTGGCTGACGCCTCAGCGCTGGTCTTCGAGGATTACAACAAAGGTGTGCTGGTACCGGCCGTCATTGAGGGCGCCATCCAGATGGCGAAGACCCGCGGCCTGCCGATCGTCGTGGATCCGAAATTCCGGAACTTCTTCGCCTACCGCGGCGCCACCGTCTTCAAGCCCAATCGCCGCGAGCTGGAAAGCGCGCTCGGCGCGGCAGTGGACCTCGATCACCCGGCAGCCCTCCCCGCCACGTTCAGCCGCCTTGGCGTCGAGCACCTGCTGTTGACCTTAGGCGAGCATGGGATGGCGCTCGTGTCTGCCGATGGCATTGTGCACCGCGTCCCCACCACGGCGCGCGAGGTGTATGACGTGGTCGGCGCCGGCGACACGGTGACCGCCTATCTCGCCACGATGCTCGCGGCCGGTGCCACCTCTCTCGAAGCCGCCATCATCGCCAACTATGCCGCTGGCGTGGAAGTCGGCAAACTGGGTGCGGCCACGGTCAGCGGTGCCGAAGTGCTCGAGGCCTATGACCACCATCTCGCGACACCGTGAGGCTGTGGGTATAGATTTCGACGACCGGTCCGGTAGCTCAGTCGGTTAGAGCAGGCGACTCATAATCGCTCGGTCGTGGGTTCGAGCCCCACCCGGACCATTGCAGGGTGCCGACGGGGGGTTCCGTCATCCGGCGAGCCCCGTTACTCTTCCGATCCGCTGCCACGGCAGTCCATGTGGCCCAGCGGTCGTTTCAAGGGCGTGTAGCTCAGCTGGTTAGAGCGCTGCTTTCACACAGCAGAGGTCCGGGGTTCGAGTCCCTGCACGCCCACTCTATCAGCACAACGGGACCCTCGGCACCAGCCGACGGTCCCGTTGTCGTTTGGGCCTCAGGCGGCCGACGTCACCGTGATGCGCGCGCCGGCATGCCGGAGACGGCCAATCGTGCGTTCATCGAGACGCGCACGCACGACCATGATGTCCTCATCCGAGCGCTGCTCCAGCACCTCCCCCTCGCGATACACCTCGGCGAGCATCCGGCCATCGGCCGCCGGAATCCGGATTTCCAACACCGGACGCTGACGCTTTCGCGCCTCACGCAACAGCGTGCGCAGGTCTTCCAGCCCACCAGGCGCCACCGCCGACACAAAGAGCGAGTCCGGCGACAGATTGCCAACCCGTTCCCGGAGCGCCTCCGCCATCTCGGGATCGAGCGCATCCATCTTGTTCATGATGTAGCGCATGGGGCGCCCGGTGAGTCCCAGATCCGCAAGGACGCCGTCCACGACATCGCGATGCTCCTCCCAGGCCGGATGGCTCGCATCGATCACATGCAGCAGGAGATCGGCTTCACGCGCTTCCGCCAGCGTGGCGCGGAAGGAGGCCACCAGATGATGGGGCAGCTTCCGAATGAAGCCGACCGTATCGGTGAGGAGCGCGGTATAGCCGTCGCCCAGCTCCACTTCACGCGTCAGCGGATCGAGCGTAGCAAAGAGCCGATCCTCAACGAACACGTTGCCGTCGTGCGCCATGCTGCGAAGCACAGACGATTTGCCGGCATTCGTGTAGCCCACCAACGCCACCCGAAACTGTGACGTCCGGTTTTGCCGCTGAATTTCCCGCGCGCGTTCGACATCGGCGAGGCGCTCCTTGAGGATCCGGATCCGGGCCTGAATCAGACGCCGATCGGTTTCGAGCTGCGTTTCACCGGGTCCACGCATGCCGATACCACCACGCATCTTCTCCAGGTGCGTCCACATGCGGGTCAGGCGCGGCAGCAGATATTCCAGCTGCGCGAGCTCCACCTGCATGCGCGCCTCACTCGAACGCGCGCGCGTCGCAAAGATATCGAGAATCAACTCCGCGCGATCCATCACGCGCGTGTTGACGATCTGTTCGATGTTCTTCCCCTGCGCGGGCGTGAGCTCGTCGTCAAAGATCACGAGCGTCGCCTTCAGCGACTGGATCAGCGCCTTGAGCTCTTCGACCTTGCCACTGCCGAGATAGGTCCCGGGGTGCGGACGATCGAGCTGCTGCGTGAGCGTCCCAACGACTTCCGCGCCGGCCGTGTCCGCCAGGCGCCCCAACTCTTCCAGATGTTCGTCCATGTGCAGCCGGGCGGCACTGCGCTTGGAGGGCGCGCTGACGAGAATCGCCCGCTCAACGGGAAGGGTCAGGGAAATCGGCTCGCGACTGATAGCAGGACTCCAGGATGATCGTAAGGACAACACCACCACAACGCAGCGGCGCCGACGGCGCCTGTCCGAAAGCTAGCGTCCCGGCCCGGTCGGTGCCGTGTACCGACCGCTTCGGTCAAAGGCACGGGTCAGATCGCCAACGGGCGTGGCAACGGTCACCTCGCCACGGACCCGGTACGGGATGGCGCCCCCCATCAGCATGGACATTCCGGCCGCGCCGAGGCCGGAGAGCGCAATGCGCACGGGCAACCGGGCTTCGGCCGAATCTTTGGCCGCCACTTCGAACGGGGCGTCGAGCTGGCCGCTCCCCATCGGCATCGAGTCCACCTCGATACGATAGGCGAGCCGCGTGGCTTTGAGCGCGTAGCGGTTCGGGTTGTACACCGACACGATTACATCGGCACTGGCCCCCGAGAGGCTCACCCCGCGGAGATCAATGCGACGGACCGCGACGACCGGATCCGCAAATGCCGCGCGTCGCATGGACGCACACCCGGCCGCCGCCAGCGCCAGACTGATGAAGGCCGTGCTCATCGCGAGGGGACGCGCCCACCGGGCTCTAGCTCTGGTCAACTTGCTGCTCCCCGGCTGCGAGACGCTGCCGACGTTCGGCCCACCATGCCAACCGCTTCGCGATGTCCCGCTCGAAGCCGACGGGGCCGGGCTCGTAAAAAATGGATCCGGCTACCACGTCCGGGAGATACGTCTGCGCCACCACGGCATCGGGCGCATCGTGTGGATACTGGTACCCCGCCCCATAGCCCAGTTCCTTCATCAGACCGGTGGGGGCATTCCGCAGATGCATGGGCACCGGCGCTGCGGGTGACTCCCGGGCCGCTTCACGCGCTGCCCCCCACGCCGCATATACGCGGGCAGACTTCGGCGCGGTGGCCAAATAGACGGCGGCCTCCGCGAGAGCGAGTTCCCCTTCCGGAGAGCCCAGCCGCTCAAAGGCATCGGCGGCGGCCAGCGTCATCGGCAGGGCCTGTGGATCGGCGAGCCCAATGTCCTCCACCGCCATACGGATCAGTCGGCGTGCCATATACCGTGGCTCCTCCCCGCCCTCGAGCATCCGCGCCAACCAATACAAGGCCGCCTGCGGATCACTCCCCCGCACCGATTTGTGAAGCGCCGAGATGAGGTTGAAGTGCGACTCGCCACTCTTGTCGTACTGTGGCACCCGACGCTGCACCGCCGCGACCACGTGGCTCCGGTCGATCGTTCCGTCGTCATCGACGAGTGCGGCTGCCGCTTCAAGCAGCCCGAGCGTCCGCCGCGCGTCGCCATCGGCCTGCTGCGCCAGGAGGGCGATCGTTTCCGGGGCCATCGTCAGACCGCGTCCCCCGAGGCCGCGCTCCCGGTCCAGCAGCGCGCGTTCAATCAGCGCGGCCAGCGCCGCGTCCGGGATCGGCTGGAGCACCAACACCCGTACCCGCGACAGTAGGGCTCCTGTCAGCGCGAAGCTCGGGTTCTCGGTGGTCGCACCGATCAGGATGACGGTCCCGGCTTCCACATGCGGCAGAAACGCATCCTGCTGCGCGCGATT
>JBEIUK010000111.1:0-9382 GCA_040374415.1 Gemmatimonadaceae bacterium | reverse complement strand
CGTTCGCGCGGTTACGACGTGATGGTCAGCGTGCCCGCCGCCGTGTTGGCGGTAACGGTAAACTCCCAGAGGTTCGAGGTCCGCTCGCCACCCGTCCAGGTCCCGGTGGAGGAGAAGCTGGCCCGATGGTTCGGGCAGAGGAAGCCACCACCGCTGATGCCGATCGTGGTCCCGGCGTGTGGGCAGACCATGGAGAACGCGCGATAGCTGCTGGTAGCCGTCCGCACGACGGCGACTGGCGTCGCGGTGCCATTGATCCGGGCGATCCCGCCCACCGTCGCCAGCGCGGCATAGTCAGCCAGCGTGACCGTCACGTTCACCGATCCTGGCCCTGTGGGGGAGCCCTCGGCACCGCAGGCAGTCGCCAGCGCCGCCGCGACGGCGGCCAGTGTGCTCTGGGCCAGGAACGCGCGGCGATCCATCCCAACGGGCGCGCCCGGCGTCGCAGCGCGCAGGGTACAAGGGGCCTGACAGGAACGGTCGCTCATGAACACTCCAGAAGAGGGAAGGGGACGATGGGCTCGTCCTGCCAACATTACACCTTGACGAGCGCCGCACCCCACTTGGCGGGTTCGGTATCGCTCTCGAAGGCGATCGATGGATCCACCACGATGTCATTCCCTTCGCGAGTGATCTGCAGCCGGTCCATGTTGCGCGTCGCCTTCCCGTCGAGGAAGGTCCCATTGGGCAAATAGCGCGACTTATGGCGCGGGCACTGGAAGCCCTTGCCGCCGGACATCGCCCGCAGCGCCGTGTTCTGGTGGGGGCACGAGAGCGCAAAGGCGTACACCTCCCCCTTCGAACGGCACACAATCACTTCGTTGCCCGTGTCGATCGATACGCCGTCGGCGCCTGGGATCGGGTACTTCACCGTGCCGGAGGAGCGGACCTCAAGCGCCGACAGCGCCGTCCACGGCGTCAGCGCCGAGAACCCAGCCAACGTGAGCGCCCCCGCGACGGCATCGCGGAGAAACGCTCGACGCCCAGAACAGGCATCGGCCACCGGACATGGCGTGTGGTCAGACATTGGTCAGCACGACACCAAGGAGAAGAATCGTGAGCCACAGAACCAGGCTCACGCGGGCCGTGGTGGTGAGCGTCCCCCACGCTGTCGATGGGACGGGCACCGCTGCCGACTCCGGTGTCACTACGCCATGGCCCCCAGCCACAACCCGTTCGGCACGCTGCATCCGCAGGCCGTTGAGCAGGAGGAGAACAACGCCACTCATCTTCGCCCAATACACGGGCGAGACGGCAAAGGTCTCCACCTCGGAGAGGAAGAGGAGTGCGCCAGAGAGGATGACCAGGAGCAGCGCGGTGATCACCACGCGGTGGGTGCTTTCCATCTCCGCCGCCGCCGCCTGCGCGAGGTCGAACCGATTGGTCGGCACGCGAAGAATCTGGCGATCCGTGGCCACCGCGATGCCGCCGCCAACGAACATCGCAAGGAGATGTATCGCGATGATGGCCGTGCTGACGGCGCGGTGATCGGCGTAATAATCGGCCCAGGGTTGGACCGCGGTGATGATGGATTGCAGCATGACAGAGAGAGTCAGGGAAAATCAGGAGCGCGCCATCGCCGGCGTACCGGCGGGCATGCGTGGATCAATTGCCAATGAGCATCAGCAGCCAGCTGGCAGTGGACACGCCAATGGACGTCAGCGCCACGGTGCGATGCTGCTGTCGCATCTGCCGGGACTGCTCGGCGCCGTCGGCGAGCTGCGTCCCGGCGTAGACAAAGCCACCACTGGCGGCCGTGAACAGCAGGCTGTGCACCCAGCGGCGCGTCCGCCCCGTGGGATCGTTCCGCCCTTCCCACAGGTTGAGCGCCCCCGTGATGCCGTTCAGCCCAAAGAGCACTGCGCTCCCATTGGCGGCGATTTGATGCACAGGGCGCGCCCAGGTCGGTGCCGTGGTTCCGTGCTCAGAGGCCTTCATCAGCTGGTCGCCCGCAACGTACGAGGCCGCAAACAACGGCAGCATGGCCCAGGAGAGTCGTCGATGCCACTCGAGTCGCCACGTATACGCGTCGCTATAGACGACGGCCTTGGCGCGCGGCTTGCGGATCGTGTCCTCAGCCATCGGC
Organism: Gemmatimonadaceae bacterium; assembly: GCA_040374415.1. Lineage (GTDB taxonomy): Bacteria > Gemmatimonadota > Gemmatimonadetes > Gemmatimonadales > Gemmatimonadaceae > Gemmatimonas. The sequence goes on along the minus strand of JBEIUK010000111.1, from coordinate 7,296 downwards.
CGCATGAGCACGGTGCGCGGCGCGTCCGCCAGACGGGGCACCGCGACCGACGCCTCGGGCGGTACCAGGAGCGGTACGGTCAGGGGCACCATGCCGCCTTCGGTAACGGCCTCCGCCACCGGTACGGCACTGGGCGACGGCATGGGGATGGCGCCGCCGGTCAGGCTCGTCCATGCCAGCACCACCGCACACGCGACTTCTCCCAAGGGCAACATCGACGGCTCCGCAAACAGGGCTCAGGAAGGCCAATGCCGCCGGGCTCGCCGGTGGATTTAACCGTGCTGTGTGAATTCTACACCGTCTGTCTAAACACGGCATGAACGCCATCCCCTGTCCGCTCTTGGCAGCCCGTCAGCGGATCGGCGAGATTATGGGCGTGATATTCCCCGCAACGCCCCGAGGTTCCCGTGTGCGCCGAAATGCGGGCGCGCTGCTGCTGACAGCGTTGCTGGCGGTCATGCCGGCGCCGCCGGCCAGTGCGCAGGGGCCAACGGGGCCCGCCGGCTGTGATCCCTCGCGCCGCGTGCAGCGGATTGACTTCACCGGCGCGCCTCAATTCGATGACGCGACGCTGAGCGCCGCGATTGTCACCCGGGAACCCAGCTACGCGGCCCGGGTGCTGCACGTCGGACAGCTCCCCTGCAGCGAACCGCGTGAGGTGCAGCTCGATGCGCTCCGCCTCGCGGTGTTGCATCGGCAAGCCGGATGGCTGCAGGCGCGGGTGGTCGCGACCACGACCAGTACCGCCCGCGGGCTGCAATTGCGGTTCGAGGTGGCCCCCGGCGCGCCCTTCCTGTTGGACACGCTGACCCTGAATGGACTCCCGACCACGCCACCCGATGCGCCCACGGCGCAGAGTGTGGAGGCGATGCGCGCCATGCAAATGCGCCGCTTCGATCGGATCCGGCTCGACACCACCATCACCGCCCTGGTAGCCGCACTGCGCGACGCGGGGTATGCCCGGGCGATCCGTCCTACGGTGACCGTCCGCATCGATACTCTCACCAGTCGCGTGCGCGTGTCCGCCGACTTCACCACGGGACAGGTCACCACCATTCGGACGGTGACGGTGGTCAATCAGGGGCTGGGCAGCGCGCCCGCCACCATCGATACCGGGGCGGTCCGTCGGCTCACGAACCTTCGCGGGGGACGTCGCTTCCGCGAGGTTGACATCCTCGACGCGCAACGGGATCTCTACCGCGCGGATGCCTTTCGGCTGGTGCTGATCGATACCCTCACCCCCGACCTCCCCGCGCCGGCCCGTGATTCGCTTATTGACCTGCGCATCACCGTCGCGGAGGCGCCGGCCCGCAATGCGCGGGCCGGGATTGGATGGGCCACCCTCGATTGCGGGCGGGCGCAAACCCGCCTCGTCGATCGGCGTACGCTCGGGGTGGGGCGTCGCCTCGAAGTGAATGCCCGCGTCTCCAAGTTGGGCGTGGGCGCGCCCGCAGACTTTGCGCCGAGCTTCTGCTCGCAAGCGCTCCGGGCCGATACGCTCTTTACCGTGATGAACCACTATCTCGGGGCATCGCTCACGAGCACGCATCTCTTTGGGACCCCGCTGTCCCCGGTGATCTCGCTCTACACGGAGCGGCGGAGCGAACCGTATGCCTACATTCGGGAAATTGGCGTCGGCGCGCTCATGGAGCTCGCCCGCACGGTGTCGCCCCGGACCGCACTGACCGGCGGCTTTCAGTATGAGAATGGCCGAACCCGCATTGACCCGGCAGAGTCGTGCGCGCGCGTCGGGCAATGTCAGCAGGCCGACTACGAAAGCTCCCTCTTCGGTCGTGGTGTGGCGGTGCTCAGCTCGGCGATCACGCATGATCGCACGAACAACGCCATCGATCCCGGTCGGGGGATCCGGCTCCGCGGCGAAGTGCGTGCCGGGATGACGGATTCCCGCACCAATGCCGCGGTGCGCTTTTTTCGCCTCTCCGGGGAGGTCGCGCAATTCCATCGCGTCGCGGGTGGGGTGCTGGCCACGCGCCTCCAACTCGCGCGGGCGTTCGCCCCCGGCGCGGAGCTGGTGGACGGGGCGCCGTTGCTCCCCACGCAGGAGCGGATCTTCAGCGGCGGGCAAAACTCGGTGCGCGGCTTCCAGCAGAATTTGCTCGGTCCCCTCGTGTACGTGGTCTCCCGCATCGATTCGACGCAGGTCGGTGGGGTGCCGATCGTGCAGGTGCAATCCGGTGCGGGCTACGATCGTGCCGTGCCGCGTGGTGGCTCTGCGCAGCTGCTCGCCAATGTCGAATATCGGCGCAACCTCCGCTGGCTCGCGGAACAGCTGCAGCTGGTGGGGTTCCTCGACGTCGGCTCGCTCTGGGAAGCCGATGTGGAACGGTTTCAGCTCTCAAGCCTGCGGGCGACCCCCGGGATCGGCGTGCGCCTCGTGACGCCGCTCGGCCCTTTCCGCGTGGACATCGGCTACTCGCCATATCCCCCACGCGCTGGGCGCGCGCTCTATCTCGCTCGCGGTGTGGGCGGAGTGGGGGGCACGATTCAATGCGCGAGCCCGGGGAATCAGGTGTCCATCGACCCGGCCCATCCGGGCAGCATTTTTGATTGCCCGGACAGCTATGCCCCACCAAGCGCGCGCGGTGTGCTGTCGCGGCTGGTCTTCCACTTCGGCCTCGGTCAGGCGTTCTGATGGCTGGCGGATCGCGGCGGCGTCGCGCACTTGTTGCCCTCGGGACCGTGGTGGTGCTCTCGACGTGGGGTGGCTGGTGGGTTACCGGCACCGACGGCGGACGCCGGTGGCTGGTGGCACAGCTCACGCCACGCATCAACGCGGCGCTCGCGCCGCGCGGTCGGCTCCGTCTGGGCACCCTGCGCACGCTGTCCCGCCGCGTGATCGAACTCGATTCGCTGGAGTTGGTGGATGCCGCCGGGGCCCCGGTGCTCCAGCTGCACCGGCTGTCGGTCTCCCTCGACTGGTCGGCGCTCACGTCGCGGCGCATTCATCTGCGTCGGCTGTCCGTCGACGGCGTCGTGCTTGCCATGCAGAAGACCACCACTACGCCGTGGAATCTGCTGTATATCCTGGCCGGTGACGCCACACCGCCGGCACCAGGCCCCGGCTTTGGCGATGACGTGCGCGTGGATTCCCTGCAGCTCACCAACGCGGCGATCACCATCACCGCTCCCTGGGCGCCGCACCCTATCTTTCAAGGGGCCGCGCGCGACCGTGTGATCGCCGAGGCACGCACGGCGCATGATCTCCGACCGGTGGCCGATGGGTGGGCCGAGGTGCGCCGGATCACCATCGCGCAGGCTCGTGCCCATGCGGCGCGTTTTGCCGTGCAGGCGCCCGATTCCACCGGGCTGATCCTCGACGCCGCACAGCTCACCGTTTCCGATCCCGCGGTCACCGTCACCGAAGCCGCCGGCGTGCTGAGTTGGACGCCGGACGCCCTGCACTTCACACTGCCCACGTTCGCGATGCCGCGCTCCACGGCGCGGCTCACGGGGATGGTGGATTGGCATCACGAGGACGGCCTGCGCTACGACGTGCGGGTGGCGGCCGACGCGGCCCTCGCCGATCTGCAGTGGATCTGGCCGGCGCTCCCCGACAGTGGCCGAGGGGTGTCACAGGTGCATGCGCGCACGCTGGCCGACGCCGATCACGCCGCTTTCACGCTGAGCGGTTTGTCGGTGGCGAGTGGGGCCTCGCGCCTCGCGGGGGCGATCACGGTCTCGGTGGGACCTAACGATCTTGCGCTCTCACAGCTCGACCTGACGGTCGCGCCCATCACGACGGAGCTCATGCGGCGCCTCAGCGACGGTGCGCTCCCTGACGACGTACGCGGGCTGGTGCGCGGGCGCATGCAGGCCCGCGCGGGGGGCCCCCTCTCGCGCTTCGTCATTGATGACCTGTCGGCCCGCTTCACCGATGCGGCCGCGAGTAACGCCACGTCGTGGCTCCACACTGCGGGTATCGTGGCGCTGGGCGCCGTCCCCGCCGTGCGCAACGTGCAGCTCTACGACCTCGGCGTTGATCTCCGCACCGTGCGGCGCTTGATCGCCGACGCGCCGCCCGTCGATGGCGTGCTCCGGGCGAGCGCGCGTATCCCAGAGGCCTCGGCCCAGGGGGTCGAGGTGCGTGGACTGTCGGCCACTTGGACCGACGGGGTGGGGACGGTGTCGCAGATTGCGGGTGATGTGCGCGTGACGAACCGGCGGAGCGGCACCGTCGTGGCGCTCGACGTCACCGCCAATCCACTCGCCATGCAGGCGCTCGCGCGGGTGGACACCACCGTGCGCATCACGGCCCCCCTCTCGGGGCGCGTGACCGCGTCCGGGTCACTGGACTCGTTGGCGTGGTCCGTGGCGCTCGCCACGGGACAGGCCGCACCGGTGACCGCGGCCGGCGTCCTCACCTGGCAACCGCAGCGCTGGCGTCTCCTCGCCGATGCGGCCATCGAGCAACTCGATCTGAGCGCCTGGATGGGCGCCGGGACGGTGCCCGCCACGGCGCTCACGGGGACCTTGCATCTCGCCGCGGACGGCACGCGAGACCGGGAGGGCGCTGTCGCGCTGAGCGACGCCCGGTTGCAGATGGCCACACGACAGGTCGAAGCCGCCGATCGCCCCGCTTTTGATCTCGTCGCGGATGCCACGATCGATCGCGACCGGCTGCAGGTGGATTCGGCGCTGCTCCATCTCGCGGGGATCACCGTGACCGCGTCCGGCGGTCTCGCCCGCGTGCTGCCATCTGGCAGCGCCGGTGTGGCGTCGCCCGTTACCATCGACACCCTGCAACTGTCGGCCCGCATCGATTCGCTGGAGGCGGTGGGCCGCCAGCTCGCACACTTCGCCAGCGCCTTGGTGCCCGTGGACAGTGCCGCTGCTCGGCAGCTGCAGCGACTGGCGGCCGACACCCTGCATGGCGATGCGACGCTGGCCGGCGACATCGTGGGAACGCTTGATGACGCGACGGCGACGTGGTCCCTCGGTGCTCGGGCGCTCCAGGTGGGCGCCATTCGGGTCGGTCGGCTCTTTGGCTCGGCGCGCGTGGCCCACCTGCTCACCCAACCGGTCATTGCCTCGGTCGCCACCGCGGATAACATCGAGGGGATCGGCGCGCTGCATGTCTCGTCCGCCGAAGTGCGCACCACCGGGGCGAGTGCCACCGGGGGCGATCTGGCCTTCGATGCGAGTTCGGCGACCGATGAACATCTGATTATTCGGGCCCGCTACGATCGGCAGGGCGGCGCGCTTGCGATCACGGCGGACTCGCTCGACTTCCGGGCGGGTGGTATTGATTGGCTCTCGACGACGCCGCTCCGTCTCTATCGCGACTCCACGGTGGCGCGGCTGGAGGCGCTCGAAGTGCGCTCCTCGCAGGGAGGGCGTATCACCGCGCAGGCCTCGCTGCCGGCGACCGGCGGGATCGCGGCCACGGCGCATCTGGAACGCTTTCCTGCCGGGCAAGCGGCGGAGCTGGCGCTGGGGACGCCGCCAACGACCGGCTTCGTGACGGGTGACATCCAGCTGGAAGGGACGCGCGCCGCGCCACGCCTCACCGCGAATTTCGTGGTGGATTCGCTCGGACAGCGGGGCACGGTCCTGCCACGCATCGTCGCGACCACGGCGTATACCGATGGTCAGGTCAGTGCGGACGCCACGATTCGCGACACCACGGGTGGGCGCGTTACGGTGCGTGGCCGCATGCCGTACGATCTGACCGGTACGCCGTCGGCCGGCCCGGCACCGAGTCCAACGATTGCGGCGCAGCTTGTCGCCGATTCGCTGCGGCTCGAGGGGCTGGGGTTGGTCTTCGAGGGGGTGGAGCGGATCCGCGGTACCGTGAATGGCCAGGTCGACATTGCGGGGACCGTGGCGCGGCCGGTGGCCACGGGGCGTCTTGCGCTGTCCGGAGCGGGGGCCCGTCTCCCGCAGCTGGGGATTGAGCCAAGTGACGGGGCGGCGCAGCTGGTGGCGGCCGGCGATTCGGTCGTGCTGGCGCAGCTCCGTTTCCGGAGCGGTCGGGTCGGCGATACGCTGGGGGTGCGCGGCGTGTTACGGCTCCCTGCCGCCGCCCCCGCGTCGGTCTCGGCGCGCATGGAGTTCAGTTCCGTGTTGCTGGCCAAGCGCCAGGATGGCACCACGGCCGTGCTGGGCGGCGGGCTGACGGCCGAGGGGCCGCTCACCAAGCCGGTCGTGAATGGGGCGCTCGTCATTCCGCGGGCGACGCTGGTGATTGATCCACTGGGGGCCGGGGCGGCGATCGATCTCGCAGCGGCTGCGACAGCGAATTATCTGACGGCCAGTGAACTGCCGTTGGCGCAGGAAGCGGGGATGGGGATCGCCCGGATTGGCGATGTGCTGCAGGTGGACAGCCTGCGGGTCGAGCTGGGGACCGACGTCTGGGTGAAGACCCCGGAAGCCACGGTGAAGTTGGGCGGGAGCGTCGGGCTGACGAGCCGAGACGGGGTATTGGTCCCGGTGGGGCAGATCACGGCGAATCGTGGGCAGTACCGGCTGGATCTTGGCGTGGTGAGCCGGAGTTTCCGGGTCGATTCCGGGACCGTGCGCTTCTTTGGGCAGGCGTCGTTGTCGCCGGCGGTGGATCTGACCGCGACGAATGTGGTGCGGCTGACGTCGGGGGAAGAGATCCCGGTGCGGGTGCAGGTGGGGGGGACGCTGGCCCGGCCGGTGGTGAAGCTCTCCAGTACGGACCCGTTGTACAGCAGCGCGCCGGAATCGGAAGTGATTTCACTGCTGATCTTTGGGGCGCCCACCTTTGCGCTGGATGGCCAGAGTCAGAGTACGGTGCGGGCGGTGACCGGGGTGCTGCTGCCGTCGGTGGGTGGGGCGGTGGAGGGGGCGCTGCAGCGGTTGCTGCCCGTGTTCAACACCGTGCAGGTGACGACGGCGGGGGGGCAGGCGCGTGATGATCTGACGCCCTATTCGCTGCTGGACAACCTGAGCATCTCGGCAGGGAAGCAGATCGGGGAGCGGACCTTTCTGCGGTTGAATACCGGGGTCTGCCGTGGGTCGGCGCAGTCGTCATTCCGGAGTGCGTCGATTTGGTACGGGGTGGCAGCCGAGTATCGGCTGGCGCGTGGGCTGTCGGCGCAGCTGGGCGTGGACCCTGGGACGGCGCCCTGTTCGCGGGTGGGGGGCGACCTCTTTCCGCGGATGCAGTTTGGGTTTGACCTGTTCAAGGACTGGATTTTCTAGGGGGCGCCTGCGGCGCGATCGACCGGCTGATGCGTGCCGGGCTCATCTATATAGTATGGCAGAGGCCGCCTGATGTGACGATCAGGCGGCCTCTTGCGTATGGCATGG
>JBEIUK010000124.1:0-8610 GCA_040374415.1 Gemmatimonadaceae bacterium | reverse complement strand
GGTGGGCGCGGCGGTGGGCGCGGCGGTGGCCATTCCACCTGCTGCCGTCGTCCCCAGCTCCTCACCGACCTTCACGACATCCCCTTCGGCCTTCAGGCGCGCCACGAGGACGCCAGCTTCGAGGGCCGGGACTTCGACGGTGATCTTGTCCGTTTCCAGCTCAACGAGCGTATCGCCGACGGCGATCGCGTCGCCGTCCTTCTTGAGCCAGCGGGAGACGGTGGCCTCGACGATGGACTCGCCAAGGGGGGGCACTTTGATGGACGCCATGGGACAAAGTCGGAGTGAGCAGGAACAGACTGATCGCCCGCAATATAGACAGCGGTCTGCGCGTGGTGGGACGCCCTCCCGTTTGGTCCGGTGTCGGCCAAGATTGTGAGCATGCGCGCCCTCACCATTGATGCCCACGGCGGTCTGGAGCAGCTCCGCTATCGCGAGGATCTCCCCGTCCCCGACCTGCTGCACCCCGACGACGTCCGGGTGCGCATCCATGCGGCCGCGCTGAATCGGCTCGATCTCTGGGTGCTGGGCGGCATTCCCGGTGTGCGGATCCACCCGGGGTGGGTCATGGGCTCGGATGGGGCTGGCGTCATTGACGCGGTCGGATCCGCCGTGACCGACGTCGCGGTCGGCGACCGGGTCATCCTGAATCCCGGGGTCGTCGACCGCCGCTGCCGCTGCGAATACTGCCTCGCTGGCGACCAGCCGCTCTGTCTGACTTTTGGCGTGCTGGGCGAGCACCGTCCCGGCACGCTCGCCGAGTATGTCGTGGTGCCTGCGGCGAATGTGCGCCCGATCCCGGCCGAGATCCCGTTCACCACGGCGGCCGCCTTTCCGTTGGCGACGCTCACGGCGTGGCGCATGCTGATGACGCGGGCGGTGATCCGTCCCGAGGATCAGGTGCTGATCTGGGGGATTGGCGGTGGGGTCGCGATGGCGGCGCTCCAGATCGCCAAGCAGGTCGGTGCCACCGTCTGGGTCACCTCCAGCAGCCCCGAAAAGCTTGCCCGCGCCGAGGCGTTGGGGGCCGATCATCTGCTCGATTCCCGCCAGCCGGAGCTCGGGCGCGAGATCCGGGCGCGGACGGGCAAGCGCGGGGTCGATGTCGTCATCGATTCGGTCGGTGAGGCCACCTGGGCGCAGTCGCTGATCGCCCTTGGTAAGCGGGGGCGGCTCGTGACCTGCGGCGGGACGAGTGGGCCTGCGTTGCAGATCGATGTCCGGAAGCTCTTCTGGAATCAGTGGACCATTATGGGCTCGACGATGGGGAGCGACGTGGAGTTCGACGCGATCACGGCGCGGTTCCGGGCCGGGGGGCTGATGCCGCCGGTCGATTCCGTTGTCCCGCTCGCGGAGGGGGCGACCGCCTTTGCCCGCCTCGCGTCGGGGGCCCAGTGCGGCAAGGTGGTGGTGCAGGTGGCGTCGGACGGATGAGCGACGACCCGTCCGTTCCGCCGGTCGAGAAGGCGACCGGGACCGCCCGGTTCACGCGCCCGGAGGAGCAGGCGCTGCAGGCGGCGATGGCGGCCGGGACCCCGCCCGTCTGCCCCCGCTGTGCGGTGGCCATGACCTCCCGGGCGATTGGTGGGGGGTCCTTTGGGCTTGGCTATCGGCGCCAGCGCGCCTGGCTGCTCTGCCCGAGCTGCCGCCGCAGCGTGCTCTTCGACAGCAAGCGGGGGACTCGACTGTGACGGCCGTTGTTGTGTTTCGGCCCCATTACTACCTTTCCCGCGTTCCCGGGACCCATGTGCGCCCATGCTCGGCGCTCTCTCGTCCGAATTGCCGCAGTGTTTCAGACCTTGTCTGCTGATCCGTTGCGCGTCGCGCAACAAACCGCCACGCCGAGCGGCGCCCCTGACGCCGCCGTGACGTCGACCTTTACGGAACGCCTTGAGCACAGCTTTGCGATGCTCGGCGAGTTCGTGCCGGCGCTCTTTGGCGCGCTGGTCATCCTCTTCGCCGGGTATCTGGTGGCGAAGGTGCTGGAGAAGGGGACGGCGAAGCTGCTCCGCAAAGTGCACTTCAATCAGATGCTCGAGCGGGGCGGGGTCATGCAGGCCGTCGAGCGGTCCGGGTCGCATCTGAATCCGGCGAAGGTCATCGCGAACGTGCTCTTCTGGTTCGTGATGTTTGCCGTGCTGCTGGTGGCGGCGAACGCGATTGGGTTGGAGTCGCTGGCGAATGTCTTCTCGGAGCTGGTGAGCTACATCCCCAGCGTGATCGCGGCGATCGTGATCATCATCCTGGGGATCGTCCTGGGCGGGTTCGTGGGCGGGTTGATCCAGGCCTCGGCGGGTGGGCTGCATGGCGGACCGTGGCTCGCGCGCACCGGGCGTGGCGGCGTGATCGTGCTGGCGGTGTTCATGGCCCTGCAGGAGCTGGGGATCGCCACGGACATCGTGACGACGGCCTTTGCGATCCTGTTTGGGGCGGTCGCGCTGGCGTTGGCACTCGCCTTCGGGCTGGGGAACCGGGAGCTGGCGGCCGAAGTCACACGGGACTGGTACGACCGGTACCAGGCGGAGCGGAAGGCGATCGATGAAGAGGCGGCGGCGGAGGAGGCGCAGGAGATGGCGGACGAGGCCTCCGAGTCCGAACCGGTCCCGGGGGCCCATCCCGCGGCCCCCACGGCTGGCGCCTGACCGGTCCCGCACCCTCGTGAATTCCCGATAAGTCGTTGTTTTTCAGTCAGTTACCACGGTCCGCCCCGTTGAGGCAACGGTGCGGACCGTGTATATTTCCGGATTGCCGTGACGTGTCGCGCTGACCGTCGCTGGACACCCTCCCTGCCGCGCTTATGACTGCACCAATCGCCCGCGAACGTATCCTGCCGCGCCTCATCGATGAAGAGGTCAAGGAGTCGTTCATCAACTACTCCATGAGCGTCATCGTGTCCCGGGCGTTGCCGGATGTCCGCGATGGCCTCAAGCCCGTGCATCGGCGCGTGTTGTATGCGATGAACGAACTCGGGCTGCTCCCGGGGCGTCCGTACAAGAAGTCGGCCACCGTGGTGGGTGACGTGCTGGGCAAGTATCACCCGCATGGTGACAGCAGCGTGTATGACGCGCTGGTGCGCATGGTGCAGGACTTCTCGCTGCGCTATCCGTTGGTGGACGGGCAGGGGAATTTCGGCTCCATGGACGGCGACAACGCCGCCGCCTATCGCTACACCGAAGCGCGCCTGACGCGGATTGCCGTGGAGATGCTCACGGACATCGACAAGAACACCGTCGATTACGCGCCCAACTTTGACGACCGATTGGAAGAGCCGCGGGTGCTTCCCTCGGGGATTCCGAATCTGCTGGTGAACGGCTCGGCCGGCATCGCGGTCGGCATGGCGACGAACATTCCGCCGCACAACCTGCGGGAAGTGAGCGAAGCGGTGGTCGCGCTCATTGAGAATCCGGATCTCGACGGCGCGGCGCTCCGCGCCATGGTGAAGGGACCGGATTTCCCAACGGGTGGCTATATCTACGGCCGCGCCGGGATCGCGGATTATCAGGACACCGGCCGCGGGCGCATTGTGATGCGTGCGCGGGCGGTGATTGAAGAGAAGGAATCGAGCGGCAAGTCGCAGATCGTGGTGACGGAGGTGCCGTATCAGGCGAATCCGGCCAAGCTGGTGGCGGACATTGCGGAGCTGGTGCGTGATCAGAAGCTCACCGGGATCAGCGCGCTGCGGAATGAATCCGACCGCGACGGCATTCGGATTGTCATTGAGCTCAAGCGCGATGCGATTCCGCGCGTGGTGCTCAATCAGCTGTACAAGCACACGTCCATGCAGAGCACCTTCGGGGTGATCATGCTGGCGCTGGTGCCCGATCCGAACACGCGGCAGCTGGTGCCGAAGGTGTTGACGCTCAAGCAGTGCCTTGAGCATTACATCGCCCACCGCCACGAAGTCATTATCCGCCGGACGCAGTTTGATCTCGATAAGGCGCTCGAGCGGGAACATATCCTCGAAGGGCTCAAGATCGCCGTCGATAACATCGATGAGGTGATCGCGCTGATCCGGGCGGCGTCGGACACGCCGGCGGCAAGTGCGCAGTTGCAGGCGCGTTTCGGCCTGTCGGAGCGGCAGGCGGAAGCGATCCTCAACATGCGGCTCGCCAAGCTCACCGGGCTGGAGCGGGACAAGCTGGAGGACGAACTGCGTGAAGTGCGGGCGTTCATCGTGGACATGCGCGGGATTCTCGAGTCCCGTCCGCGCCGCATGGCGATTCTCAAGGGTGAACTGCTGGCGCTGGTGGAGACCTACGGCGATGAGCGTCGCACGGAAATCGTTAGCGACGATGGCGAGTTCTCGATCGAGGATCTGATTGCCGATGAGGAGATGGTCGTGACCATCTCGCACAACGGCTACATCAAGCGGACGCCGGTCACGCTCTACAAGCGCCAGGGGCGCGGTGGGCGGGGGAAGGCGGGCGCCGACCTCAAGGAAAACGACTTCATCGAACGGCTGTATGTGGCGAGCACGCACACGTACATGCTGATTTTCACGGATGACGGGCGCTGCTTCTGGCTCAAGGTGCACGAGTTGCCGCAGGCCGGACGCGCCACGCGCGGCAAGCCGATCGTGAACCTGATCAACGTCACGCCGGACACCCGCATTCGGGCCATCGTGCTGACGCGCGAATTCTCCGACACGGAATTCCTGCTCTTCTGCACCAAGCATGGCACGGTGAAGAAGACGGCGCTGTCCCAGTACAGCAACCCGCGCACCACCGGGATCAAGGCCATCAAGATCGAAGATGGTGATGAGCTGATGGATGTGCAGGTGACGTCGGGGACCAACGATGTGGTGCTGGCCACCCGTCACGGGCTGTCGGTCCGCTTCCACGAAAGTGACGTCCGCGAGATGGGACGTGACACCGTCGGCGTGAAGGGGGTCGAGCTGCGTCCCTCGGATCAGGTGGTCGGCATGGTGGTGATCAAGCGCGAGTCCACGCTGCTCGTGGTCACCGAAAAGGGGCTTGGGAAGTGCTCCGAGGTGAGCGAGTACCGCGTGCAGAAGCGCGGCGGCAAGGGGATCCTGACGCTGAATCGCACCGCCAAGACCGGTGATGTGGTGGCGCTCATGGAAGTGGTCCCTGAGGATGAGCTGATGCTCATGACGCGGCAGGGGATCGCGATCCGCAGCAAGGTGTCGGAGATCCGCGTGACCGGTCGGGCAGCGCAGGGGGTGAAGTTGGTTGCGCTCGACGAGCACGATGTCGTGTCCGCGGTCGCGCGGGTCATCCCGGATGACAGCGCGGAGGGCGGCGATGAGGCGGATGGTGCGGACGCCGGGGCAATGGCGGACGGCGAGGGCTGAGTCGCGATGACCGCTGCGGCGATGCCGTCGCTCGTCTCCCTCGCGGAGATCGAGGCAGCGGCCCAGGTGCTCCAGGGGGTGGCGGTGCGTACGCCGCTGCTCCCGGTGGACGCGCTCACTGACCGCTTTCCGGCGGGCGTGTGGGTCAAGCCGGAGATGTTGCAGCGCACCGGCGCGTTCAAGTTTCGCGGGGCCTACGCCTTCATTCAGGGGCTGTCGCCGGCGGAGCGCGCCTGTGGCGTGGTGACGCCCTCCTCCGGAAATCATGGGCAGGCGGTGGCGTACGCCGCGCGCATGTTTGGGATGCGGTGCACGGTGGTGATGCCCACCACGGTGCCGGCAGCCAAGCGGGCCGGGGCCGAACGGTACGGCGCCACGGTGGAGTTGGCCGGGACCACCAGTCTCGATCGCGCCGCCCGCGCCGATGCGATCGCGGCGGAGACGGGGGCGATATTGGTCCCGCCATTTGACGATCCCCGTATCATTGCTGGACAGGGGACGCTGGGGCTGGAAATCGCCGATGACCTCCCCACGATCGGGACGGTGGTGGTGCCCGTCGGTGGCGGTGGCCTGTCCTCCGGCGTGGCGGCGGCGATCAAGCGTCGGCATCCGCAGGCGCGTCTGGTGGGCGTCGAGCCGGTCGGCACGCCCAAGCTGTCGGCGGCGCGTGCGGCCGGTGCGCCGGTGACGCTGGGCGCGGCCGTTGGGCTCCCGGATGGCCTGCTGGGCGTGCGGATCGGCACGCACACCTTCGCGCATCTCGAAGCGTTTCTCGATGATGTCGTGTCGGTGGGCGATGGGGAGATCCGGTGCGCGATGCGGTTTCTGCTCGACCGCATGAAGCTCGTGACCGAACCGAGTGGCGCGGCCACCATGGCGGCCATCATGGAAGGGCGCGTGTCGACGGATGGGCCGATGGTCGCGGTGCTCACCGGTGGCAACATCGAGTGGGAGGGCCTTCTCGGTTTGATTGCCGATCCGGTCGTTCCCCGTCCCACGACCTGACCGCCGGTTGTGACCTCTCGCATTCTCGTGGCCGATGATGATCGCGCCGTGCTCGAATCCGTCACCTGGCTGTTGACGGAAAACGGGTACGACGTGGTGCCGGCGCAGGGCGGTGAGGAGTGTCTCGATTCGCTCGAGCGGAAAGCGCCGGACCTGCTGCTGCTCGATGTGCTGATGCCGGATCGGGATGGCTATTCGGTGCTGGAGCGGATCCGCTCCGAAGAGCGGTGGCGCGATCTGCCGGTCCTGATGCTCTCGGCGCAGCCCCCCGAAGATGCCTCGGTGAAGTCGCTGGGGCTCGGCGCATCGGATTTCATTCGGAAGCCCTATCGCCCGAAGGAGCTGCTCGCGCGCGTCCAGGCACAGCTACGCTTGGGGGCGGTGCTCCGCAGCACCCGGCAGGCGTTGTCGCGCACCGAAGATGCGTTGGCGCGCGCGCAGCATGATGCCGACAGCCGACTCAAGCTCGTCGACATCCTGCATGAAGTGACCGGGGATCTGTCGGTGCCGGAGCTCTTCCATCTGCTCGTGCGCCGAGCGGCGCGCGCGTTGGGGGTGTCGCATTGCTCCGTCGTGCTGGCGCGTCCGGGAGAGAGTACCGGGCTCGTGGTGGCGGCGTATGAGAGCCCCAATCAGCATCAGATGGTCATTCCGCTCGAGCGGTATCCGGAGCTGCGAGCGGCGCTCGATTCCGGCGAGCCGGTGTTGTTGGAGGATCTGGCGACCCATCCGCTGTACGAAGGGGTCCGGAAGGTGTGGGGGATGGAAGGGGCCGAGGTGCCGATCCGGTCGGTGATTGCGCTCCCCTTCTCGATCAATCGCGGGGAGTACGGCGTCTTTCTTGTGCGTCGGACGCGGGATCAGGAGCCCTTTGTCGCCTCCGATCTCGAGTTTGCGCAGGCCGTGATCACGGCGGCGGTGGCGGTGGTGCAGCGGGCGCAGATGGTCGAGAGTACCATGGCGGACAATGCCCGTCTGGAACTGCTGGCGCAGACGGATCCGCTCACTCAGCTCCTCAACCGTCGCGCGCTGACCGAGCGGATCTCGGCGGAGATGGAACGGGCGTTGCGCTATGACGCGACGCTCGCGCTGCTGATGATCGATCTCGATCACTTCAAGCGCGTCAACGATACCTATGGGCATCTCGTGGGCGATGACGTCTTGCGGGATGTGGCCGCCCTGCTGAGCGACCGCATTCGTGGTAGCGATATGGTGGCGCGCTATGGGGGCGAGGAGTTTCTGGTGCTGTTGCCAGAGACTGATGAGGCAGGGGCGGAGGCCTTTGCCGACCGGCTGCGGGCGGCCGTGGAGGTACACGCTTTCAATGCCGGTTCGCTGGAATCGGCGCTGCACATCACGGCGAGTATTGGGGTGGCGGTCTTCCCTGCGGCGCGGATTGAATCGGTGGAAGATCTGTTGGCGCGTGCCGATGCCGCGCTCTACCGGGCCAAGGCCGACGGCCGTAATCGCGTCTGTTTGTAACAGGCGGGGACGGGGCCGGTTGGTGAGGACGGGCGGCTAGCTGCGGCGTGATGGTCCCGCGCATAAGCTTCCCGGGATCACCCTGTTTTTCATTGACCCGGAGCTCCCATGCGTGTTCTGGTATTAGGCGCCGGCCTGCAAGGCACGGCCTGTGCATTTGATCTGCTGCAGCCGCACACGTTCGCGGGGGGTGCGCAGGTCACCCTCGCCGATGTGGCCGTGCGTCCGCTGCCGGCGTTTCTGCAGCCGTGGCTGGGCGACCGCTTACAGCAGCGGGCCCTTGATGTGCGGGACCCTGCGGCGGTACGGGCGGCATTCGCCGAGTGTGATGTGGTGCTGAGCGCTATTCCCTACTACTTCAATTTCCCGCTCGCCCAACTCGCGGTCGACAGTGGCGTCCACTTCGCCGATCTCGGTGGGAACACGGCGATCGTGCAGCAGCAGAAAACGCTCGATGCCGAGGCGCGCGCCCGTGGCGTGAGTGTGGTGCCGGACACGGGCTTGGCGCCGGGGATGGTCAATGTGCTGGCGCAGCACGGCATCGATCAGTTCGAGACGGTGGAGGCGGTGCAGTTGTTTGTTGGCGGCTTACCGGAGCATCCGGAGCCGCCGCTCAACTATCAGATCGCGTACTCGATCGAAGGGATGTTGGATTACTACACGACGCCCTCGTTGGTGCTGCGCGACGGCGTGCCGACCGAAGTCACGGCGCTCTCCGAGTGTGAGGCGGTGCCGTTCGCCGCGCCGGTGGGAACGCTGGAGGCGTTTCATACGGCGGGCGGGCTGTCCACGATGGTCTATCGCTATGC
>JBEIUK010000012.1:0-24006 GCA_040374415.1 Gemmatimonadaceae bacterium | reverse complement strand
GGTGGCGTGGCCTATCTCCTGAGCGGTGCGGTGGCGTCGTATGCCTCCCCCGGGCATGATGGCAAGCTGTTCGTCAGCACCTTACTCCCCGCAGCGCTGTGGGCATTGGTGCGCGGGATGCGTGATGGGCGTCGGAGCGCTTGGGGCCTTCTGGCGCTCGTCGTCGGGCTGGCAGTGTTGTCACCCCACCCGCAGTTGCTGCAGTACATGCTGCTCACCGCCGGCGCGTATGCGGTGTTTCTGGCATGGCGCCCCGACGCCGTGCTCGGGGGGGGCGGTCGTCTGACGACGGCATCGGGGGCGCCCGGCACCGGCGCCACGACGGCTGGATCGTCTGTAGGGACCATGACGGCGGGGTGGCCGCGTCTGGCGTACGCGCTGGGCGCCGTCCTGCTTGGGGGCGCCATTGGCGCGATTCAATACCTCCCCGTCAAGGAATACGTCGCGTGGTCCCCGCGCGCCGGTGGCAAGGGCTACGACTACGCCACCAGCTTTTCCTTTCCGTTGGAAGAGACGATCAATAGCTATCTCCCCCAATTCTCCGGCATTCTGGAGAATTACTGGGGACGGAATGGAATCCATTTCCATAGCGACTACATCGGCGCCAGCGTCCTGATGCTCGCGCTGCTGGCCGTTGGCGGTGGCGTCCTCAACCGTCACCGGCGACATGCCTGGTTCTGGCTCGGTGCGCTCCTGGTCGCGCTCTTCTGGGCGTGGGGTGGGAACACCCCGTTCTATCATCTCGTCTACGCGATCGTCCCGGGGTCGAAGTTCTTCCGCGCGCCGAGCACGATTCTGTATGTCGTCGCCTTCGCGACCAGCGTGCTGGCCGCCATCGGGGCGGAGCGGGTCGTAGCCGGCAAGGTGGCCACGCGGTACCTCGTCGCCTGGGTCGGGTTCGCCCTGCTCGTGGCACTGGTGGCGTCGGTGGGCGGCTTCACGAATCTGGCGATGAGCCTCGTGGCGGAACGCGCCGATGCCATTCAGGCCAATGCGAGCAATGTGGTCCTCGGGGCATGGCGGTCCGCCGCGGTGGTCGTCGCCACCGCCGTCCTCATGCTGCTGGTGAGTCGCGGGACGCTCAAAGCAGCACAGGCCGGCTGGCTCCTTTTGGCCACCGTCGCCCTCGACCTGGTCAGTGTCGAACGCCACTACTGGCGCTTCTCGGCCCGGGCCGCGTCGCTGTACGCCAGCGATCCGATCATCGACTTCCTCAAGGCCCGACCGCAGCCGGCCCGGGTAATCGCCCTGCCGCTCAGCGAAAACATGGCGCCGCATGACCCGTTCCTCGCCGGGGACGCCCTCATGGACCACAACGTGCGGGTGGTCCTGGGCTACCACGGTAATGAGCTGGGGCGGTTTCAGGAGCTCTACGGAAAGAACGAGGGGTACCAGTCGGTCGCGAACCCCAATTTCTGGGCGCTGACCAACGCGCAGTACTTCTATACCAATGCCAACACGGTCCCGTTTGCCGGGGCGACGTTGGTGGCCGGCCCGGTGCGGAATGCCGCCGGCACGATGACCTACTTGTATCAGTTGCCCGGAGCGAACCCGGTCGCGTGGGTCGTACCGTTGATGGTGAAGGCGGATGATCCGAGCACCAAGGCGACGGTCCTGAACCCCAACTTTGATGTCCGGCGGGTGGCGCTCTTTGACACCGCCGCTGCCATCGCGGCGCAGCCCGTGAACGCCCCGCTCCCGGAACCACTCGCCGTCACCGTCCGCGTCACGAAGTTCGCGCCAGGGGCGATCGATCTGGTCCTGGAAGGGACGACACCCGCTGGGAGCGCCTTGGTGGTGTCGGAGAATTATTACCCCGGGTGGAGCGCCACCGTTGATGGCAAACCGGCCGCCTCGGGGCGCGCTGACTTCACGCTGATTGGGGTCGAGCTGCCGGCCGGCGCCCGACAGGTATCGCTGCGATTTGCCAGCGCGCCGTACCAGACAGGGAAGGGCATCACCCTGATCGCCCTGCTGCTGGCCGTCGCGCTGACCGCTGGTGGCGTTTTATTCGACCGACGTCGTGCGTCGGTCGGAGCCGCCTAAGATCCGCCGATGACCCAACAGGCCATGCCGGTGCGGGGCGCCATTGCCCTTCATGAACGGGGACTGGTGATTGTCCCCACGTACAACGAAAGCGATAACATCACGCGGATCGTCCCGCGAATCCTGGCGCAGGATCCGCGGCTGGACGTCCTGGTGGTGGATGACAACTCCCCCGACGGAACGGGCCGGCTGGTCGACGCCATGGCGGCGGAAGAACCGCGGATCCACGCCCTCCACCGGGCCGGGAAGGAAGGGTTGGGGCGCGCCTATCTTGCCGGATTCCGGTGGGCGCTGGCGCGGGATTACCAGTACATCTTCGAGATGGACGCGGACTTCTCCCACGATCCGGCGCATCTCCCGGAGTTTTTGGGGGTGATCGGTGATGCCGATCTGGTGCTCGGATCCCGGTATCGGGATGGGAAAGTCACCGTGGTCAACTGGCCGATCTCGCGGTTGCTCCTCTCCTACGGTGCCAACATTTATGCCCGGGCCATTACGGGGCTGCACCTCGGCGACGCCACGGGCGGCTTCAAGTGCTTCCGCCGTGAGGTTCTGGAAGCCATCCCGCTCGATGCGGTCCGCTCCAACGGCTATGCCTTCCAGATCGAGATGAGCTTCCGGGCGTGGAAGCGCAACTTCCGGATCAAGGAGATTCCGATCGTCTTCCACGACCGCACGGAAGGGGAGTCGAAGATGTCCAAGGGGATCGTCCGGGAAGCGATCCTCATGGTGTGGCGGTTGCGGTGGTGGGGCATGACGGGTCGCTACTAGGCGATCCGGATCACAGATCGGAGTACACACATGACGACGGGTACCACGCGTTCCATCGGTTCGGTGGAAGGGATCGCCTTCACCAAGATGACCGGTTCTGGGAACGACTTCGTCTTCTTTGACGGCAGATCGGTCGACCTGTCTGATGTGACATCACCTGAGATCATCCGGGCGATCTGCAATCGCCACAACGGGATAGGCGCCGACGGTGTGGTCGTGCTGCAACCGGGCGCCATCAGCGCGTCCGCGGTACCTGGCGAGCCGGTGGATGCCCACATCCACTATTTCAACAGCGATGGCACCCCGGCCGATTTGTGCGGCAATGCCACGCTCTGCTCCACGGCGATGGCCGAGGCGCTAGGGTTGGCAGCGGCGCAGGAGATGGCGCTGGGCACACCAGCGGGCCGGATCACCAGCCGCCTGTCGGACGGCCTCCCCGAGATCGACCTGCCGCTGGTCACCCGGATTGACCCGGCGATCGCGCTGCCGCTGGTCCCCGGCGAGCACCGGATTGGCTACCTCCTGGTCGGAATTCCACACGTGGTCATCGTCTGTGACGACGTGGAGCAGGTGGACGTGGCGGGACGAGGCCCTGGGCTCCGGTATCATCCGGCCCTTGGCTCGGCGGGGGCCAATGTGAACTGGGTGTCGGCTCAGCCGGACGGCAGCTGGCGGTACCGGACCTATGAGCGAGGGGTTGAGGCAGAGACTCAGGCGTGCGGGACCGGCGCGGTGGGCACCGCGATCCTGCTGTGCGAATGGGGGCTGACCGCGCCGCCGGTGCGACTCATTACGACCTCTGGACGCCCGGTCACCGTGACGCTGACCCGGTCGGTGGATGGCCCCCTCAGCCAATGGCGACCGTCACTCCGCGGCGAGGGGCGCATCGTCTTCCGCGGTCAGATCGGCGACCTGGGGCTCGACCGCTAACGGTCCTCCGATCCGTCCGTTGCCGCCATTCGAGAGGTGGCAGACTGCTCAGCCATATTGACCGTCCGTTCCATGTGGACAGGTGCACAAGCGCGCCGCTAACGGCGACTCGGCTCATACTTTAGCTGAGACGACCATCGATAAAGCGATTCTTCACAATGGGTTAGGTGTCGTTACCCGGCCGTGACGGGATTCCTGGCTTTCCACTTTCCCACAGTTTTCCACCAACATTGGTTTACATAACATGTATTATGCGCACTAATTGCCGGGCGGAATTGACGGCTACTGCTCAGTCAATCGCGTGATACTGACGTTCTACTGGCGGATTCCCCACGCGACCATTCCCTGGCACACAAAACGGCCCCGGCGCGCGGAAACCGCACTGCCCGGGGCCGTTCCTATATCGTGGGGTCCCGGACGGATGACCGCCGAGGGACCCGCTCGCGGATTACTTGCCGGCGGCGCTCAGTTCGCCCAACCGGACCTGCGCTTCCTGGGCATAGGGCAACGACTCGTTCTTGGCGAGCGCTTCCCAGAGCGTCCGGGCTTCGGCCACCTTACCGGCCGCCGTCAGGCTCCGGGCCTGCGCCGCCTGGGCCGTCCCCTTGTCCAACGGGAACCGCGCCGCCGTCGCCGCCTTCGCATAATGCGCGGCCGCCTCGTCAAACTTCCCCTGCGATTCGTACCCTGCCGCGATCAGGCTTTCGAAGGAGGACCCAAAGTCGGCGCCGGCCGAACCCTTCGCCGACTCCAAAACTTTGATCCCCTCGGCGAACTTCTTCTGGTCGAAGTTCACTTGAGCCAGCAGCATCGCGGCCTGCGCACCGGACGCCGTGCCACTGTACCGCGTGACCACCTTTTCCAGCGCCGCCTGAGCTTCAGGCAACTTTCCTTCCATCATGGGGCCCGTCGCACGGTAGAGCGCCGCATTGGCCTCGTTCCGCTTGTTGGCGTCCATGTAGCGGTATCCCACCACGGCGAGACCGGCCACGGCGATCGCCGCGGCGCCCATGCCGATTTGCTTCGAATAGGCCTGAAGCCAGCTCGTGAGCGATTCGATCGGGTCGTCCGACTGGCCGCCATGCGAGGCCGACGTGCGCGAATGCTGCGCCATACGAGGTACGTGCTAGAGGGAAAAGGGGCTGCCCACCACCGGGGTGAACCGCCAGAACTCGATAGCCCGGAAACATAGCAGGATCCCGTGGCAATGGCAGAGGGTCGTCCCGCCTCCACCATTCAGTACCCCCGGCCGGAGTCGAACCGGCGACCAACAGTTTAGGAAACTGCTGCTCTATCCAACTGAGCTACGGGGGCAATACCGCATACGAACTCCGGCGAATCTATCGGGAGCGACCACCGCGTCGCCAGCATCCGCCGCGGACCACCGAATCCCACTGGACGGTGCCGAGCGCCGGCCCCTTCAATAGGAGAGCATCGACGAGGTCGGGATCCCTGGTAACCGGTCCCGGCCCGCCAGGGCGGGCAGCTCGATCAGGAAGGACGCCCCCACCACGTCGCCGGCCAATCGCCGGACCAACGCGACCGCCGCCGCCGCCGTCCCCCCCGTCGCCAGGACATCGTCCACGATCAGTACCCGCGCCCCCGCCCCCAGCGCATCCGTGTGGAGCTCCAGCACATTCTCGCCGTACTCCAGCGCATAGGCCTCCCTGATCGTCTGCCACGGCAGCTTGCCAGGCTTTCGGGCTGGCACAAACGCCGCGCCCAAATGCAGCGCCATGGGCGCCCCGAAAATGAAGCCTCGGCTCTCCATTGCGACCACATGGGTCACGCCCAACGCCGCAAACGGCGCCGACATCCCCTGCACCGCCGCCGCCAAATACACCGGATCCGCCAACAGCGGCGTGATGTCCTTGAACGGGATGCCCGGAGTCGGAAAATCGTGCACCGTGCGGATCGAAGCCGCCATGGCCGCACGCAGCACCGGGTTCATCGCCGCGTGCATCGCGCCGCTCGCCGTTCCGTCGTCCGAGAAGCTCACGGCGGCTCGTTACCCGATCCGCGACTTCCCGGCCAACATCGCCGAGAGGACCTCAGCCACGACGGCCGGATCCGTGGGATCACCGAGCAAGCGCTCCCCGCGCCGCAACCGCGCCGCCAACGCCTCCAACACCACCGCGGCCGCCTCCGCCCGTTCTGTCGCGTCCGCGCTGGCAAGCGCCGGACGTCGCCACATCGGTCCACCGGCGGCAACAGCGCCAGACGCCACGCCCGCCTCCGCCACAGGCGGCCGCGAGGCGGCGGCCCGCAAGACGACCTCAGAAAAGACGACGGGCGCGTTCATCGGTACAGGGATCGGCGCCTGCATCGGCGTGATGTCGGCCGACGCCGTCGCCATACGCTCCGCGGCGGGGGCGGCATATGGCCGATCCACCGGAACCGACGCCCCACCGAGCCGCGCACCGATCGCACTCGGCTCCGAGCCACCAGCGGCCGGCGACGGCCCCCGAAAGAAGGACGGCGACGTCATGCGGTGGCGCTCACGACGGCCAGCCGCCGGCCCCGATCAACGGGACAAAGCGGACCGGGACAATATCGCGTCGTTCCAGCTGATCCCCGCGACGGGTATGCAAGGTCAGCATCTGCTCCTCCTTCGTCCCAATCGGAATGAGCAACCGCCCACCCTCCGCGAGCTGCGCCGCGTACGCCGTGGGGATGGCCGGTGCGCCGGCGCTCACCAGAATCGCATCATACGGCGCGTACTCGCGCCACCCCAGCGTGCCGTCGCCCAACTGCAACGACACGTTCCGCACTTTGGCCTGCGCCAGAATGTCCCGCGCGCGGTCGAGCAACGCCGCATGCCGCTCAATCGAGAACACCTGAGACGCGAGCTGGGCTAACAACGCCGTCTGATACGCCGACCCGGTCCCGATTTCGAGCACGCGCTCCGTTCCCGTCAGCCGCAGATGCTCAATCGCGCGCGCATGGACCGATGGCTGCGAAATGGTCTGCCCGCTGCCAATGGGCAGCGCACTGTCCTCGTACGCCCGGTGCCGCACCGTGGGCGGCACGAAGAGATGCCGAGGCACGTCGTCGATGGCTTTCAGGACCGCGAGATCTTTGATCCCCTTGTCCTGCAGCGCCTCGACGAGCCGGCGACGCGGCCCCCGGAACTCCGGCTCTACGAGGCCGGCCACCAGTCCGTTGCCGATTCGAGCATCGTGTGATGCGTCAGGTCGAGATGCAACGGCGTGACGGACACATAGCCGTCGTGCACCGCGCGGAAATCGGAGTCATCCGGCCCGCTCCACTCCACCGAGCCGCCGCCGATCCACAAAATCTCACGTCCCCACGGATCCTTCATGCGCGTGATGGAGTCACTGAAGACGCGACGCCCCAATCGGGTCAGCCGATAGCCCTTGATATCCGCCGCCGCGATCGGCGGCAGATTCACATTGAGCAGCGTATTGGGCGGAAACTTCGGGAGTGTCAGCATCCGCTCCAGCAGCGCGCGGAGCGACTCCACCTGCGTGTCGAGCATCGCATCGGCGCGCAACATGCTGCCGGCGAACGAGACCGCGATCGCGGGA
Organism: Gemmatimonadaceae bacterium; assembly: GCA_040374415.1. Lineage (GTDB taxonomy): Bacteria > Gemmatimonadota > Gemmatimonadetes > Gemmatimonadales > Gemmatimonadaceae > Gemmatimonas. The sequence goes on along the minus strand of JBEIUK010000012.1, from coordinate 16,711 downwards.
ATGCCGAGCGCGAGCCCTTCCATCGCGGCGGCCACGGTGCCGGAGTAGAGCACATCCTCACCCATGTTGGCCCCATGATTGATGCCGCTGATCACCACATCGGGCTTGTGGTCCATCAGCGCTTCACAGGCCAGCATCACGCAATCGGTGGGCGTCCCGTCGACCTGCCACCGCCGCTCCCCCAAGCGCACCGGACGCAACGGATGATGCAGCGTCAGCGAGTGACTGGTGGCACTCTGCTCGCGATCGGGCGCGACCACGGTCAGCTCCCCGAGGGGCTCACAGGCGCGTTCCAGGACACTCAGCCCCTTCGCGAGGATACCATCGTCATTGCTGAGAAGAATGCGCATCAGGATTCAAGCGTCGGAGAGGTGATCATGGACAGCGGAGGCGTGACCGAAGCCGACTCCTCGAAGAGTGCCTGCAGATCGGCCAGATCCCGCTCCAGCGATTCGATCGTTTCCATCTGCAGGGCCATGCGCGCTTCAACACGTAACGTCCCACCCTTCCGATGCTCGTCGAGCTTCTGACGCGCCCCGTCAATCGTGTACTTGTCGGTATAGAGCAAATGCTTGACCAACAGGATGAGCTCCACTTCCCGCCGCGCATACACCCGGTTCCCACTGCGATTCTTGGCCGGATTCAGCAACTTGAACTGACTCTCCCAATAGCGCAGCACATGCGGCTTGAGATCGGTCAGCTCGCACACTTCGCCGATGGAATAAAACTCCTGCACAGGCTCGCGTCGCGCCATAGGACCTAGTCGCGCTCCGACCGCAGGCCACGGGTCATCAGATCCGCCGCCGCCTCGCGCGGCGCCTGTCCCGCAAACAGAATGCGATACGTCGATTCCACAATCGGCATCTCAATACCGGCACGCGCCGCCAACGCGCGGGCGCTCTGGGTGTTCAGGACCCCCTCGGCCACACTGTCCTTCCCGGCCAGCGCTTCGTCGAGCGTCTGCCCCTGCCCCAACGCCACGCCCACCGCCCGGTTCCGCGACAAGGCGCCCGTGCACGTCAACACGAGATCCCCCAACCCGGCGAGCCCCGCGAACGTCTCCGCGCGCGCCCCCAGCGCCACCCCCAGCCGGATCATTTCGGCCAGGCCGCGCGTCAGCAGCGCGGCGCGTGGATTGTAGCCGAGCCCAAGGCCGTCGAGGATACCGGTCGCCACCGCCATGACATTCTTGAGCGCACCGCCCAGCTCCACTCCGGTCACGTCATCGGTCGTGTACACGCGGAACGTCGCCGAACTCATCGCACGCTGCACCAGCGCGGCCGCCGCCGCATCCACCGAGGCCGCGACGATCGCCGTGGGCTGACCCGCCGCCACTTCCGCGGCAAAGCTTGGGCCGCTGATCGCCACCACGGGATGCATGGGGAGCACATCGTGCACCACATCCGTCATCAGCGCCAGCGTCTCGCGCTCGATCCCCTTCGTCGCCACGGCGAGCACACAGTCGGCCCGCAGGGCGCCAAGCCCCGCCGCCACCACCGGTCGCAGGACATGCGACGGCGCGGCATAGACCACCAGATCCCGATCGGTCAGCGCCGCCGTCATGTCGCCAGTGGCCGTCAGCGCCGGCGACAACGCCGCGCCGGGCAGAAACCGCGGATTCGTGTGCTCCGCGTTCACCGCCGCCACCACATCCGCTTCACGCGCCCACAAAACCACCGCATGGCCGTTCCGTGCCAGCAGGTCCGCGATGGCCGTCCCCCACGCGCCGCCGCCAATCACGGCGCAGCGCACAGGGCTCAACGTCTGTGCTGTGGTCATGTGCCCGACTCCTCTCGGCTCCGCCCCAGGCGACGCTCCGTCCCCTGACGCAGACGCCCAATGTTTTCACGATGGGTCCAAAACACGAAGGCCGCGACCGTCGCCCCGAGCAGCACCAGCGGCGTCAGTCCCTGCTCCGTCCACACCAACACGAGCGGAAGGACCGCCGCACCGATCAAGGATCCGAGCGACACGTACCGGGTGAGTGCCACGGTCAGCAGAAACGCGAGCATGGCCCCAAGGGCGGCGATGGGCGCCAGGGCAAAAAAGACGCCGCTCGCCGTCGCGACGCCCTTGCCGCCCCCTTTCCCAAGGAGAAAGACCGGCCGAACATGCCCCGCAATCGCCAACAGCCCGAAGACCGCGCCCCACGGCCATCCCGCCGCTACCGCACCGATCGTTGGGAGCCAGAGCACCGGAACGATCCCCTTGGCGAAATCGACGGCATACACCACCAACCCCCACCGCCAGCCCAACGTGCGGAACACATTCGTGGCCCCGAGATTACCCGAGCCCACCGTCCGCAGGTCGATGCCATGGGCACGACCCACCACGTACGCGGTCGGAATCGATCCGATCACGTACGCCAACAGGCAGGCCGCTACACGCGCGCCGGTCATGCGATGGGCGAATTCTTGCGCTTCATCACGATCTCCACGGGGGAACCTGTAAAGCCCCAGTGCGCCCGCAACTGATTGTGGATGTAGCGCAGGTAATGCTCCGGAATGAGTTCCGGATGATTGCCAAAGAACGCAAAGGTCGGGGGCTCCACCGCCACCTGCGTCGCGTAATTGAGCTTGACTTCACGCCCCGCGGCCTGCGGTGGCTGCAACTTCGCCACGATCTCCGCCAGCACGTCGTTCACCTGAGAAGTAGAGATGCGGCGCGTGCGCTGATCCTGCACCGCGAGCACCAGATCCAGCACCTTTGACACGCGCATGCCGGTCTTGGCCGACGTGAAGAGGAACGGCACAAAGGCCAGATACGGCGCCTTCTCCACCATCTCCTTCTTCAGTTTATCGGCACTCTTGTCGGTCTTGTCCTCGTAGATATCCCACTTGTTCATCACGAGAATCAGACCACGACCGGCCTCCCAGGCCATCGTCGCGATTTTGAGGTCCTGATTCTGGAGCCCCTCGGTCGCATCGATCATCAGCACGCACACGTCGGCGGAGTCAATCGCCCGACGAGTCCGCAACGAGGCATAAAACTCCACCCCTTCGTCGATCTTCGACTGCCGACGGAGACCAGCGGTGTCCACGAAGATGAGGTCCCGCTCCTTGTAGCGCATCGGCGCGTCAATGGAATCACGCGTCGTACCGGCCGCGTCATGCACGACCAACCGCTCCTCGCCCAGCAGGCGATTCACGAACGACGACTTGCCAACATTCGGCCGGCCGATCACCGCGATACGCACCGCCTCATCCTCGACTTCCGGCGCCTCCGGGATCTGCGCGACCACCGCATCGAGCAAATCACCAGAGCCTTTGCCATTCTGCGCCGAGACGGGGAACACGTCGCCGGCCCCCAACCGGTAGAACTCATACCAGTCGGTGCTTTCCGGGATGTCGACCTTATTCGCGATGATCATGAACGGCTTCCGCGACTGGCGCAGCAGGTCCACAATGCGCGCATCACTCGGATGGACGCCAACCTTCGCATCGACGACCAGCAACATCAGATCGGCTTCGTCAATCGCCTGCATGACCTGCCGACGAATCTCGGTGTCCATCAGCAGGTTGGAATCCTCCACCAACCCACCGGTATCGACCAGCCAGAAGTGCGTACCGGCCCATTCGGCGCGCCCGAAATGCCGGTCGCGCGTGGTGCCAGCCTCCTCGCTGACGATCGCCGAGGCCTCGCCAATGATTCGGTTAAAGAGATGGGACTTGCCCACATTGGGGCGCCCAACGACGGCAACGACGGGAAGACTCATGCCACTCTCTGATAGGCCGCGTCGCCTTCGGGCACGAGCGCGTCGATGAAATCGTATGAAGGGAACACCGGCATCGGCAGGGCTTCCCGAACCGCGATGAAGGACGTGTCATCCAGAAACAGCCCGTCATCGTTGATGCACTCGGCGGGAATCAACGCCAGATCCAAATCGTGACGGCCCGCCAGGGCGCGCTCGATATCCGCCCCCACCAACAGCCCCGCTGTGGTGGTGGTGGGTCCAAACAGGGAATTCTCCGTGGGGATCAGCTCGAACGTGGCCCCTGTCGCGGCCGCGATCTGCTCCAACAGCTCAGGCATCAGCGGCGCCATAGCGGTGCCTGTCACGACCCCGATCCGCTGCCCATCGAGCCGCGGGAGCTGCGCGAGCCCCGCCTGCACACGATGCCGCAGCGAGGTGACCGCGCCGACACCGTTTTCGATCTGCGAGAACTCCCCGTAATGCTCCACCCCGGGCAGCGGCGTATCCGCCAGCAGATAGAGCTCATCGGAGCCGTACACCCAGCGATCTCCGCGCTCCGCAAGCGCCCGCGCTTCCCACCGGTGCACCGTGGCCAACAACTCGGCGGCATGCTCCGGGTTCATGGGCGATCCCGTGTAGAGGTGCGAAAACTGCGTGACCCCCACCGGCACCAATGCGACCGACATCATCGCATCGCCAAGATTCCAGAGATCGGTCAGCGACTGCTCCAACACGGCACCGTCGTTGAGCCCAGGGACGATCACCATCTGCCCGTGGAACTGAATCCCCCCATCCGCCAGCTGCGTGAGCTGCTCGATAATGTTGGGGACCCGCGGGTTGTTGAGGAGGACCTTCCGCGCTTCCCAGGGCGTCGCATGCACCGAGACATACAGCGGCGACAGCCGGTATTCGAGAATACGCGCGATGTCCCGCTCTTTCACGTTGGAGAGCGTCGCGAAATTGCCGTAGGCGAAGGACAAGCGGTAATCATCGTCGCGCACGTACAGCGACTTCCGGAGCCCCTTCGGGAGCCCCTCGATGAAGCAGAACTCACACCGGTTCGCGCAGCGGCGGATCGTTGGCGGCGCCAGCTCGAGCCCCAGTGGCTCGCCGTCTTCCCGCTCGATCTCGACGTCGAGCATCGTCCCGTCCGGCAACCGAGCGGCCACCACAAACGACTCGTCGGCCGTCAGGAACTCCCAATCCAGGAAGTCCTCCAGCGGCCGGTCGTTAACCGAGATGAGTTCGGTGCCAGGGACAATACCGATCTCGTCGGCAATGCTCCCAGCGTGGACCTGCGTGACGCGCACCATGGCTCGGAAGAAAACGGGGAGGAGCCGCGGTACGGCTCACCCCCCGGGACTCATCGACGCGTCAGCCACACGCTGGCGCCTAGATGAGAAAATATACGAGGTCGATAGCCCGAAGTCAATAAATCACAACCACTTCGGGCGTATCGAGATACCGCAAAATGCCCCGTTTACGCGCGATACGACGCCCCACTGCCGGTGTTAAAGACCACCACCTCGGCCGACGGCGCAATTCGGCCATCGCGGACCGCATCGTGCAGGACGGAGAGGGCGCAACCACCCTCGGGCGCGGCATCAATCCCCGTCGCTGTGGCCAACCGCAGCGTCCACGCGGCAATGGCCTCCTCGGTCGCCGAATCGGCCACCCCCTGCGTCTCGCGCAGGACCCGCAGCAGCAGGCGATCACCCAGCGGCGACGGCACCCGAAGGCCGGCGGCATACGTCACGGGATCCACCCACGGCTCCGCCTTCTCCGCCCCGGCAGCGTGCGCCCGGGCGATGGGCGCGCACCCCGAGGCCTGCGCGACCACGTAGCGGGGCTGCGCCGAGCCGGCCGGGAGCCAGCCGGCGGCCATCATCTCCTCGATCGCCTTGTAAATCCCGATGGTCCCTTCCCCGCCCCCCGTGGGATACACCACAACATCAGGCAGGCGCCAATCGAGTTGCTCCGCCATCTCGAACCCCATCGTCTTCATCCCTTCCACGCGATACGGCTCCCGCAACGTCGACACGTTGAAGTAGCCATGCTCGGCGGCGTAGGCCAGCGCGAGCTTCCCCGCGTCGCCGATATGCCCGTCGATCCGGGTCAGCGTGGCACCCATCGCCTCGATCGTGTCCAGAATCGGCCGTGGCGTGGTGCGTGGCGCAAAGACCTGCACGGGCAGACCACCGGCGGCCCCATAGGCCGCCAGCGCGGCGCCGGCGTTCCCCGCCGTGGGGACCACGAGTCCCGGCACCCCGGCCCCGCGGGCGCGCGTCACTGCTGCGCTCATCCCCCGGGCCTTGAAGGAGGCCGTCGGGTTCTGTCCCTCGTCCTTGATCCACAACCGCCGCACCCCGACCGCCGCCGCCAACGCCGGCGATTCCATCATCGGCGTGAGCCCTTCGCCCAAGGTGACCGGCGCCTCGCCAGCCAGCAGCGGCATCAACGCCGAGTACCGCCAGGCATCCCACCGGGGTGCCAAGGTACGCGTCGCCGGCGGGGCGTACCGCGCGAACAGCGGCTGCCCGCAGGCGCTACAAATGGAGGCCCCCGCGATCGCGGCGGGGGTGTCACACGCAGAACAGGTCAGCGTCCACGTGGCGGAAGCAGCGGCAACACTCATGTTGATTCAGGAACAGGTGAAGGGAGCACGGACTCCCCGGAGGGTGATGCACTACCCCCATCCGGTGCATCCGCAGCCGTGGGGGGCGAAAGGTCGGGGACGGACACGCCGAGCGCTAGCAGGAGCCGTCGCGCCGACACCGGACTGAAGCCCGGAAGTTCGGCGATGGCGTCCACAGACGCTGTTTTGACCCCCTGCAGACTGCCAAACGCGGTCAGCAACGCCCGACGCTTCGTGGGGCCCACGCCGGGAATCTGCAACAGCTCCGATGTGATGGTACGCGCGGCCCGCTTCGCGCGCTGAAAGGTGATCGCAAAGCGATGCGCCTCATCGCGGGCCTGCTGCAGCATGCGCAACGCCGGCGAGCGCCGCGGCAGGCGGATCGGATCGCTCCGGCCCACCAGAAAGATTTCCTCGTCGCGCTTGGCCAGGCTGATGAGGGCGAGCGAGCCCAGCCCCAAGGCATCCAAGGCCGCGCGCGCCGCACCTAACTGCCCCTTCCCACCATCGATCACGGTGAGATCCGGCAGCGGCTTTCCCTCGTCCACTCGGCGTGTGAAGTACCGGGTCACCACCTCGTGCATCGAGCGGAAGTCATCGTTCCCTTCCACCGACACCTTGAACTTCCGATACTCCGCGCGCTTGGGTCGCCCGTTTTCAAACCAGACGCCGCTGGCGACCACGTCAGTCCCCTGCGCGTGGGAGATGTCAAAGCAGATGAGCGACCGGGGAACCGTGGAAAGCCCCAATTCACGTTGCAGCTCGTACACGGGATCGACTGCCCGCTCATCGGCCTCGAGCGCGGCCAGCTTGAATTCCTCCAGGAGGTGCCGCGCGTTCTGATCGGCCAGATCCACTAATGCGCGACGCGCCCCCCGCTGCGGCACGCGAATGCGCGCCCCCCCCAGCAGCGCCTCCAGATCGGCATGATCCTCGAAGTCGAAGGGCACCAGGACGTCCGTGGCACGCGCTTCCGTGGTGCGGTACCACTGGGCCAAACTCGCGCCAAGGACGGCTTCGTCCGGCTCGTCATCCGCCTGATCCAGCAATCGATGATCGCGCGCGAGCAATTTCCCGGCACGAATGCGCAACACCACGACACAGGCATCATCACCGTCACGCGCGAAGCCAATGACATCGCGATCACCGCCATCGACTTCGAGGACGACGGTCGGCTCCTCCATCTTCTCAAGGTGGCGCAACGCGTCGCGCAGCTCACTGGCGCGCTCGAAATCGAGCCGATCCGCAGCGTCCAGCATTCGCTCACGGACGCGGCGCATCACATCACTCGTCTTGCCGTCGAGGAAGAGGAGGACCTCGTCGATCATCGCGCGATATGCTGCCTGCGTCTGATAGCCAACACAGGGCGCCTGACAGCGCTTGATGAAGTAGTCGAGACACGGCCGCTCCGGCACTTCCTGGAGCAATCGGTAGTGACAGGAGCGCACGGTGAAGAGACGTTTCACCACCGTCAACGACTTCCGCATCGCTCCCACATCGGTATACGGGCCGAAGTACCGCGCGCCATCCTCCGACACCTGCCGCGTCACCAAGACTCGAGGAAAGGGCTCCTGGACCGTGACCTTGATGTACGGATACGACTTATCATCGCGCAGTTTGATATTGAAGCGCGGATGATGCTCTTTGATGAGCGTGGATTCCAACACCAGCGCGTGGGATTCACTGGGCACCACGATCGTTTCCAGATCGACCACTTTACGGAGCAGCCCGCGGGTCTTGGGGCTGGCTTCATGATCCTGGGCCCAATAACTTCGCACCCGCGAGCGCAGTCGCTTGGCCTTCCCCACGTAGAGGATCTCGCCATCGGCCCCTTTCCACAAATAGACGCCGGGGCCGTCGGGGAGATGCGGCATTTTGATCGCGACCGCATCGGGCATTCCGCGCGCCTGCGCCAACTGCGTCCAGTCATCCTCAGGGACAACCGCCATGTCAGCTCCGCGGGGCGAGGCGCAGCAACCGGGCCGCTTCCCGCGATCCCATCGCCCATCCCGCCAACAGATACGTCACCCCAAACAGGGCAAACACCGGTGGGGCGCCGAGCCTGGGATGCAACGGTGGCAAGACACTGCGCAGCACCGCCGCCATCGCCGCGGCCACAGCGGCCGCGGCCACGATGCGGGCGGAGCCCTGCCACATCGCGCGCGTATACAGGGTGCCGAGGCGAGCGCGCAGTCCGCCCGCCAGCACCGCCAGATTCAGATACGAGCCCACCGAACTACCCAACGCGATCGCGGCGGCGCCCCATGGCGAGTGGCGCAAGGGAATGGCCAACGCAATCGACACGACCGCTGACACCAACAGACTCGTGATCGAGGCCCGCAGCGGGGTGCGATAGTCCTGCATGGCGTAATGCGCCGAGGCGAGCAGCTTCACCGAGGCAAAACTCACGAGGCCGACCGCAAAGCCCCCCAGCACCAATTGGACAGCCCGCTGCTCGGTTTCACCAAATCGGCCATTTCGCAGCAGCAGCCCCACGCACAAATCCCCAAACAGCAGGAACACCACGGCGCAGGGGACGATGTAAAAGAGGAGCCGTTGCCACCCGCCACGCAGTCGCTCAAGCAACGCCCCATCGCGCGCCTGTCCGGAGTCGCGCGAAAAATCCGGAAGCGAGGACGCAGCGACGGACACGCCGAAGAGCGCAACCGGCAGCAGCGTAATCAGGTTCGCGTAAGACATCGCCGACGCAGCACCCGTTGGCAAATACGACGCGATCTGCAGATCGATCAACGAGGAGATCTGCACCACACCCAGCGCAATCACGACCGGGCCGATGTTCCGAATCGTCGCGAGCACTCCGTCAGCGGCATGATCCAGCGTGGGACGGACCACCCCCATCAAGCGGATAACCTCTGGCAGTTGGGCCCCAACTTGCAGGATCGAGCCCACCAAGGTGGCCCACGCCAGCCACCACGCGAGCTCCCCCATTGAACCCGCACGGGCACCCCAGCCCAGCAGCAACACGATCTGTGCCAGCGACCAGAGCGCCGCACTGGCATAGGACCAGAAGAAGCGTCGATGGGAATTCTGGACACCGAGGCACCAGCCACTGAGCACCATCAGCCCGGTCATCGGGAAGAGGACCCGCGTGAGCCGCGTCGTCAGGGCAGCACGCTCCGGATCAAAGCCCGGGGCAAAGAGCTGTGTAAGCCACGGGGCCAAGACCATGCCCAGCAGCGTGAGGACCGATACACCGGCGAGAAGAATGCCCAGCACCGCGTTCGCCAGCGCCCGTGACCCACGGACATCATCGCGCGCCAGCATCCGGGAATAGACCGGGACAAAGGAGGCGGACAGTGTCCCTTCCCCCAGCAGATTCCGCACCGCGTTGGGGATTTTGAACGCGGCGTTGAACGCATCGGCTTCCGCGGTGGTACCGAAGTACCGCACGAACAACGTGGTACGCAGTAAGCCCAGCAGCCGACTGATCAGGATGCCGGCGAACACCACGCTGGCGTTCCGCGCGCCACCGGAGCGTGCCGACGCGTCAGCGTCCGTGGACAAGTCGCTCGACGTGTGCGCGGGCTTCGCGCCGCATCGCCTCCAGAATGTCCACACCGTAGCGCGCCAGCATTGGCATCAAATTGAGCCGACGCTCCGGCGAATGCCCGTCGGGGCGCAATGCCGCGCGCACGGCGGCGACCTCACGCAGCCGGGTCCCTTCGCGTCGTTTCACCGCCGCCACCATGCGCCGCTCGAAGCGCTCCACGCGCAGCTCAAGCTGAGCGGCGAGTCCGTCGACCACAGCGGGCGACAGCAATTCATCGGTGCCGCTGGTGGCGTCCCGCAACGCGCGCACTTGCGTTTCGATCGCCACGCGCAGCCGGTCGAGCGCGTCCACTGATTCCGTAGAGAGTGCCGCACGGGCAACGTGCTGCTCGGCCGCGTGGGGGTCACGCAGCAGCGCATCCGTGAGGCCAAGCGTGTCGCGGAGCGCGTCCATCCGCGCCTCGATCACTTCCCCAGCCCACCGCGGCACCGCGAGCGGTGACGCCAACTGCAAGGCGGCGGCCACTGCACTCACCTGCGCGAAATAGGCGTACTCGCCGGGACCCGCATGGTACGCCACGGTTGGCAGGAGCGCTCGCTCAATCACCGGCCGTAACAGGACATTCGCGCCGAGTGTCCCCGCTTCCGCTTCGCGCGCAACTCGGCTGGCATCGCTCAACGGCACCCGCGCCCGAACCCGACCGCGCCCGGAGGGGGCCGTTTCGGTCCGGAAGACCAGCGAGAGCGACTCCACCACATCCACCTGCGGAAGATGCCCCGCCTGCGTCATCGCCTGTGTCCGCGCCATAAGGGCGTCATGAACCGGCGTGGCCTGCTGCAGCGCCCGACGCAACAATGGATCGGCGGCCCGACGCACCGCCGGATGCGCCGCATCGAGCACGGCGATGCCCAACGGTTCCAGCACGGCTCGCAGGAGCTGCACATAGGCCGCGCCGATGGTGGCATGCGGGACGTAGGCCTGCTCGACCAGCTCCAACACCGAGCGCTGCGCCGCAGACCCGCTCGCGGCGCGCAGCGCCTGCAGCGCCTCCTCCAGCGGCCCGAGCACCACGTCGGCGAGCGCTATCCCCTCCGTCGCCGGACCGGCCAACTGGAGCGTCTGGAGGCCCCGCATCGTGGCGAGCTGCGTGGACGCGGCCTCAATCCAATCCGCATCATCGGTGGCCGCCCAGAAGACGGGGGCGACCGGTACGCCGGTCTGCTCCTCGAGCAGGTCGGCCATGGCGAGCGCGCTGATCGCTTTGCTCCAGGTGTACCCGGGTCCACCAAACAGCCCGGGCTGCTGACCCGTGGTCACGACAACCCCGTGATCGGCGGCCCGTGCCAGGCGGTCTGCCGCGCGCCCCGCCGCCGCGAAGGCCGGCGCCAACGGGGTCAGCCAATCCTGGCCCTGCGCCCCCACCTGCACCCGATGGACCCACGCCGTCCACGCCGCGCGCTCCGTGGGACGCGCCGCGAGCCATCCGTGCGATGTCGGATCAGCCTGCAGCGCCTGCGAGAGCGACGAGCCACCCAACGGCACCGACTGGACCCGCCACGCCGGTGGGCCGTCGGTCAACATCGCCCGGTCGTCGCCATCACCCCGCCCCTGGCTCATTTGTGATACGGTTCCCCGCGGGCGATCGTCCCCGCGCGATAGAGCTGTTCTGAGAGGACGAGCCGCGCCAACTCGTGCGGCAATGTCCAAGGGGCGAGCGATAAACGGCGCTCCGCTCGCTGCCGAACCGCCGCACTGAGTCCGTAGGCACCACCGATCACCAGCGCCACCGACCGGGCCGCCTCGCGCTGCCGCTGCAACCCGCCCGCGAACAGCTCCGAGGTCATGACCTCACCGCCGGGATCACAAGCCACGAGCAGCGCCTCCGGCGCCACGCGCTCCAGAAGCCGTTCGCCTTCACGATCGCGGACCTGTTCGGCCGACACCCCTTTGGCGTTCTCTTCACGGACTTCCACGGTGTCGAGCGGCCAATACCGCGCCGCCCGCGCTTCGTAGTCCCGGATGGCGCTCGCCATCCCCGCGTGGCGGGGACGGCCAACCACCAGGACCGACACACGCATGCGGTACCGAAATCAGGCGTAGATGCCACGCAACCGGTGCACCGTGGCGACCCGGCTGATGGACACCATGTACGCGGCCGTCCGCATGTTCACCTTGTGCTGCTTGGCGAGCAGGAGCACATCCTGGAAACTCTTGGTCATGATGTCCGACAGCCGCTCGTTCACCACGGCCTCCGACCAGAAGTAGCCCATGCGATCCTGCACCCATTCGAAGTAGCTCACCGTCACGCCACCCGCGTTAGCCAGGATGTCCGGGATCACAAAGATCCCCTTTTCATCGAGGATCGGATCGGCCGCCGCCGTCGTCGGACCGTTCGCGCCTTCGCAAATGATCTTCGCGCGGATCTTCGCCGCGTTCTTCGTGGTGATAACGTTTTCGAGTGCCGCGGGCACCAGAATGTCGACGTCCGCCGCCAGCAGGTCATCTGGGTCCATGACATCGCCACCGGTGAACCCTTCCAGGGACCGATGCTGTGCGACGTACGCGATCGCCGCGTCCACATCAATGCCGTTGGCGTTGTGGAAGGCCCCGGCGCGATCGCTGATCGCGACGATCTTGCAGCCTTCGCGCTGCAGCAGCTTCGCCGCCGTGGACCCCACATTGCCGAAGCCCTGCACCGCCACCGTGGCGCCCTTCATCGGGAGGCCCAGATGCTGCATCGCCTCACGGGTCACGAGCATGCAGCCACGGCCGGTGGCTTCCTTCCGTCCAAGCGAGCCGCCCATCTCAATGGGCTTCCCCGTCACGACGGCATTTTCCGTCCGGCCCACGTGCATGGAGTAGGTGTCCATCACCCACGCCATGACGCGCTCGTTGGTGTTCACATCCGGGGCCGGCACATCGGTGTCGGGACCCAACAGCGAGATGATCCCCTTGGTGTACCGGCGCGTGACGCGCTCCAGTTCCCCAACGCTCATGCTCAGGGGATCACAGATCACGCCGCCCTTGGCCCCACCGAAGGGCAGGTTCACGACGGCACACTTCCACGTCATCCACGCCGCTAACGCCTTCACCTCTTCGAGCGTGACCCGCATGTCGAAGCGAATGCCCCCCTTCGCCGGCCCGCGCGAGGTGTTGTACAACACGCGGTAGCCCGTGAACACTTCCACGTCGCCGTTGTCCATGGTGACCGGGATGGACACAATCAGCTGCTTTTCGGGATTCCGCAGAAGCTTATAAATCCCGGGCTCGAGGTCGAGCAGTTCTGCCGCCCGGTCGAAGCGTGACATCATCGCTTCGAACGGATTGTCTTCATTCAAAAACCGATCCTTGTCCGGACCAACGATCGAGTCCGTAGGCAAGCGAAGGAGTTCGTGCGCCATAAGAAAAAGTAAGAGGCCGGCTTAGCCGGCGGTTGAGATCGACGGTTCGCGCGCCGCCAAGACCCGCAGCATCGCGCGTTCCAGACTGTCCGCACCTTGTGCCACCACAACCGATTGCGAAAGATACCAGAGGGGCAGCCCGGCGCGAGGCCAGAGGGGGGCCAGCTTCACCGCATCTTTCAGCGTGCAAATCACCGCATCCGCGCCGGCGGCCGCCGCCTGAATCCGCGCGACATCCGCGGCGGTAAATGCATGATGATCGGCGAACCGCAGCTCCGACTGCACACGGGGCCCCAGCCCACGAACCTGTCGCGCAAAGGCCTCGGGATTCCCGATCCCAGAGACCAGTGCCACAGGAGTCCCCGCGATGTCCACGGTGTCGCCCTGCGCTCCCATCCTCGTGATCCCTGCTTCGTCGCCGGGGCCCGCAGTGGAGATCCCGGGGGCCACGCGCACCCCGCCAGGCACCAGCTGCAACACGGCGATCGGCGTCCCACGCGCCCCAGCTGACGCCAACGCCTCCATCGCCGCCTGCTCCACCGCCTGTACCTGCTCGGGACGGGCCGCCTTCGCGGTCACGACCACGAGATCGGCTCGGGAGAGCGCTGGCAACGGCTCCCGAAAGGGACCGGCGGGGAGCAGACGGACCGCGCCCGTCCACTCATCGGCGCTCACGAGGACGAGATCCACCGTCCGAGGCGCCCGGCGATGCTGGAAAGCGTCATCCAGCACCACACAATCCGCCCCGCGCGCCTTCGCGTCGATAATTCCCGTGATCCGATCGGGCGCCACCACAATCGGCACCCCGGGGTTGAGCAGCTCGTGGACACGCCACTCATCGTCCCCGACCCCGCGCAGGACGATGGCCGGTACCGCACCGCGCGCCCGCAGCATCTGCACGCACCAGGCCGCCACCGGGGTCTTTCCCGTCCCCCCCACCGTCAGATTCCCCACGGATACCGTCGGCAGCAACGGCGGCTCGAGCGGCAGCGCATCGTAGCGGGCGTTCCGCCGCTGCACGACGGCACCAAAGAGCCAGGAGAGCGGGGCCAGCAGATGGCGCACCAGCACGGCGGGCCATCCGGTGCCAAACCAGAGTGCCTGCACCAGGGCAACGCCCTTCACGATTCAGCGCTCAGCCGCATGCATGGCCGCGGCGGCCATGTCAGCCTGCATATAGCCCGCAAACTCCGGATGCCGCTCGGAAACGGCACGGACATCAGCGCCGTCGACAGGGCGCGGCGCACCGTACACGATCGTGACGCGCGCAAAGGGCTTGGGGATTTCGAAGGCGTCCCAGGACCGGAGACGCCACGCTCGATCCACGTGCGCCACCAGCGGAACGACCGGGACACCGGCCCGAAAGGCCACGACTAACGCCCCCGGTGCAAACTGATGGCGTGGCCCGCGAGGACCGTCTGGCGTGATCGCCACATCCGCCCCCTCCTGCACTGCTTGCACGCAGGCAAGAAGCGCACGGGCACCACCACGCGACGTTGAGCCCCGCACGCTGGAAAAGCCGAACCGCGCCACGATCCGTGCGATGATTTCCCCGTCACGGTGTTCGCTGATGAGCACAGCCGTCGGTTGGCGGTGCGCCCACAAGATGGGGAGCATCTGGCCATGCCAGAGCGTCAACACCACGCGAGGGGCGTCGGCAGGGCGCGCCAGCAGAGCCTCGCGACCAATGACCCGTACCCGCCAGGTGGCGCCGAGCGCCGTGAGCAGCCACCCCCCAAGACGGACGAGCCCGCGGGTCCGCCAGTCGAGCGCGTCACTCACGCGCCGGCCGTCCCTGCGAGCAAATCCATCGCCATCGTCGCCACCCGGTGCGCCGCCCCGGGCGTCCCCAACGTGGCACGCACGGCGGCGAGTCCCGCCTGGGCGGTCGCATGCGCTGGGCTCTGCCGGTCGAGTAAGGGGTGCAGCGCCGCGGCGACCGTGTCCGGCACGAAGCCCTCCTGCACGAACTCGGCGGAGACCTCTCGCCCGGCCACCACGTTCACCAAACCAATGTGCGGAATTTTCACCACGCGCCGCGCGATGCGATACGTGATGGGGTTCGTGCGGTATCCGATGACATGTGGCAATCCCGCCACCGCCGCTTCCAACGTCGTCGTCCCGCTCTTGAGGAGCCCCGCGGTCGCGGCGCGCAACACCGTGAACGATTTGCCGGACACCAGCGGAAACGGACAGTCCGCGGCACTGATGCGCACCGTTGGCGCGACACTGACCACCACCTCAAGCCCAGGACGCTGCTGCTGCAGCAACCGGGCCGTGGCCACAAACGGTTCAAGATGCCGCGCCAACTCCGCGCGGCGACTCCCCGGGAAGACCGCAAGGACCTCACCGTCGGGGGAGAGCCCGAGTGTGGCGCGCGCCTCGGCCATCGAGGGCAATTCCTGGGCACGGTCCAACAACGGATGCCCCACGAAGGTGGCATCGACCCCATGGGCGCGAAGCAGCGCTTCCTCGAACGGGAGAATTGGTGCCGCCTTCGTCACCACGCGCGCAAGCGTCGGCAACCGGTTTGCCCCCCACGCCCACACCTGCGGCGTGATGTAATACAGCACCGGAATGCCTGCCTGATGCGCGACCTCGGCGACCTTCAGGTTGAAGCCCGGATAATCCATCAGAATCACGAGCCCCACCGTACCACTCGCGATACGCTCCCGAAGCATCCGGAGCAACGCCCAGTGCTTCGGGATATGCGCGAGGACTTCCACGAACCCCATGACGGCCAACCGCTCAACGTCTTCGAGAATGCGGACCCCGGCAGCCCGCATGTGCCCACCCCCAATCCCGGCCATGGGGACCGTGGGATGCACGGCACGAATCGCCTCGGCGACCTTGCCCGCATGCAGATCGCCGGAGGCCTCACCGACGACGAACAAAATCTCACGCACGAGCGAGACCGCGCGCGAAGGACGCATCACCCTGCGCCCCCTGTTCAATCGCGGAGACGATGCGGAGCGCCGCCTCCAAGGCATCGCGCCCATCCGCCCCCGTCACCGCGATGGGGGCCTGCCCCAAAATCGCGCTCAGGAACTGCGTGAGCTCCAGCACCAAGGGCTCCCCTTCCGGCGCAGACAATTCCACGCGCTCAACAAAATCCTCGAGGGCCCGTGGTGCGCGCGCCAACTGCCGAGGATCGACATCGCCGCGCATCCGGAAGAACTCGCCGGTGCCCGCCGCCAGATCCAGCGAGATGTAGCCGCTCTTTTGAAAAATGCGGAGCTTCCGCAGACGCTCCCGGGAGACACGACTAGCGGTGATGTTGGCGACGGCGCCGTTCGCAAAGGTCAACCGCGCGTTGGCGATATCCAGCGATGGCGTGAGCACGGGGATCCCCATCGCGCTGACCTCAGCCACCGGAACACCGACGAGTGTGTGTACCAGGTCGAGATCGTGGATCATGAGATCCAGTACCACGGCGACATCGGCGCCACGCGGATTAAACGGCGCGAGTC
>JBEIUK010000046.1:0-15468 GCA_040374415.1 Gemmatimonadaceae bacterium | reverse complement strand
GAGGGTGCGCATGTTCGCATCCACCGGCACCGTGTGCTCTGCGCCGGAGGGCCACCGCACCCAGAGCGCCGTGGGCCGCGTGCGCGTCGTCAGTACCACCGTGGCGGCGTCCATCGACCAGTAGCCGCTCCCCGCACGAATTTCCTGCATCGGGCCCCGGGTCTCGCCGGCAATCAGCTGGAGATGCGCACCAAGTGCCAGCGGATTGCCGGCTGGGCCGCGCAGGGTCACGCGGAGCCCCGGCGTCCCCCGCACATTGTGCCACAGCGTCATCGGCGCGCCGTTCTGCGACACCGCCAAATCCATTCGGCCATCGGCGTCGTAGTCCGCCGCCGCCGCACCGCGCTGATCGCCGAGGATCGAAAGACCGCTCGCTGCAACGGACTGCGGCGCCCACCCCCCACGACCATCGCCCAGGAGCAGCAGCCCCGCGCCGCCGTCGAAGCGCATCGTGTTGATCTCGGTGGGGAAGAAGTTCTGCGCGAGGAAGAGATCCAGATGCCCATCCCCATCGAAGTCGGCGGGGACCACGCCAAAGGCGGGGGCCAGCTGCGCCATCGTTGGGAGTGATTGCGCGACGAAGGTCGTCCCGCGGTTCAGAAAAACCGTGTGATCAAAGGTCGTCGCGCCAATGCGAACGGCCTGACGGGCATCGGGACCGAGCACGGCGTCCACGTCGGCCGTCGCGAAGTCGGCATACGTCGCAAAGCGGGCCTTGATGGCGGGGATGGCCGCCCCAAGGCGCGCGAACCCGTCGAGTGGCATCTCGCGATGGGTGAGCGAATCCTGGCGCGCGGCAATGAGCCCCAGCCGGTCATCGGCGAGTCGCGCGACGACCATCTCCCACGGGCGATCCACAGTCGCTTGCCAGGCGATGTTCCGCCCCCAGCTCGTCGCGATCAGATCGAGCCGACCATCGCCGTCAACGTCGGCTGCCGTCACGCCATTCCATCGGCTCGTGCGCTCCCGAAGGCCCAGCGACGCGGTGATGTCGCGCAGAGTCCCCCGCTCGTTGTGCAGCACGCGTAGCGGGCCGAACTCCGATGCGACGACCAGCTCCGGTGCGCCATCGTTATCGAGATCGGTGAAGAGGGCCGACGCCACAAGCCCAAGCGAAGCGAGCGCCGTGGCGTTGCGCGGATCTTCCGTCAGCGCCCCCGTCGCCGACCCGAGCCACAGGCGTGAACGTGCGGGCAAGGGCCACGCGCCGGGAATGACGCGCGTCCCTACAAAGAGATCGAGGAAACCGTCGCCATTCACATCTGCAATGGCGAGGGCCCCGACGCCAGCCGTGTCACCGGGGACCATCGTGCTGGCCCTCGCCGTGCGAAAGGGCAGCGGCCACTGCAGCACAGGAGCCACCGCCAACGCCTCCGCCGCCGAGGCCGTTTCGTAATTCGACTGGCCGGCGAGGAGCGAGAGGCCGTTCCCCTGGGGCCACGGCAACACCATGGTGAGATCGACGGCCTGCACTGCTCCGGGCACCGGCATGGCGACGAAGCCGGCGGGCGTATTGCGGAGTACGGTGAGCCGTCCGCCACGGCCGCTGCCGAAGACCAGATCGTCGCGCCCATCGCGATCGACATCGATCCAGCTCACGCCGGGGCCAAGCTGACTCAGACGTGACGGGAGCAGCGGCTGCCGTCGGAAATCGGCATACAGCGAGTCGACGTGCGTTGCGCCATGCAACTGCGCGGTGGCGTTGGTGAAGAGTGGCGCGGGCGCCGGGGTGGTCACGGGTGCCGCCGGCTGCGCGGATCGTTCATCGATCTCGTAGAGCCGATTGGCGCGCGCCGTCGTGATCCGTGAGACCATGCCACTCCGCCAGCGCACCTCAATGGTGGCGACGCTGTCCCGGTCGGCGGCAAAGGTGAGCTGCGCGGCACTGCCGGAGAGGTAGTAGCCGCCTGCCGTCATCTCGCGCGATTGCACCGGCAGCCGGCCAGAGCGCACCGTCACCACCGCGCCAATCCCCTGCGTGTTCCCGTCAGCGCCTCGCAACTGCACCTGCAGGCGCGGCGCCGCGGTCGTGTTGTGATAGAGCACGGGCGGTGCATCGAGCCGCGTGACGAGGACATCGAGGGCCCCATCACCATCGAGATCGCCCAGGGCGATCCCGTGCGAAATCCCCGCTTCGCCCGCGAAACCCCAGTCGTCGCTCACATTCTGAAAGGTCAAGTCCCCACGATTCCGATACGCCACATTGTGCGTCTGGAGCAGGGGAAATTCCGCCGATTCCCGGTTCCACGGGACGCGGGGGAAACTGTTGCGAATGCGGTCGTAGGGATCCGCTTCACGCACGTCGTAGCGGTGGCCGGTCGCGGCCAGCAGATCGTCATAGCCATCGAGATCCACATCCAGGAACGCCGATCCCCACGTCCAATCGGTGGCGCTCACCCCCGCAATATCCCCAATCTGGGCCCACGTGCCATCGCCTCGCGACAGCTGCAGCATGTTGCGCATCCACTGCGTGCGTTCCGGTGACAGCCCGACCGGCTTCTGCTGCGGCGTGTGCGTCGGGATGCCGCGCTGCCGTCCCGACAGCGTCGGGGCGAGCATGTCCGTCGTGAAGAGATCAACATGGCCATCGCGGTTCACGTCGGCGAAATCCACCGACATGCAGGTGTTGCTGGTGACCCGCAACGCCGTCGTGGGGGCCAATCGAAAGTTGCCATGGCCGTCATTCAACCAAAAAAGATCGGGATCTTCGAGGTCATTGCAGGCATAGAGATCCGGCGCCCCGTCGCCATTCACATCGTAGAAGCGTGCGGCGAGGGTGAAGTAATCCGGATCCACCGTCAGCGGTGCGCCCTGTTCGTCGCGAAAGCGCGGTCCCGTAACAGGCGTCCGCGTGAAGTGCCCGCGACCATCATTCAGAAAAAAGAGATCGGGCTCCGCCCGTTGTGACCGCAGATACCCGCCCAGATCCGGGCGCGATTCGACCCGGAATTCCTTCTGCCACGCATCCACCACGACCACGGAGTCGCCGATCTTTTTCAGGACCTGATCGAACGCGCGTTGCTGTGGCGTATACACATCCAGCGCATTGCGCGTCTTGTAAGTGGCCACATAGAGATCGAGCGAGCCGTTCCCATCGATATCCGCGAGGGTCATCGTGGTGGCGTTGACGCCGCCCACCAGCCCACTCGTGGCGGTGATATCCGTGAAATGCCCTGTGCCGTCGTTCTGGTAGCATTTCAACGGACCGCCCAAGGTGCCCACGACCAGATCGAGATCGCGATCGCCATCGAGGTCAGCCAACACCACGCTGGTCGTCGCGAGCTCGCGAAATTCGAGGCCGCTCGCGGTCGTCACGTCGGTGAAGTGCAGCGCTCCGTCATTCCGATACAACGCCGCCGGCTGCTCGACGGAGGCGAGCACCACATCGGGGCGACCATCCCCGTTCACATCGCCGATAGCGACGCCGGCGCCGTCCAGCAGCCCGCGATTCGCCAGACCGCGCTCGACATCCACGCGGTTGACATGCGTGAGCCCGGTGCGTGACGCCCCCAGCGCCGTGAATCCTGCTTCGCCTCGGCGCGGCACCGCGAGGGCCCGCCAGCGAACGCCGTTCTCAGTCTGCCACGTGGTGTCCACGGGCGGCGCGCTGCAGGCGAGGAACGCCAAGGCGGCGAGGGCGGTGCGCAGGGCGTGACCCCACGGCCGCCATGCCGAGGGGCGCGCGTTCATCCCACGGTGCGGTCTCACGGCGTCGCGCGTGTGCTGGAGGGAACGGGGCGTCGCGTGTGCAGTGCGGCAATGCGCCGACCGATGCACTGCCCCTGCGTGAGCCCATCCACGACGGCGGGGAAGTAGTGCACCCCGGCGTAGACGCGCGAGATGGCCACGTCGGCTCGGGCCGCAGAAAACGAGGCGAAACGGCGCGGAGGCTGGCCGATATCCACCTGCGTCGAATCGATAAAGGGGATCGTGTCCCCCAGCCGACTGATGAGCACATCGACGGCCGCGCCGGATTGCACCGAGTGCCCCGACGGATATTCGGGGAAGGGGGGCGTGGGAATCACCGTCGTGAACCGCGGATCAAAGACGCGCTGCACGTAGGTCACCGGCCGGACCACATTCGAACGATACTTCTCACGCCAGCAGCCAATGAAGGCGTCGGCGATCGCGAGTGAGGTGAGGGCATACAGCTCGACGGCGGCATCGGCGGTGAGCTGACGACGCGCCACCATGAGATTGACCACACTGATCCAGTGAAAGCCCGGGGTGCCGGTCGCCACGGGATTATCCGCCCAGAAGAGCGCCGTCTGTGTTTGCGCCGGCGTGAGTGCGCGCACGGTATCGAGAAACGCGCGCCCCATCTTCCAGAAGGGGGACCCCGGCACTTCGGAATACGGCGGTGGCGCCGGCGGGGCGCATTCGTCGCCGTTCGTCAGCACGAAGGGGCGCAGCACGCCCCAGTACGGTTCGGTCGGCTTGGTGGGATTGAAGGCCGGCAGCGTCGTGGGGCCGTCGGCTTTCGGGCGGTTCGTGAAGGTGCTGCGGTTGGTGGCCTGTTCGGCGTCCAGTCGCACATTCGGGTTCGCAAACTGCACGAGATCGGAGTGACCCGAGAGCGTTTGCGGAATGAACTGCGCCACATTGGCGGTGTTGGTCCACGCGCCACGCGCTCCCGAGGGCGTCCATGGCCGTCCGCGGGTGGCGTAGAAGCTGTCCACTGCGGCCCACGCGAGAATGGCCTGCCCAATCGTGCGCCCATACGTCACCGAGGCATCGCGCGCGGCCGCGCGGACCCCACTCGCGCCGCGTGCCGCGATCTGTGCGGCGGCGAGCGAATCGATGGTGCGGCGTGTGCCGGGCATGCCATCCCGCAGCAGGGAGTCCATCACGACCTGTTCCGCGGCGGCCGCAACGGTCGCCCCATCAAGCAACTCGGGGTGCTCGGCGGCGGGGAACGCTGGGAGGCCGTTTAACTGACCGGCGAGCGACTGCAGCGTGCTCTGGGGATCGGCCGCATACCCTTCGTAGAGGGCGAGGGCGCCGTAGGCCGAGAGGCGCGAGGCGACCGGTGGCCCTAGTCGTTCGCTGCGGACAAGCGCGAGGGCGCTGCGCATCCATTGCGCCACCAGCTGTGGATCGGCGGGGGGCGGGGCCTGACGGCATCCGCCAACGACAAGGGCGGCCACGAGGGCGATCCCGCGCCACCGGCGACCACGCGTGGACTGGTGCATCAGAGACATCGCGGGCATGTGGCGCAGGCGGAGGACATTGATCATAGATTACGCACTGTGACCCTTCCCGCAATGTTTTTCCCGACGCGTTGGTGTGAACCGTCCCGACGCCCGCGTGTCCAGCATCGTCTGGCGCGTCGCCCGTGGTTGGGGGTGACCCCGATCGCCGCCGCGCTGCTCCTTCTGTCCGCCTGTTCCTCGGCCCCCAAGAGCGCGGCCGCCGATGTGCCGGATGTCGATGTGCGTCGCCTGCCGCCGGAGCGGAAAAAGTCGCTCCCGGACATCATGGTGCAGGCAGCCGACCGATCCCGCGTGCTAGGGCTGGCCACCGCTCCCGTGTCGATCATGGTCGTGAGCGATTACCAGTGCCCCACCTGCCAACGGTGGTTCACCGGTACGCTGCCGGCGGTGCGCGCGGCGCTGGTGGACTCCGGCGTGGCCCGACTCACGCTCGTGCACTACCCGCTGCGTGCGCATCCGCTGGCGGTGCGTGCGGCGAGTGCGGCGCTGTGCGCCGGTGTCCAAGGAAAGTTCTGGGAGGCCAGTACGCAGCTCTTCGCCTCCCAGGCCCAGTGGGGGACACTCACCGACGAAGCGGCCCGTGCGCAGCCGGCGCTTGCCGATGCGGCAAAAGCACAGATCGATTCGGTCGTTGCAACGGTGGGCGTCGAGTCGTTTGCCTTCCGGGACTGTGTGCAAACCGGACGACTGCTCCGGCAGATTCACCAGGATATTCGCTGGGCTGATGCCAACGGTGTTGGCGGTGTGCCACAGCTGTTGATCGGCGCCCACCGGCTTGCCGGTGATGCCTCCCTCGCGGCGATTCGCGCCGCGGTGGACTCCACGCGCAACGGACACTGATCCGGATGATCGCTATGCCCTTGTTTCAGATGTGGTCGACGCCAGCGCGACCGCTGATGCGCGTGCTGATGCGCGCGGGGATGCTGGGCGGAACAGTCGCGGCGATGAGCGCCTGCGCCCCCGCCGGCACGGTGCAGAGCCGGCGTGGTCCCGCGGATCCCCCGGCACGCCCGGGGGCGGCCGCCCCAGTGTTCCTCAATGGCCAGGCGCAGATCGTGCCCGCCTTTCAGGACACGGCGCAGTGGATCCGGCAGGAGCTGTGGGTCGAGACGCGCGTCGACTCCGATCAGGATGGCGTGATGGATCGCGTCCATGTCGACGTCACGCGCCAGCGCCAGACGGAAACGGACGGCCTCCGCGTCGCCACCATCTACGAATCGTCCCCCTACTTCGCAGGGACCGCCGGCGACCTGGGCACCTTCTGGAATGTGGAGCACCCCCTCGGGATCACCCCGCCGCCGCGCGTGCCGCAACCGGAGCTGCCCTTTGCGCCGGTGCGGCCACGGATTGCCCGCAGTGAAGTGAACACGTGGGTGCCGCGCGGTTTTGCCGTGGTGCATTCAGAGGCGCTGGGCACGGGACTCTCCACCGGCTGCCCGACCGTTGGCGATGCCCCCGAGCAGCTTGCTCCGAAGGCTGTGATCGATTGGCTGAATGGACGCGCCGCCGGGTATACGAGTGTGCAGGGTGGGACGCGTGTGTCCGCGGCGTGGGCCACGGGGAAAGTGGGGATGATTGGCACATCGTATAACGGCACGATTCCCCTCGCGGCCGCCGTGACCGGGGTGGACGGGTTGGCGGCGATCATCCCCATCGCGCCCAACACCTCGTACTACCACTACTATCGCAGCAACGGTCTGGTGCGGAGCCCGGCGGCTATCTGGGTGAAGATGTCGACGTGCTCTACGACTTCATTCACACGGGGGCGCCAGCGGCGCGGGCACGGTGCAATGCGCAATATCGCGATGGGCTCTTTGCCGCCCAATTTGACCGTGTGCATGGTGATTACAACGCCTTCTGGGCGTCGCGTGACCTGCTCACGAAGATTCGTGGCGTGAAAGCCGCGACGCTGCTCGCGCATGGGCTGAACGATTACAACGTCGTGCCTGAGCACAGCATGCGGATCTATGAGGCCCTCAAGGCGCAGGGGACGCCGACGCAGCTCTATCTGCACCAGGGCGGCCACGGCGGTCCGCCTCCACTCGACATGCAGAACAAGTGGTTCAGTCACTACCTCTACGGCGTGAGCAACGGGGTGGAGCGGGACCCGCGTCTGTTCGTGATGCGCGAAGGGGCGCCACGTGGGAGCGTGCCCACGCCGTATGCGGACTATCCGAATCCGCTCGCGGCGCCAGTGACGGTCTATCCACAGGGGAATGGTGCGCAGGTGGGCGGACTCGCGCTCCGGGCCGTAACGACGGGACGGGATTCGCTGATCGATGAGGTGCGCTTCAGCGGTTCGGCGCTGGCGGCGGTTGCCGCCTCGCCGCATCGGTTGCTCTACGCCACGCCGGTGCTGCAGGCACCGGTGCATCTCTCGGGGACCACCACGATCACCGTGCGGCTGGCCTCGAGTGCACCCGCGGCGAATCTCTCGGTGTGGCTCGTGCAGTTGCCCTATGACAGTGCGCGCACGGGCTCCGACGGACATGCCGGCGTCATCACCCGCGGGTGGGCCGATCCGCAGAACCATGCGTCGCTCACGCAGGGGGGCAATTTTGCCTCGATGCGCCCCCGGCACGCCGCTCGTGCCGGGACAGTTTGTCTCGCTCACCTTTGATCTGCAGCCTGACGATCAGATCATTCCCGCCGGCAAACAGTTGGGCGTCTTAGTGATGTCGAGCGATCGCGAGTTTACTCTCTGGCCCCCCGCGGGGACGCGCCTCACGCTCGATTTGGCTGCGACGCGGCTGGCGTTGCCGGTGGTGGGTGGTGTGGCGGCCTGGCAACGCGCCACCGGCACCCCGTAACGCACGGGGGGCCGGGGGGCCGGGCGGCGGGCCTTACTTCGGCCACCCCGTTTTCGGCACGGCGGGCATGAGCTTCAGCGCGTTCTGGTAGTAGACCTTCTTCAGGACCGCATCGGGGAGATCGATGCCGTAGAGCTTCCAGAACGCGTGATAGCCGCGGTAGTAATCGAAGTAGTCGTCACGCGTTTCAAAGACGCGCCAGTAGTAGGGATACTCCTCCGGCTGGAAGGAGTCCTTGCCGAAGAGGATGCGATCCTGAAAGCGCACGAAGAAATCGTGCGCCGCGCGCGGCTGCCGTCCGATGTCGTACAACACGGCACCGACCTCGGTGTACACGTTGGGTAGGTCAGTGAGGAGCTGCGACAGGGCGTTCAAGTCATGCGCCTGCCAGCCGAGGTGTGCCGTGACGAACGTGGTCTTTGGATGCCGCTTGAACAGGGCGTTGCGCTCGGCCAGCAACGTCTCGAAGCTGGGGAACTTGTCCTGCGGGTACCGCCGGTCGGGGAAGAGCGAGAGTTCGAGCCAGCGCTCGTTGCTCATGTCGATCGGCTTGAAAAATTCCTGCGGATCGGCGGTGTGGATGAACACCGGCAGCTTGAGTCGCGCACAGGCGTCCCAGATGGGATCGAGTTCCGGATCATCGATGTGCAGGCGGCTGCCGTCGGGTTTCCGCACGGTGAGGCCGAGGCTCTTGGGGATTTCGCCGACCCCGACGGCGCCGGCTTTCACGTCGGCTTCCAGCTGCGCGACGGCCTTGGCAGCCCAGCCGGGCCCGACATTCTGGAAATTGATCCCGGCGAGGATGCGCACGCGGTCTTTCAGCCGCGGGAAGGCGCGCACGGTGTCCATCGTCTTCGCCAGCCGGTCCCCCGACATGTTGTCAGCGGCGATCATCGTGCGGACGTTGAGGCTGTCGAGCGCGTTCGCGAGTTGCGTGAGGCCCGCCGTGGTATTGAGCAGGCCAGCCGGATGTCCGTGAAAATCAATGGCCGGGTACTTCGCGGTGCGCGTCATGTGCACCGGGGCCACGAGGGTCGACTTGGGGCGGTAATCGAGAATGCTGGGGGCGGCCCCGTCCGGCGCCATGCAACTGCGCGGACGGATTTCCGTGGTGCCGGGCGGGCAGTTTTCCCCTGGCTTGATCGTGGTGGCGCCCCGAAAGCCGCCCCCCATGCGTCCCGCGGGCGGCTGCCCCGCGGGTGGTTGTTGGGCCGTCGCGGTGATGGTGGCGAGGAGCGACAGGCTCGCGACCCGGAGGGAGAGGGTGCGGAAGACAGGCATAGTGACCACGGATGACAACGGGGAAAGGGGCAAGAGCGGCCGACCACTTGCACGACGGCGGATGGGGAGAAACGAACGCCCCCGATCGGAAACTGCAACCGCCATGCCCGGTGGTCAGTCGTACCACCCCTGCAGATACCAGGCGGTTGGATCACGATAGAGCAGGACGGTGCCTTCCCCCGCCGCATCGCAGCGCCAGTAGTCGCGCGCAAAGGTCTCCGCGCGCCACCAGTCGCCGGAGAGCCGCTCCGGGCCCTCCGCCTGCGTGATCGTCAGCCGTCGCCCGCGCCACCAGACCGCCTCTGGGGCGCCATGCGGAGTTTCCACCTCCACCGCATCGGGCACCTCCAGCAGCCGCAGCACGGCTGGCGCCTCCGTGCCGTCCTGTGCCGTCCCGGTGCCCTGCGGCGTCGTCGGGAGGGGGGCGGCCCCCTGCGCCATGAGATCGACCGGTGCCCACCGCCCACTGGCCTCCGGTCGATGGCTGTCGGCCGCCATGGGACGCACCACGATATCGCCACGCGCGTCGGGATCGAGCACGGCGTGCAGTCGGGCCACCACGGCCTCCGCGTTGATTGCCGCATCGCGCCACGACGGCATCAGCAGATCGCCCTGATCCGCCGCCAGTGGTGCCGTTGCCGGAATGCTGATCGTCACGCCAATGATCGGCGCTGGGATCGTCCACCGCTCCAACAGGGCTCGGCATTGCTCAAAGAGCGGCTCGAGTCGCGCCAGCGGCCGCGCCGGACGCACCTCCCGCGTGATCGTGCGCTGGGGCACCCCCAGCAACGCGGCGGCCGACGGTGGCGCGCTCCGGGAGGAACGCCCCTCGTTCCACCGTCCGTCCGCCGCGGCCTCCGCCGCTGCATCAGCCTCTGCGTCGGCGGGATCGGTCTCCACCGGCCACTGCCGTCCAGCGTCCAGCACCAGCGTGATCGCCACCGCCGCCGCTGACCGCCCCGCCTCCACCAACTCGCGCACCAGCCGTTCCAGCTGCGCCCGCATCACGAACAACACCGGCCCCGTACTCTCGACCGGACTCGGTAACTCCACACTGGTCTGCCGGACCGCCTCGCTGCGGACCAGCCCGGGGCGCCGAGGATCCTCTCCCCGCGCCAAGCGCCACGCCGCCAGCCCCTCCCGCCCCCAGCGCTGTTCCACATCCCCCGGGGCCAGCGCCGCCAACGCCCCCACGGTGCGCATGCCCAGCGCGGTCAGCGCCGCCCGCAACTCCTCCGGCATGGGGACCAACCCCAACGGCGCCGGCGCGAGATACGCCGCACAGTGTCCGGCCGGAATCACCGTAATCCCCGATGGCTCCATGGACGGGGGCGGAGAGGTCCACGTCGCCGCCCGGGCCGCCACGCAGGAATCGGCAATCGCCACCCGCGCCCCCGGATGCCACCGCTGTGCAATCGCCAGCAGCCCCTCGGCCAGCGCCCGCTCTCCGCCGAGCGCCGTGAAGCCACTGGCCCCCACCCACCACACCCCCGGCGCCCCATGGAGCGGGGTCACCTGCGGACTCGCCGCCAGCAGCGCCGTCGTCACCTCCAGCATCCCGGCCGAGATGACCCGTGTGTCCCATGGCCGGACGTCCAGCGTCGCGCAGCGCGCCTGCGCCTCCGCAATGGTCATCCCGACACGGATCCCCAGCTGTCCCGCCGCCAGCGAGACCACCCGGAGGACCGTGTCATCCGCCAGTGCGCACGCGCTCCCGTCCCACGGTGGCATCCCCTCGCGTCCACGCCCCCGGGACGCCCCCGCCGCCGCCGGTACTGACCGGTTCCCGCGCGCGCTCCCGGGCGCGCTCCCGGACACGCTCCCGGACACGTTCCCGCTGTCCGGTGCGGCCATACCGCGGGTCCGCGGCCCGTTGCCGCCCCCGGGAGAGGGGACCGATGGGGAGACGGCGGACGGTCCCGCTGTCGGGAGGCTCGCCCCCACGGACGGAGGCGGTGCGGAGCTCCCGGATGTCGCCGTCGGCGACGGGGCTCCGGACAGGCTCTCCAGGGCGAGCGCTAACTGGATGGCGATCGGGGGACGCCGTGTGCTCCCCGCTGCCGGGGCGTGGTGCCACGCCGCGGCGATCGGGAATCTCGGAATCCGTACACAGGCGACACGCCACGATGTCACTGCTCACCTCAATCGGTCGAATGGTTCCGCGCGCGCTCCCTGACTCCACCACCACGGCAAATCCCCGGGCGACGCCATCTCGTCGTCGGTGTCCCGCCCCCGGTGTCAGCCGTATGCGCACCATCCCGTGCCCCACCCGCGCCCGGGGGTCGTCGTGGAGCACGACACAGGCCGCATCCCGGTCGCGGGCCAGCTGTGCCAGCCGCACGCCATGGCTCCGGGTCAGCGGCGGAGCCCCATCGAGGATCACCAGCGTGAAGACGCCACTCCGGAGCAGCAGATCGGCACTCCAGGCACTCCGCCCCGGATCGCGCGGGCGGACCACCACCAACCGGCCCCCCAGCGATGCCAGCGCCGCCGGCGTGAGCGTCCGCCGGGCATCAATCCACGCCACCCACCCCCCGGCCCGCAGCACCCGCGCCGCCACCTGCGTGAGGAGCGCCGTCTTCCCCGCGCCCATCGCCCCCAGCACTTCCGTAATCCGCCCCCGCGGGACGCCCCCCCGGAGCACCGTGTCGAGTCCCACGACCCCCGATGGGCAGGGCGCCCCCGCCGGCCGCCCCGCGGCCACCACCTGCTCCAGTTGCGCCCGTAAGGCCTGCACCCCCGTCAGGGGGGACAGCGGTTGGACGAGGGCACGGGCGGCAGACATGGCAGAGGACAGAGCGCGGGGACACAGGACCAAGAGATGCCAGCGGGCCCATCGTCGGGCGGCGGCCATTGCCCGGCGGAGAGGTCGGGGGGGAATAGAATACCGAATAAATCCCGAAACACAAGGGCGGATTTTGGGCGCAGGGCGGGGCGCGGGGGGGATCGGCCGTGTCCCGGGGGCCAACAGATTGTCCCCGGGGACGACAGGCCCTAACGTCTACGGATGGCCACGCTGTCTGATATCGAGATCCAACGGGCGCTCGGCGGCCTTACCGGCTGGGTCCGGAAAGGCACCACCCTCGTGAAGCGGGTGCAGTTCCCCACCTTTCCGGCGGGGATCGCCTTTGTTGCACAGGTCGCCACACTCGCGGAAGCGATGCAGCACCACCCGGATATCGATATCCGCTACACGCGGCTCCAGTTCGTGCTCACCACGCACGACGCCGGTGGGATCACCACCAAGGATCTGGAGCTCGCCGCCGCGATCGACGCCCTGCTGACCCCCTGAGCGCCGGTCTCCCGCCCGGGTGCGTGCGCCGTCGCTGCACGCCGTCGCTGCACGCCGTCGTTGCACGACGGCGCGATCCGGCGGCTTAGTGCGCGGGGGCGATGGGGGTGGCCGGCTGTAACGTCACGCTGCCATTCACGCTCCGGGCCTGGAGCGACACCACCCCGTTCCCGATGCTGCCGCGCAGCCGCCGCCGATCAGGGGTCCCGGTGATCAGGATCGGGAACCCCGATTCCACGCGACCGTTCACCGTCTCCAGATCGACGCGCGCGCCCAGCGTGCTGGGCATCGTCAGCGTGATGCTGCCATTGACGGTCTCATAGTGCAGCGCCGACGCGGCGCCGGTCGATCCCATGGCCACGGTGATGCTGCCATTCACGGACTCTGCATCCACCGGCCCACCCGCCGTGCGCACGGTAATGCTGCCATTCACGCTCCGCGCCCGCACCGCGCCGCCCACATCCGCCACGGTGACGCCACCATTCACGCTATTGGCATCCACGCGCACCCCGTCCGGAATCCGCACGACAAAGCGGACACTCACATCGTTGCGATCCGTCCAGGATTTCTGCCCCTTCCCGCCATGCATCCCCTGCGCATCGCAGGACGCATCCGGTCCCCAGAGCGCGCACAGGATCACGTCGTCGCCCGCCCGCTGCTGCTCCACCCGCACCCACGCCGGGTCACCGCGCCGCCACCGCTTCTCGGCCATCACTTCCACCCGCCCCGACGTGCTGCGCGCCACCTCAATCCCGCCGTTCACATTTCGCAGTACCAGCGAATGCCCCGCCGGAATGCTCCCGGACCACCGGAAGCTGCTATCGACCTGCTCGCCGCGCTGGGCCACCGCAGACTGCACCGGCAGGGCCGCCACGCCACCCAGCATCAGCCCCAGCAGCACGCGGGAGAACAGGGGCTGACGCCCACGCGGGCGCCCGGTCGGTACGGCGGCGCTGGCACGGAAAGACATGGGACACTCCAGGGGACGATCGACAGGTCAGTGCGCGCCAGTCGCGGCAATCACCACCGCCGGCAATTCGTCCATACGGGTCAACCAGTGCGTAGGATTCAACGGCGCTAATTCTGCCCGACCAAAAGGCCCCCAGGTCGCCGCCGCCGTGCGCACCCCCGCCGCGAGCCCCGCCGCCATGTCATGCGGCGAGTCCCCCACAAACCACCCCCGCTCGGCCGGTATCCCCAACCGCTCCAGCGCCAGATGGACGGGGTCCGGCATCGGCTTGTGCCGCGCGGTCTCCTCGTAGGTCACGATGGTGTCGAACGCGTCCGCCAACCCCACATGCCGGAGCGACCGCCCCGTCATGATCCGCCCCTTGCTGGTGACGATCCCGGTGCGATGCCCCGCCGCCCGCGCCCACGCGAGGGTGTCCATCACCCCAGGAAAGACGGTCGTCAACGACTCCAGATGCGCATCCTGATAGACGCGATAGCGATCCACCATGGCATCGACCTCCTCCGGCGACCGGCACCACTCCGCCAGCTGCGTGCGCAACGGCGTGCCAATCCCCGCCGTCCACTGCGCCCGCGTGGGGCCATCAGACCGATCGGCGAAGGCGAACTCCATGCACCGGAGTAACAGTTCGATGGAATCAATCAGGGTGCCATCGAGATCGAAGAGCAGTGCGCATGAGGACATCCGCCAAAGCTAGCAGCGTCCGTCGCCCCATGCGGACACAGGATCAACAGCGCGTCCACGTGCCACGCACTCTGTGCCACCGAGGCGGTTGACGCGGAGGGAACAACACCTGCGCTCCGCACCAGCACCGCTGCCGACCGCCACGCCCCAACCCACGCCACAAACGGCAGCGAGGCCGCCATCTGGATCCACGCCCGCACCGCCTCGTCCACCGCCGCACCCCGCGCCACCCGCAGCATCTCCAACGCCCCGCGACTCGCGGCATACACGACGCCCCGCTCCGTCGGCGACACCCTCAGAATCCCCTGCTGCACCATCCGACGCGCCTGCCGCACCGTCGCCGGCTCCTCCATCGCCGGCATCCCTATCTGCGCACGCACCTGCTGACGTCGAACGACGGCTGCCGTCGCTCGCTGTGCCGTCCGCCACCACCTGCGCTGCGATGGCGAGAGCCTCGCCGATGACGACGACCACGGCGATGACAACGGCGACGACAACGGCGACGACAACGGCGGCGACAACGGCGACGACAACGGCGACGACAACGGCACCATGGTGTGCAGCAGCGCCAGCAGGGCGGTGGGGCTTGTCAGCACGCGCAGACGCACCGCCTCCGTCTGCGCGTGCGTCTGCGACGCGCGCGGTGATGGGGTCTCCGATTGGCATCCTCCCACGAGCTGGACCCGACCGGTTGCTCCGTCACGGATGATGGCCAAAAAGCCAGGCTGCGTGGCCGCCGTGCACGCGACCATCGGCGCACTGGCTGGTGCGCGGTGATCGCGCGTGGTGATCGCCGGCGTTTCGGGTGCGTCCGGCCCGACGCGCGCGCCGGCCCAATACCACGCGGTGAGCTGTTCGCGGAGATCCTGGGCGGCATCGATCGCGCTGCGGGGCGCACCCACACCGTGACGACCGACCAGCCGAGTGGCGAGTCGGGCTTTGGTCGTGAGCCGAGCGGAGAGTTGGACAATGGCTTCCGTGGCGGCGGGGATCTGCAGCGTGATGACGGAGATGGTGGCGTGCGGTGATCCCAGGCGTACACAGCGCCCGATCCGTTGCGCGCGAAGTGCGTCGGTCCAGGGGAGGTCGAGGTGCACGACGATCCCGGCGTCTTGCAGGTTCACCCCTTCTGCGAGCAGGTCGGTGCAGAGGAGCAGGCGTACGCGTTGGTGGGGTGGTGGTGGTGGGCGTCCTTGTCCGCGCGGTGCGAAGGCCGCG
>JBEIUK010000199.1:0-5271 GCA_040374415.1 Gemmatimonadaceae bacterium | reverse complement strand
GCTCCTTCCGTGGCGAGTCAATCAAGATCACCGATCCGGCGAAGTTCTGGGCCGCGTCGCGCTACCTGATCATCGTCGAGAAGTAAGAAAACAATCTGGCGCGATCGCCTCGCGCCGGGACAGCGAACGGGCCCGTCGGCAGAATGCCGGCGGGCCCGTCGTCATTGGCGCGTGCGCGATCGCCGCTTACAGGTGCGGCAGCTCACGGTCGCCGATTTCCCCATCATCGGCATGCCAGCGGAGCTCTTCGGGGGACACTGGGCGAATCGCGATATCGACCGCGAGCCAGGTCGTTTTGGAAAAGGGATAGCAGAGAAAACATCCCGACAGCATCAGGACGGCGGCCACAATGGTGATGAGATCCCACGGCGGTTCGGGCCACGTGAGATAGACAAATCCGCAGACGCAGAAGAACAGGATGAGTTCGACCGCGATGAGGTTGAACAGATACGCCCCGACGAAGTAATCCCCTTCCCCACGCTCCAAACGGAGCCCGCACGACGGGCACCGGTCTTTGAGGGCGAAGAAGTTCGCGAAGATCCCTCGCCCCGCACAGTGCGGACAGCGCAGGCGCCAGGCGTTCCAGAGCAGCCGCGTGAGGGTCGGCGTCGCACCGCTCATCGTTCGGGGAAGCGGAAAGAAGTAGCCATGAGTGGAAGCTAATGGGTGGTCATGGCGGGGATCACATCAGCCACTGGCCGACGTCGTTGGCAGATCGTATCGTTGCCGAATGCAGACGCCGCCTCCCTCGCCGGAATCCCCTCAGGATCCCACGCGGTCCGACAGCGCAGGCTCCGCGCCGTCAGGCGCCGGGCCATCGATCGGCTCGGCCCCACCCACCCGTTCCATCATGGCCAACCCAGTGACAACCAGCATCCCCATTGTGAGGAACGCCGGCGCCCCGGACCAGTCACGCCGCCGCTTCTGGCCGGTGGCCCTGCTGCTGGCGGTGCTGCTCGTAGCGCTGGTCGCCATCAAGGGCTCGGCACAAGGGACGCCAGCCAATCCCCATGCCCCGCCGGGACCGTGGCCCCCGATCGCCACCTTCTCCATTCTGGGCTACGATCCGGCGACCGGCGAGGTTGGTGGTGCCGTGCAGTCGCGCGTCTTCGCGGTGGGGAACGGGGTACTCTGGGCGGAAGCCGGGGTGGGCGTGGCTGCGACGCAGGCGATCGTCGATGTGAGTTATGGCCCACAGGCGCTGACGCTGCTCAAGACCGGCATGTTGCCGAAGGATGTGGTGCGGCAGGTGTGGGAGCGTGATCCCGATCCGCGGCCGGCCGACTGGACGAAGTTCGGCCGCCAGTTTGCCGTCATCGATGCGCAGGGACGTGTGGCCGCATATACGGGACCGAAGGCCACAGAGTGGGCCGGTGATGCGCAGGGGACGTACTGCACCGCGCAGGGCAATATCCTCGCCGGGCCTGAGGTGGTGTCGTCGATGGTGAAGGCCTTTGAGAGCACCAAGGGGCACCTGTCCTATCGGCTGCTCGCGGCGTTGGAAGCGGGGCAGCAGGCCGGCGGCGACAAGCGCGGCATGCAGTCCGCCGCGATGGTGATTGTGAAGAAGGACGGCGGCGTCTGGCTGCACAACGATGTCGTGCTGCGACTGAGTGTCGATGACAGCCCGCAGCCGATCGCCGAATTGCGGCGCCTGGTGGAGAAGGCGGCCGCGCAACGTCGGCCGGCGCGCTGACGCCAGCGTCGACTGGCGCCACGCCTTAGCGGCGCGGCGCCTTGGTCACGGTGTGCGGCAGCGACCAGACGCGCGGATCTTCCGACCCCAGAATCCAGACCGAGTAGCCACGCAGCCCATACTGCCGCACGAGCTGCAGCTTCGCGGCAAAGGCGCGCGCATCTTCAAGCCACAGATGCTCGAAGACGCCATCGTTCTCCCACATGGCATAGGCCGATTGCTGCGTGGCATCCCAGCGCGCGGTGACCTGGAACTGCGCGAGTAGCCGCTGCCCTTCGGCATAGCTGATATCGCGCCCGGACGTACCCGACCCGGAACGCCAGTTGTACATCGGGCCCCAGTGATCCGAGAACCCCGGAATCCCGAGCGAGATCTTCTGTGGCGGGACCCCCTGCGCGAGCAGATACCGCAGCGAGGCGCGAATCCACGGCAGCCCCCCCACCGGCCCCGGTGGTGACCCGCCGGTGTGCTGCGCATAGGTCATGTACGCGAGAAAATCGAGCGTATCCGCGAGCGCCTTATAGTCGTACACCGCACGCCAGTTGTCATGAATCCAGCGATGATACGGCGTCGGTCCCGGGGTATCGTTCGTCCGTGGCACCACCGCCGCCGACAGCGTGCACCCCGCGCGATGGACCGAGTCCACGGCTTCGCGCGTGAAGGCGGTGAAGGCGTCCCGGTCGCTGACGTGGATGTTTTCCAGATCAAACTGAAGGCCGTCGAGCTGCTGGTCGCGGCAGAGCGCCGCAAGACTCCGCATGGCGCGGGCCCGCGGCCCCGGCTCCGTCAGCAACCGGTGGATGATCGCCTGATCAAAGCCGGGGTTCATCACCAGCGGCACGAGCTGCACCCGTTTGGCGCGCGCCATGCGCACCACCGCGGTGTCGAGCGCGCCGTGAATGCCGCCGTCGGCGTCGAACGCGAAGACCTGAGGTGAGACGATAGAGATCCGGTCGGCGTGCGCGAGAAAGTCCCGCGTGATCGCCGGCTCGTTGCGCGTATACCAGGTGGCTTCGAGGGGCCGGGCGGCCGGGCGGGGGGTCTTTCGAGGCTGGGCCAACAGCGGAGCGCTGCCGCAGAGCACCAGCGTGGCCAGCAGAGCGCGGCAAGAGATGGGCATCCGGCCAAACTAGGGGCAAAACCGATCGGTCGCGATGGTGCCACTTGCCGGATGCCGAGCGCGTCTATCTCTTGACGGTGTCCCTCAGCCCTCCGCCCCATGCCGACCAGCCGTCTCCCGCTCCGACGCCCGTTCGCCGCCAGCATCACGACGACCTGCCTCGCCACCTGCCTCGCCACCTGCTTCGCGACCTACTTCGCGACGGCCGTTTCCGCGCAGCGCCCTGCCCTCCCCGCCACGGACCTGACCCTCCGCGCCGCACGGGTCATTGATGGCACTGGCGCCGTGCTCACGCGGCAGGACGTGATCATTCGCAAGGGGCGCATCACCGCGATCCGCCCGGCCACCGGGCCGCTCCCCGCCGATGGTCTCGACCTCGGCCGCCGGACCCTCATGCCGGGAATGATCGACACCCATGTGCATCTCGGCTGGTACCTCAATCGCGCCGAAAAGCTGCATACGCCGCGCGATGGCGATACCCCGGATGTCTTCGCCTACAATCAGGCAGCCAATGCGCTCGCGACCGTGCGCGCTGGCTTCACCACGGTGCAGGATATCGGCGAGCCCGAGAATGCCGAACTGCGCGAGGCGATCAATGCCGGACTGATCCCGGGACCGCGCGTCCTCACCTCGCTCGGTTCGATGAGCGAAACGACCGGCGGTGGCTCCCCCGATTCGTTGCGGGCCGCGGTGCGTCGGTTCAAGGCGCGCGGTGCGGACGTCATCAAGATTTTTGCGTCGAAATCCATTCGCGACGGTGGCGAAGCCACCATGACCGATGCGCAGTTGCAAGCGGCCTGTGGTGAAGCGACCGCCGTTGGCCTCCGGTCGGTCGTGCATGCGCACTCCGCCGAGGCCGCCTCGCGCAGCGCACGGGCCGGGTGCACGCAGGTGGAGCATGGGGTCTTTGCCGACGAGGCGACGCGCGCCCTGCTCGTCGCGCGTGGCACCTTCTTCGATCCGCAGTGCGGACTCGTCTTTCATAACTACCTCGACCACAAGCCGTGGTTTGAAGGGATCGGGAACTACAACGCCGCCGGCTTCGCGGCGATGGAGCAGGCCATTCCGCTCGCCGAGAAGGGGATTGGCCTCGCCAGCCGGACGCCGCAGCTCAAACTGGTCTTCGGCACCGATGCCGTCGCCGGTGCGCATGGCCGAAACGCCGAGGAGTTGGTGTGCCGCGTGCGACGCGGTGGCCAGCCCGCGATGGACGCCATCGTCAGCGCCACGTCGCGTGCCGCCGAATCACTGAACCTCGCCAAGGACATTGGCCGAGTGGCGGTGGGCTACGCCGCTGACCTGATCGCCACCGATGGCGACCCCAGCACCGAGATCGAAGCGACGCAGCGCGTGCGCTTCGTGATGCGCGGGGGGCAGGTCCTCCGCAATGATCCTGTTGTCACGGCCACCATCAGCCGCACCCGCCGCCCATGAGCCTCCCCAACAATGCGGCGAGCCGCCGCGACTTTCTGAAATCGGCGGGGGTGCTGGCGGCGGCCGCCGCCTGCGCGCCTGGTACTCCCGACCGCGCCCCCACCGACGACGCCAGCCTTCCGCGCGATCCCGCGCGCAATGCGATGATCACCACCTTCAACGGCCCGCTGCTGGCCGCCGTAGGGGATACGGTGTTGCCGCAGCAGCTGGGCGCGGCGGGGATTACCGCCGCGGTACAGGCCTTCGTGACCTATTGCCGCGAATACACGCCGGTCGCTGAAGAGATGCATGGCTATGGCTACGCCGAGATCCGGTATCTCCCACCCGATCCAGTCCCCGCGTGGCAAGCGCAACTCGATGGCTTGGAGCTGCTCGCGCAGCACACCCATCGCACCGGCTTTACGGGGCTCTCCCGCACGCAGCGGCAGGCACTGATCACCGCGGCGACCCGCGGCGTGGGTGGCGGCGATCTGCCGTCGCCCCTCGAAGCGACCCACGTGGCGATCGCACTCATGGCGCATTGGAGCACCGCGCCCGAGGCGTGGAATCTCGCGCTGGGTGCGGAAGTATCCCCAGCCGCCTGTCGCACCCTCGCAGGGACGACCACGCGCCCCGTCGCCATCGCAGGGCGCCGCGCATGAGCCGCCCCATGGATGAGACCACGATGCCCGAAGGGGCCGACATTCTGATTGTCGGCAGTGGCATCACCGCGGCCCTCATGGCCGCGCACCTTGCGGAACACACCACGCGGTCGATCACCGTGTTGGAAGCGGGTACCCACACCACAGCGTTGCGTGATCGCACGACCACGCGCGAACGGTTTCTGCGCTACGGCGAAGGGCCGTATCGTCGCGATCATCTCGATGATCAGAATGCCGTGGGCACGACCTGGGGCTTTTCCCCCAGCATGCATGTGGGTGGCCTCGCGATGCACTGGGGCGGCGTGACGCCGCGCTATTCGCCGGAAGATTTCCGGTTGCGCACGCTCTATGGCGTGGGCGATGACTGGCCCTTCAGCTAT
>JBEIUK010000060.1:0-13996 GCA_040374415.1 Gemmatimonadaceae bacterium | reverse complement strand
GCGATCGAACATCCGCGCGCCGATGTAGAGATACTGCCCATCGGTCGCCAATCGCACCTCCGTGCGCTCGGAGGCCGGGACCCCTTCATTCAATTCACGCTGCAGGAACTCCGTGATCGGGGTCCCCTGCCGCCAGACGGCCTCGTCCAGCCGACCGTCGATCACCGGCGGCGTCGTGATCCGCTGTGCCTGCGCCACCGGGCGCGGGCGGGCCCGGGCGGCCCGGGCGAAGGAGTCCGCCACCGCGGCATCCAACCGCATCGGGGCGGCGGTGTGCGTGGGCTGTGCCTGCAGGCAATCCGCCGGCAGTAGCGTCGCGGGGGCCAGCAGCGCCGCTGCGCAAAGGGGGCGGGCTACCGATCGAAGGCAATGCAGGATCACGTGCGGGCGGGCAAGGGAAAACAGGCGAGGACCACGCGCTGGAATTTACGGCTGCCGCGCGAGAGCGGGATTCACCCGCGCCAACGCCGCACGCAGCCGCGTGAGATAGTCCGGGGGAAAGGTCCACACGGGGCCATGCGGCTCCAGGACCAGGCCCCGTTCTGCTGGGGACAGACCGTACCGCAGCGTGGTTAACAGGTCACTGCTCACCCATGGGTTGTTCCGGAAATACCCGTGGCCATTTCCCAGATCAAAGCCCGGTGCAGACTCCACCCCAATCAGGGTCAAGGCATCGGAGCTCCGCAGATACGCGGTGGCTTCCGCCGTGAAGGCGTCGAGGTCGAGCTGCCCCGCCCGGGCAAAGCCCATGGAGAATCGGGAGAAGCTGAGCGCCTCGTCTTTCGTGGACGTATAGAGCGTCAGCTGGCGAGGCACACGCAGCAGACCATCGACGAGGTAGGTCCCCAGCAACCCGCGATCGATATCGCTCGCCGCCAGCACCACATTTCCCAACTTGTACGTCGCACGAATCTCCTCGGCCGTCCGCTGCTGGCTGATCAACGCGAACTGATCGAGCGCCGCCGCCACCAGACGGGTGCCCGCGCTGTAGCCCAGAATATGAATCCGCTCCACCGCGGTCTCACGGGCGAGGTACTCCAGAAAATTCCGAAAGAAGAGCGCGGAGTACCGGGCCGTTTCTACATCCCCGAAGTAGCCGAGTCGTGCCGTCCGGGAGGGCCAGGAGAAGGGGATGAAGACGCCTTCGTAACCCAGAAAATGCCAGAGCTCCGCGCCGACCAGCAGCGGATTCTCAAAGTTGACTTTGTACCCGTGGACATAGATAAAGATGTCCTTGACGGCACTCCGGGCGAGCCGCGCATTGACCGCCGCCGTAAACCGGTCGCGCGCGCTGCGATCCACGGCCGCTTCCCCGTCATCGGCAAGAATGGCGTGCCGGGCGACATCGAGCACCCCAAACTCGGTGACCGCACCCACCTGCAATGGATAGCGATCGGTGTTGTTCTTCAGAATGGAGATTTCGCGGGCCTCTTCCCAGCTGATATCCGACCGGCCCAGCGTGATGCGCGCCATGCCAAGTCGCACGGAACTGCCCCGACGCGGCGAATAGAAGCGATCGCGGTCCTCGGCAGTCGCCGGCTGACGGACCGTCGCATAGAGCAGCGTGGGATCGGCGGCGGTACTGACCCGGCCCGTATCGGTATACGCGCTCACACGCGTCCCCTCGAGAGCCGCCGGTGGCTCCATGAACGTGAGCCGGTACGGCCCGCTCCGCTGACACCCTGCCCACAGCGGCGCGGTGATCATCAGCAACAGACGGCGCAACGGCCCACTCGGCAGGCGAGCGATCGACAGACGTGGCATACGTGCCCCAACATAGCCCCCAATTGACAGGGTCGTCGAGATGGGCGGTCGGCGACTCGCCAAAGCGGCGGGTTCCCTGCACATTCCGCGCGTCCTCTCTCTGGAGTGCTCATGCCCCGTTGGTCCCCGCTCGCCATACGGCCGTTGGCCGTGACCCTGCTGGCGCTGTCCCCACTGACCACCGGGCGACTGGCCCACGCCCAAGGGAACATCCTGCGCCGCGATACCGTGGCCCTGATCAACCGCTCGGCGAATCCGGTGCTGGCCCCCTTTCGCTTCCGATCGATCGGACCGGCCAGCATGGGCGGCCGCATTGATGACATCGCCGTCTTCGACAAAGACCCGCGCATCATCTACATCGGCTATGCGATGGGTGGCGTCTTCAAGTCCACCAATGGCGGCACCTCCTTCACACCAGTCTTTGAGCAATACCCCTCAGCGAGCATCGGGGATATTGCGATCGATCCCACGAACGCCAACATCGTATACGTCGGGACGGGTGAGCCGAACAACCGGCAAACGTCCTCCTTCGGGGATGGGATCTACAAGTCCACGGATGGCGGGGTGACCTTTACCCCCATTGGCTTGCGCGAGACGCAGAGCATCGCGCGCATTGTCATTGATCCGCGGCGTCCCTCAACGCTTTACGTCGCCTCGCCAGGGCATCTGTTTGGTCCGAACGCGGAGCGTGGGCTCTACAAGAGCACCGATGGCGGCACGACGTGGCAGAAGAGCCTGTATATCGATGAACAGACGGGGGTGACCGATTTGGTCATGGACCCATCGAACAGCAACGTGCTCTACGCGGCCAGCTATCAGCGTCGGCGCTCGGGGTGCTGCTTCAATGGCGGCGGTCCCGGCAGCGGCCTCTGGAAGACGACCAATGGCGGACGCACGTGGACGCGGCTGACGACGGGCGGGCTCCCCCCCGGCCAGCTCGGACGCATTGGCCTCGATGTCTCGCGTTCGAATCCGAACGTGGTCTATGCGCAAATCGAGACCGATGGCGCCGATTCGGCGGCGGTGGTGACGGGTGGCGCCGGTGCGGGCGGTGGGCGCGGTGGCTACGACTGGTGCAGCAATGCGACGGTGAACAAGGGCTTCGCCGCCAGCACGCCCGATAGCGCGCGCAAGGTGCCGGCACTCAGCCGCTATCGGCCAGGGATTTATCGCTCGGAGGACAAAGGGCGCAGCTGGACGCTGGTGAGCAACTGCAATGGGCGCCCGATGTACTTCAGTCAGATCCGCGTAGATCCCACCAACGACCAACGCGTCTACATCGCGAATGTGCAGGCGGCCAAGTCGCTCGATGGCGGACGCACTTTCGCACCGATTGATTCCGGACGCGGCTTTGGCAACGAAACCGTCGATCAGCACGCTTTCTGGATTGATCCGTCGCAACCGGATCATATCCTGCGCGGCTCCGACGCCGGGCTCGCGGTGACCTGGGATCAAGGCGCCACCTGGGAATATGTGCATACCATGGCCACGGGGCTCGCCTACTGGGTCTCGGCGGACATGCATCGGCCGTACAACGTGTATGCCGGTCTGCAGGACAACGACAGTTGGGGCGGCGTCAGCGCCACGCGGAGCCGCAACGGCATCCGCGATCATCAGTGGTTCCGTGTGGGCGGTGGTGATGGTATGCAAACGGCCGTGGATCCATCCAACCGCGCCATGATTTTTGCGGAATCCCAGGATGGCAACACGCAGCGCACCGATCTGCGCACCGGCCTCTCCAAGAGCATTCGCCCCACCGCCCCGCCGGCAGGACGCGGAGCCGGCGCGGCGCCGGCGCCGGGGAGCTGCGGCGATGGCCGCCTCATTCCTCCCGCCGCGCCAGCGGGTACGGCGGTGGGCGGCCCTGGCGGCCCGGGTGGCGGCGGCTTTGGTGGCCGAGGGGGCGGAGCTGCGAATGTGGTGAACGCGCGCACCGGTGATACCTACCGCTTCAACTGGAACACCCCGTTCCAGCTTTCCCCACATGATCCCAGCGTGATCTGGCTCGGTGGTAATCGCCTGTTCCGCTCGCGGGATCAGGGCGATAGCTGGATCGCGAGCGCGGATCTCACCAAGCAAGTGGACCGGTGCACCGTCACGCTCATGGGGGTGAAGGGGAGCGCGCCGCAGATCGAAAAGAATGACGGCATGACGTCCTACAGCACGATCATCAGCGTCTCAGAGTCGCCGGTCGTGGCGGGTATCGTCTGGGCCGGCACCGATGATGGCAACCTGCAGGTGAGCCGAGACCATGGGGCGACCTTCACCGAAGTCGGACGGAACATCACGGGCCTCCCCACGGGTGCGTTGACGGGGGAGAATCCGTACTGGATCTCGCGGATCGAGGCGTCGCACTTCGATGCGGCCACGGCGTATGTCGCGATTGATGGGCATCGGAGCGATGATCTGACGCCGTATGTCTTCATGACCCGCGATTACGGCGCCACCTGGAGCAGCGTGGCCGGCGATCTCCCACGGCGTGGGAATGTGCAGGTCATTCGCGAAGATCGCCGGAACCGCCAGCTGCTCTTTGTCGGGACTGACTTCGGCCTGTATGTGTCGATGAACGGAGGAAGCCACTGGGAGCCCTTCATGACCGGTTATCCGACGGTCCGCACCGACGACATCCTGATCCATCCGCGGGATGGTGATCTGATTGTCGCCTCGCATGGGCGCAGTCTCTGGATTGCCGACGACATCACGCCGCTGCAACAGTGGACGCCCGCGGTCGCCGCCGCACCCGCGACCCTGTTCGATGTCCGCGCGGCGGTGGCGTATGCCACCGACGTTCGTCAGGACATCTACACGGGTGGCGAGAAGCAATTCGAAGGCGAAAACCCGGCGCGCGGCACCGCGATTCACTTTTATCTCGGCACGGGTGTCACGGGGGATGCGAAGATTGCCATCAGTGACCTGACGGGGCGCGCGGTGTGCGAAACAGTGATGCCCGCGAAGGCGGGGCTCCATCGTGTGCAGTGGACGCTCGTGGCGCCGCCGCTCACGAATGGCCCGGCCAGCTGTGCGGGAGGAACCCCCGCTGGGGGCCCCGCTGGGGGACGTGGCGGAGCAAGCACCGCCGCCGCACCCGGGAGCTATCTCGTCACGCTCACCGTGGGTGGGGCCAGCTACACCAAACCGGTGCAGGTGCTCGACGATCGTTGGATGAACGAACGCTGACCTATCACTCGACTCTCTCCTTCCGACCGATGCCGATTACTGTTTCCACCACGATGGCCGCCCCCATCGCTGACGTCTGGCACGCCTACACCACGCCCGCTGACATCATGCAGTGGAACCATGCCTCTGATGATTGGCACACCACCGCGGCGACAGTAGATCTCCGCGTTGGCGGGATCTTCTCGTCGCGCATGGAAGCGAAAGATGGCTCGTTTGGCTTCGACTTCGCGGGCGAGTACACGGAGATCGTCCCGCACGCCCTGCTAGCGTACCGCTTCGGGGACCGGGTGGCGCAGATCACCTTCACCGAAGGGGCCGATGGTGTGACCGTACAGGTCACCTTCGATGCCGAGACCGTGCATCCGGAGGAACAGCAGCGCGCCGGCTGGCAGGCGATTCTCGACAACTTTGCGCGCCATGTGACCACGCGGTCGGCCAGCGCTGAAGGCTGACCCACCGCGTGATGGGGTTCAGTGCGCCTCGGCGTTGCGGACAGCATCGCAACGCCGGGAGCGTGTGACGGGTGCTTACCGCGCCGCGCCAGGCACCGCGTCCAGGAGTCGCTTCACAAAGCCATCGACCGCGCCGTTCTCGATCCAGCGTACCACCGCCACCACATCGTTGGCCGGATCGACATAAATGATATTCGTACCATTGCCGGAATGCACCACAGCTTGCGGTGGCCCGCTCGGCACGTACTTGCGGTCGGTGTTCAGGAACCAGTTCATGTAGCCGTACGTCGGCTGGGCTTTCGTCGGCGTCAACGCCTGCGTGACCCAGGCTTCCGACAGCAGGCGACGGTTCCCCCACACGCCACGCCGCAGCGTGAGCAACCCAAAGCGCGCCATATCCCACGCGTTGATGAACATGCCGCCGCCCCAGTGGCCGCCGCCGCTCACCGACTGCACCTCGCGGCCGTCGAGCACGACCCACGCATTGTCGTAGCCCATCCACCGCCAGTTCCGCGACGCCCCGATGGGATCAAAAATCTCATCCCGCAGCACCTCGGGGAGCGGCTTGCGCCACATGTGCAACGCGGCCAGCGCCAGCACATTCACCCGGACATCGTTGTACTCGTACGCGCTCCCCGGTGTGACGCGCGCGCGTGTGCCCCACGTCGACATGTTGGGATCGGGACGGTCAGCCCACTCCGGCTTCCCCCAGAGCGTCCCTTCCCAATCGCTCACCTGCCGCAGCAGATCATCCCAGGTGATGCGCCGATTGTGCGGCGTATCAAAGGGACGGATCCACCGCGCATCGCCTGGCCAGTCGGCGCCCATGCCGGTGTCGTTCGGGCGCGCGCGCTGAATGGGGCCCAGCACGTTGGCCACGGTATCGAAGACGCTGTGAATGAGACCACGATCGACCGCCACCCCCACGACCGACGACAGGAAACTTTTCACCACGCTGTGCGTCATTTCCACCGCCTGCGGATCGCCCCATTCCGCCACCACATACCCGTGGCGCACAATCACCCCCGTGGGGGCTCCACGGGGAGCGATGGGACCGATCACCTGACCAAAAGGCTCGCGCCCGAAGGTCATGTAGTGATTGCGCTCCAGATCGCGCGGCGCCTTGGCTTCACTCGCGATCGCGAACGCCACCGCCTCCTGCACCTTGGCCGCATCCATGCCGACATCGGCGGCGGCACGATGCTCCCAGCTCCCCATGGGGGGCACATAGGGCACCGGCGCAGCGGACGTGCTCTTCTTGCTCTGGGCCGATACCGGCACGGTGATGCTGGCCAGTGCCAGCATCACCACCGCACACCGCCGCATCCTGCGCGGTCGCCTCACTGCAGAATCTTCCCCTTCGTGGGGAGCGCGATGATGCCTGGGATCTTGTTCGCCTGCAGCAGCGCATTGAAGGCGGCCACATCGCGGGTCTCCACCAACTCGACCTCGGTCTTGAGCGTCTGCCAAAGCTTCTCGAGCTCGAGCAAG
Source organism: Gemmatimonadaceae bacterium (assembly GCA_040374415.1). Classification (GTDB taxonomy): domain Bacteria; phylum Gemmatimonadota; class Gemmatimonadetes; order Gemmatimonadales; family Gemmatimonadaceae; genus Gemmatimonas. The sequence continues at coordinate 7,112 of JBEIUK010000060.1, read as the reverse complement.
CGATCACGCACCGGCTGCGTCACGCCGCTGTTCCCTTCCACCTGACCGAGCAGGAAGCCGTACTGGCCGTTGATGCCGTTGGCGAAGTTGATGATGTCCTGCCCGTTGCTCGCCTTGGTGGTGAGCTTCGGATCAATTCCCGACAGCTTGCCGGCGAGTGCCGTCCCCACCTTGGTCACGGTATCAATGCCCTTGGCATGCGCGACGACGCCCTGCACCTGCGTCCGCAGATCCCGCACGCGGATCACGGCATCGTGAATTTCGGAGATCCGGCTCGACAGCAGATTGGCCAGCGAATCCCGCTCCGCGATCACTGCCGCCGGCTCATTGATGCGCGGATCCTGCAGCACCTCGAGCGGCTGCGTATGCACGGTGCTGCCCACCGTCAGCCGTACCGTGTAGCGCCCCGGCGCGACCCGTGCGCCACCATCACCCGGCGCGCCAAACAGCAGCACATTCCCAAAGCGCGTCGGCGCCGGACGGCGCAGGTTCCAGACGAGCGAGTTGAGCCCAGCCTTCGCGGTGAGCGTATTCACCGAATCGCCCTTCGAGGCGAACGCGCGCATTACCGCGCCCTTCGCATTCACAAACTCGAGTGTCACCGTGGTCGCCGAATCCGGGGCCGTGGCTAGCCGAAAGTTGATCGTCGCCCCGAAGGCCGGGTTCCGTCCGGCGTTGCGCGCGGGGCCACTCGAGCCGCCCGCTAGACTCGCCGCACGCGGCGTATAGAGATGCACCGCCGCCGACGCGACCGCATCGCTCCGCTGCCGGATCACCGAGAGATCATCGAGAATCCAGAAGGCGCGCCCTTCGGTCGAGGCGATCAAGTCGTCATGCCGCAGCTGCAAATCGGTCACCGGCACGGCCGGGAACCCCGGGAACGGAATCCACTGCGCGCCGCGATCATACGACACATAGACACCGGTCTCCGTGCCGGCATACAACAGCCCCTTTCGCGTGGGATCCTCGCGCACCACGCGCACCGGTTCCCCATCACGCAGGCCATTCACGAGCCGCGTCCACGTCGTGCCGTAATCGGTCGACATGAAGAGGTGCGGGGTATAATCCCCGACGCGATCCTTGCGGAAGGAGACAAACACCGTCCCCGGCTCGTGCGGTGACACCGCGATTTCATTGACCAGTCCATCGCCCCACGCCGCCGGCGTCACGTTGGTCCAGCTCGCCCCACCATCGCGCGTGCGCTGAATGAGGCCATCATCGGTCCCGACGTACAACGTCTTGGCATCATGCGAGGATTCTTCAATCACGACGATCGTGGCATACACTTCACCACCGGCGCCTTCGTTCGTGATCGGACCACCGCCCCACCCCTGGCGGCTCTTGTCGTTCTTCGTCAGGTCGCCCGAGATCGGTGACCAGTGCTGGCCGCGATCAGTGGTCCGGAAGAGCACGTTTCCGCCGTGGTACACCACCTTGTCGTCGTGCTGCGAGACTTCAATCGGGGCCGTCCAGTTGTAGCGGTACTTCGTCTTATCGGTCGGCTCCGTGAGGTTCATCTCCGGCCACGGCATGATCGCGCGCACCAGACCGGTTTCGGCATCGCGCTCCTCAATGATCCCCTGATAGCAGCCGCCGTAGACGTAGCGCGGGTTTTTCGCACTGACGCCCATGTTGGCACTTTCACAGCCGGGGCCCGCATCCCAATCGCGCACGTCAATGCTGCCACCATCGGTGCGCGACTTGATGATCACCGACGAATTATCCTGCTGCCCGCCGTACAGCTTGTACGGGAAGGCATCATCGACGGCCACATGATAGAACTGTGCCGTCGGCTGATTGTCCTGCGTGCTCCAGCTCTTCCCGCCATCGAGCGAGATGCTGGCACCGCCATCGTTGGCATTGATGAGATAGCGCGGATCGGTCGGGTTGATCCACAGCTGATGGTTATCGCCATGCTGCGCCGACACCGTCTGGAAGGTGCGGCCGCCATCAATGCTGCGGAGCACCGGCGCATTCATCACCCACACCACATCCGGATTCTTCGGATCGGCGGTGATGTTCATGTAGTACCAAGACCGCGTCTGAATCAGCCGATCACCGGTCATGAGCCGCCAGCTCTTCCCTGCATCATCCGAGCGATAGAGCCCGCCCTTGTCCGCTTCGATAATTGCGTAGAGCCGGTCCGGATTAGCCGGTGACACCGCCACCCCAATCTTCCCCATCAGCGACGGGAGCCCCTCCGACAGGCGCGTCCACGTCTCACCGGCATCGGTCGACTTCCAGAGGCCGCTGCCCTCGCCACCACTGCGCACTTTCCACGGGGTGCGCTGGTGATCCCAGAAGGCCGCGTACAAGATCCGCGGATTGGTGGGATCCATCGACAGATCCACCGCCCCGCTCGTCGCATTCATCCCCTTCAGCAACAGCGTCCAGCTCTTGCCGCCATCCGTCGTGCGATAGATGCCGCGATCGGGCGTCCCCTTCCAGCGATCACCCAGCACGGCGACATACGCATAGTCTGGATTCGTCGGATGCACCCGCACCGCCGCGATCTGCTTGGAGGCCGCGAGACCAATGTGGCTCCACGTCCGCCCCTGATCGGTGCTGCGATACATCCCGTCGCCATACGTCGACGACTGCCCGCGCACCGCAAACTCCCCGGAGCCCACATACAGCACATTCGGGTCCGATGGCGCCACCGCAATCGCGCCAATGGAGCCCGTCCGGAAAAAGCCGTCGCTGATGTTCCGCCAGTTGAGCCCCGCATCATCGGTGCGCCAGACGCCACCGCCGGTGTATCCCGCGAAATAGGTCAGCGGCTGCGACGGGATCCCCGCCACCGCATTCGCGCGACCGCCGCGGAAGGGGCCGACATTCCGCCAGCTCAGCGATGCCAGCGTCGTGGAATCGATAGCGCTGGCCGTCGGTGACGCCGCAGCCGCCGGAGCCTTCCCCTTGCCCTGCGCCGAGAGCGCCGAAGGGAGCACCACCGAAGGGAGCACCACCGAGGGGAGAAGCACCGCGAGCAGGGTCGCGGCCTGCACCGAGGCCCGCGCGACGGGGAACCGGGGGCCGCGTGGACGGACGAAAGAGAATCGGGACATGGACCGGGGAGTGAATGGGACACACAACAACACCCGGGGAAATTATCCCCCGGGGCGTCCCCGCACTGCATTCGGGGACGAACCGCCCCCCGGTCGTCCGATCACGGCCTTCCGATCACGGCCGTCCGAGCCGATACTGACCAATATGCCACTCCTTCGCCGCAGAGCCCCCACCTACCGCCGAGCCACTGACATCACCGGCGCGCGCCTGGGGAACGCCCTGCTGGGCTATCTGGCCGTCGTCACGCTGGTCGTCACCCTCGCCCCCTACGATTTCGCCGCGCGCCCGGTCCACGGGCTCTCGTGGATGGTGACCCCCCGGGACCTGCTCCTGAATGTGGTCCTCTTTATCCCCCTCGGCTTCGTCCACCAGCTCACCCGACCGGCCGGCCGACGGGTCCAGCTGCTTGGGGCACTCTGGCGCGCCGCCCTCTTCAGCGGCGCCATTGAAACGGCGCAACTCTTCGCCCCGTCACGCTACACCTCGCTCGCCGACGTCATCATGAACGTCCTCGGCGCGCTCCTCGGCGCCCTTGGCTACGGCCTCGTGGTGCGCCGCCTCGATGGGCCCAAAGCCGTCCGCTCGCTGGCCCTCGAATTGCCACTCACCGGGCTCGTCTACCTGCTGATCCCGCTGATGTGGCTCATTGGCCTCACCAGCGACGGCACCGATCGCGACTGGCTCATCCTCCCCATCGCCAGCGCGGCGGGCACCATCCTGGGCAGTGTCCATGGCGCCGTCCTGGAAGGGCAGACGCAACGCCCGGCGAAATGGCTCTGGGTCCTCTGCCTGGTCTGGTTTGCCATCGCCCTGCTCCCCGGCGCCGTCCGCGATCCGCTGGTCCTGAGCGCCAGCGCGCTGGCACTCCTCGCCACCGCCCTCTGGCGCCGGACCGTGGCCGGCCGCGTCGCGGGACGCCCCGAGCATCGCCGCTTTGAGCTCCCGACCTTGCGACTCGTCCTGCCCCTGTTCCTGCTCTATCTGATCACAGCCGCCCTCTGGCCGCTCACGGCCCTCGAGCCACAGTGGCACGGCCTCCTCCTGGCCTTTCGCATCACCCCCAACTCGCAGCCCGCCATCTTCCGGCCGCTGGAGCAGCTCGCCGCCTACTCCCTGCTGGGGTACGCCGTCGCCGAATGGTACGGGCGTGATTTTCCGCGCTACCGCGACCTGGTGCAGCGGGTGGTGCTCCTCAGTGGAGCGACCGTCATCACCCTCGAACTCGCCAGCGGCTTCCTCCCCTCGGCCCCGGGAAGCCTGACGCTCGCGCTCCTCTGCGTGATCGCCGCTGCCGTGGGCGGATGGCTCTACGGACTCCAGCGCGATCATGTCCGGGCGCTGATCGTGCGGCGCATGACGCCAAACGCGATCCTGGCCCTCGCCGAATAACCCCGCACACAAAAACGCGGGGCCGCTTTCTCAGCGGTCCCGCGTTTCGTGTGGTGCCATCCTGCAACCGTCCGGGTTCACCCCCGGACGGACCGAACCGGACCGCTAGCGCGCGCGATCGCGACGAACCGGGACCTTACGCCCCTTGATCCGCGTCGCCTTCAGCGCGTTCACAATCTCATCGGCCAGAATCTCCGGCACCTCCACCGTGGAGAAGCCGTCCGCGATCTGAATCGCGCCAATCGACTCGGCATCGATCCCGACTTCATTCGCGATCGCACCCACGAGATCCCCCGGCCGCATCTTGTCCTTGCGACCCGCGCCAACCCACAGTCGCGCGACCGTGTGCGACGGCGCCGACTTGGCCCGCGGCGCCCCCTTCCCGGCTGGCGGTGCCCCACGGTCACGCCCCTGCTCACGGCCGGACTCGCGCGGCGGACGACCACGGCTCTGCTCGCGATCGCGCGAGAACGACCCAGCCCCTGGCCGTTCCACCCGCTCCGGACGCGCCGCCATCGTCGGGATTTCGGTCTCGTCGACCGCGTCCTTCGACTCCAGCATATGAATCGCGGCCGCCGCGACATCCATCACATCAAACTCCTCGGCGAGCGCTTCGACGATCCCATGATAGAGCTCGAAGCCCCCCTCGAGGAGCACCTCACGCAGCGACGCGCGCGCCAACTCGAGCCGCTTGGTGCGCAGATCCGCAACCGTCGGGACCGTCGCGATTTCAATGCGCTGCGACGTGGCCCGTTCGATATTGCGAAGCAGCCGATGCTCACGCGGTTCGGCCAGCGTGATCGCGACGCCTTCGCGCCCCGCCCGACCGGTCCGGCCGATGCGGTGCACATACGACTCGGCGTCCACAGGCACATCGAAGTTCACCACGTGCGAGACGTGCTTCACATCGAGGCCGCGCGCCGCCACGTCGGTCGCCACGAGTAGATCGGTCTTCTTGGCGCGGAACTTCTGCATGACGCGATCGCGCTGATCCTGCGACAGGCCACCATGCAGCGCTTCCGCACGCAAGCCACGCGCATTCAGCGTTTCGGTCAACTCATCGACTTCGGTCCGCGTGCGGCAGAAGACGATCGCCGACGTCGGCTGCTCGAGATCGAGCACCCGGGCCAGCGTCATCATCTTGTGCGCACGGGCCACCATGTACGCGACCTGACGGACGCGCGCCGATTCACCATCGGGCACCACTTCCCGATCGATCTTCACCAGCACCGGATTGCGCAGCTGGCGCTGAGCAATCGCGGCGATGCGTGGGGGCAGCGTCGCCGAGAACAGCGCCGTCTGCCGAGTGGTCGGCGTGGCTTCCAGGATCGCCTCGAGCTCCTCGGCGAATCCCATGTCGAGCATTTCATCGGCCTCGTCGAGGACGACGGTGCGCACCGATCCCAGGTGCAGCGTATGCCGACGGATATGGTCGAGCGCGCGTCCCGGCGTGGCGATCACCACATCGACGCCTCGCTTGAGCGCACGGATCTGGTTTTCCATGGAGGCGCCACCATAGATGGCGAGCACCTGGACGCCGAGCGCCTTCCCATAGCGATGCACCGCTTCCGCCACCTGCATGGCCAGCTCGCGCGTGGGCACCAGGATGAGGGCGGCCGTGCGCTCGCGCGGGAGCGCATTGGGCGTCAGCCGATGCAGGAGCGGCAGCGCAAAGGCGGCCGTCTTGCCGGTGCCTGTGGCGGCCTGCGCCAGGATGTCATGACCCGCCAGCAGGGGCGGGATGGAGGCCTGTTGGACAGGCGTCGGTTCTTCGTAACCGAGGGCAGCGAGGGCGTCGGAAACTCGAACGTCGAGCCCGAGCGCCGCAAATCCGCGCTCGGCCGTTTCGACAGATGCGTTCACGTGGTCTGGAGAAGGTTGTCCATCAGCGAGAAGACAGTCTCGCGGGCGGCAGGATTCTTGAGGGGGCCGAATGTGATCGACAGGCGATCGCCTTCGTCGATCCCGTCCCGGGAGCAGCCGTTGAGCGTATCCCGCGCCGCCGCCCGCTTCTCAGCGGACAACAGGGCGGCCGCCCGTGGCAGCAGCTCCATCTTGGGGCCACTGCCCCGCATGGGACGCACCGCCCAGAAGACGGCGTTCGTGCCGACCCGCTGAAAGCTGACGACCCCCGACGCGGATTCTTCAGAGCGGAACTGCAACTGTTCGGGACGCGCAAGACTCCACTCGATAAGCGCGTCGAGCACCGCGGTGTAGCGGGGGCGGTCAGTGCCGGCGGTATCCCGGTTCATCGCGGTGATGAACGCGTCGCGGGCAACAGGCAGCGTACGGGTCATGGACCCCTCCTTAGGAGATAACTGTAATCTAGCGGATTCGGGGCCCGGAAAGTTCCTGCAGCGGTTCGGAACATTGGACCGATTACCTTGGGGGATGGCTGGACACCTCGATTTTCCCCCTCCTGACGCCCCTGAGGCGCTCCCGTTTGAGCTCCGCCCGTCCCCGATTCAGGGGCTCGGCGCCTTTGCCACCCGCCCGATTCCGGCCGGGGTCCGCCTGATCGAGTATGCCGGGGAGCGGATCACCCCGGCTGAGGCCAACGCCCGCTACCCGGAGGCGGACGCCGCTGGCAGCGCCCCCGCGGGCAGCGCCCCCGCGGGCAGCGCCCCCGCCGATACGGCCCGCCACCATACCTACCT
>JBEIUK010000255.1:0-3987 GCA_040374415.1 Gemmatimonadaceae bacterium | reverse complement strand
TGATCACCGATGCCGATGCCGTCGTGCCGCGCGGGTGGGTGCGCGGCCTGCTGACGGGTGTGGGACCGGAGACGGCGTTGGTGGGTGGGGTGGCGATGGTGGTGCCTGAAGGCGTCTGGTGGGGGCGTTTGGAGCGGGCCGCCTGGAGCTTTCTGCAGGTGATCAACATGGGGGCCGCGGGGTGGGGGATCCCGGTGGTGAGCAGCGGGCCGGATATGGGGGTGCGGCTCGCGGTCTATCGCGCGGCGGGTGGGCTGGAGCGAGCGCGTTTTCGGATCGCGGAGGATCTCGCGATGTTTCGGATGGGGCGTGCGGCGGGCGGTGGGGTGCGATTGACGGCGGAGCCCAGCACGACGGTGTCGATGCGGCCGGTTCCGTCACCGGCGCATGTGGTGAGCCAGCTCCGCCGGTGGGTGGGCGGGGCGCTGGAGAGTGGTGTCGCCTACCGGTTCGGCGTGCCCCTCGCGTTGGCGTGGGGCGTGGGGCTCGTGCTCTTTCTGCTGGGCGGCTGGCGCTGGTCGCCGCCGCTGTGGGTGGCGTTTATCGCCGCCAAGCTGATGGGTGACGCGCTGGCGATGGGGGTGCTGTCGCAGCGCGTGGGGCACCGCGGGCTCTGGCGCGATCTCCCGGCGCTCTGGGCAATTCAGGCGCTGGCGATGCTCTGGCTCCCGCTCTCGCTGCTCGTGGACCGTCGGATTCAGTGGCGCGGCGACGGGTATGCGGTGCGGTATTAGGGAAGTGGATCCAGGGGTGTGTCCAGCTGAAATGCCATAGCGATCCGACGAAGGATCCCGTCGACCGTTCCGGCGACATTCAGCGACTTGAGATTCACCGATTCCTCCGTCGCGCATGCGTCTTGAAAGCGGATCATGTCGCTGCGGATGCGGGAAGGTAGGACCATGCGCGTGGCTGGGCTCAGAAGTTGAGACAGACGCATTACATCGTGCAAATGCTTGCGAACATTGCGGCTGTCGATCTGTTCACCCCGCGCTTGTCGGGTGCGCAAATCCAACCACGCGGCCGCCTTGAGCGGGATCAGGCGATCTTCACCAATCCAAGCGAGACCGTTGCCTTCGCGTCGACCTGATCGAACAAAGGTATAGTAGTCGTCGTCCAGCAGGATCGCAGAGAGACTGTAGAGCCCATCGGACAGTGGGATCGGTGTCAGATGACTGCCTTCCGCCAACTGCAGGCCATCAGGAACGCGACAGAAGAGCTCCAGCATAAATGGGAAACGGTCGTCGGCTGGTTTGCTAAAGCGATACAATACCGGTCTGCCGGAGTCACTGGCTTCCCGGATCTGATAGCCGCCCTCCTGCACAAAACGCCAGAACGTCTCGCCAAACCGCGCGTCGACCGCCTCGATGATCAGCACAATATCCAGGTCTTTGGTCGCCCGGAACGACAGACCTTCCTGTTCCATCGTAAGTGCGGCGGCGGTCCCGCCAATCAGGACAAACTGGGCGGCGAATGGCGCCATCCGTTCTTTGAACAACTCCAGACCGTTCACCACGGGAGCTGACGTCGAAGGTTTTCCAGCGCCATCTGGACCCGCTCCTCTGGTACGTCCGCGAGGCTGACGATCAGGGAGAGCGGATCAACTGCGTGGGCATCATGGATGCGCGTGGGATCATAGCGCCAGACTTCGCAGGCCATGGAGCCGGGCTCTGGCTCCATCAGCACCGCGACCTGATGTTGGACACGCAACCATGTCTGCTGACTGATGGCCCAGACTGGATGCTCAGGCGCCGCCAACGCGGTGCGCTCCGCCAGCGCGCTGAGGCCAGCGACGGCCATCATGTCGCGATGCTCGGCCGGCATGGACGCGATCCAGAGCCGACGGGCCACTGGGGTCCGAAGCAACGGGCGAGCTCGCTCCCAGCATTCTGCAGGATTGTCGGCCAGATGAAACCATCGCGTCCGTCCCTGTCGTCGATCGAGGACGAGCCCGGCGCCCGTCAATTCCCGAATGGCACGGGAGACGGTCATGGGCGTGTACCCCAGATGCGCGCCAATATCGGTGGCGCGCCATTCCCCGGTGGAGTCCAGTCCCAGCAGCACGCGAAAGAGCAGGGCCTGCGTGGACGGACTCAACGGCGTGTTCGGTGCCGGAAGCGCCCGGGGGAAGTATTCTCGCAAGTCGATGCCGAGTTCAGGGAGGTACAGCTGGGTGCCCGGCACCAGAAACGGAATGCGCTGCGCGATGAGCCGCTTTCGTTCATAGGCGGCCAAGGCGCCGGTCACATAGAGCACTGGCCAGTTGCTGCGTTGCCGGAGTGCGCGAATCGCCTTGCCCACGTCGGCGAGTCGTGGCCTGGAGGCCTGTGCGTCGAGGGCCAGCAGCACGGGGGTTGTGCCGAGTTGCAGCGTTCGGCAGGTGAACTGCTCAAGCAGGTGATATGGTAACTGCTCGGCGTCCGGCCACTCCGACACTGCCGCGTGGATCCCCACCGTGTCATGCAGGTAGGTAAGAGTTCGCGCCGCTAACGCGTCGAGTTCGGTGTTGTCTAACATATATATGCAAATATAACACCCGTAATGTTATAATGCAAAATAGAGTTAGTTAAAAACCACCCCGAGTGATGGAGGGCCTACGTGGAGCGGCGACGGGTATGCGGTGCGGTATTGATCACGTGTCTACCGGGGCGGTCCTTCCTATGGCCCCCGCCCGTTGCGCTCGACCCCGCCCCCCGGGAACTTCCCCGCATGACCTGCCGTCCCGTCGCTCTCGCCCTGCTGACCGCCGCCCTTGGCCTGCCAGGCGCGACCGCCAGCGCCCAGACGACACCGGCCGCCGCACCCGACTCGGCCAGCCCCCGCCGCTGGCTCGCCCTCCCCTCCTTTGGATCCGCCCCGGAAACGGGACTCCAACTCGGGTTCACGGTCCTCACACTCGGCGGCACCCGCGCCAATGACCCGACGCGCCCCACCGGCGCTTCGCTCTACGCGCTCCGCTCCGCCCGTCGACAAACGCGCGTGGGACTCGACCTCGAACGCTGGTGGCCCGGCAATACCCGCCGCCTCACGGTCAGCGCCTCCGCCCTGGAATATCCGCTCTCGTTCTACGGGATCGGTGACCGCACCACCCTCGCCCAGGAAGAGCGCTACATCCCGCGCTCCCTCGAAGGCTACGTGCAGGTCGATGAACGGTTCCGTGGCGCCTGGTACGCCCTCGTGGGCGCGCGCTTCGGTGATCAGTCGGTCACCACGCAATCGCCGGGACTCCTCGAAAGCGGCGCCCTCACCGGCGCCCGCTACACCCGCACGGTGATTCTCACCGCGGGCATTTCGCACGACACTCGCGATAACGTGGTCGCCACGCACCGCGGTCACTTCGCCTCCATCGCCTACGGGCGCAGCGTCCCCGCACTCGGCGCCACCTCCTCCTACGGCCGCTTCAATGCCGAGGTGCGCGGCTACCGCCCGATCGTTGGCACGCACATTCTCGCGGTACAGGCGGTGGTGATTGGTGCCGATGGTGATGTCCCCTTCGATCAGCTCCCGGTCATTGGCGGCAGCGGCATCATGCGCGGCTACAGCGCCGGTCGCTTTCGCGACAAGGTTGTGACGGCGGTGCAGGGGGAATACCGCACGCCGCTGTTGCCGCTGCCCTTCCTTCCCGGCCCACTCAAGCGCGTGGCGGTTGGTGGTGTCACCTTCGCGGGCGTAGGCTACGCCGTCCCCACCCTCTCCGCCGATGCCTGGCGGGCGGCCCGGGCACTGCCGTCGGTTGGCTACGGCGTGCGTGTGCAGGTGGATTCGGTGCAGCGCAGTGCCTTTCGACTCGACTCCGCTTTTGGTCGCTACGGCTTCAGCGGATTGTATATCGGCTTCAATCAGGCCTTTTAATGTCGATCATGCCTCTGCATTTCCGACAGCTGACGATCCGGCTCTGCACCGTCGTGGCGCTCGGCACGCTCGCCCTCGGCAGCATCGCGCTCCAGCCGATGACTGCGCGTGCGCAGGCATCGATCGTGCCGGCGTTGC
>JBEIUK010000084.1:0-11682 GCA_040374415.1 Gemmatimonadaceae bacterium | reverse complement strand
GCCATTCTCGCGATTACGCCCGGGGCGCTTGGAGAGGAGGAGGACGCCGGTATCTGGGGCCACCCACATGGCCTCGACATCGTGCGGCCCATCGGCGAAGCGAATCGTGACCGATTCCGCAGGACGAGTGACGGCGTCGGTCGGGAGCGGCTCTGGCACGCGATAGATCCGCACGGTTTTCAGACGGGCGCCGTTGTCCCCCACATCGCCAATGTAGAAGCAGCGGCCGGCCGGACAGGGGCCACTGCCGAGCGCCTCCCAATCGCGGTTCTCCGCCCCGGCCACGCGCACCAAACCCAACCGGTGACCGGCGCTGTCGTGCGCAAACAGTTGCGGCGCGTTGCCGCCGTCGTTTAGCGACCAGAACACCCCGGCGCGACGCGAGGCGGGGACGATGCCGGAGGCTTCGAGCAACGTCGGATCGCCAAAGGTCCCCAGCCGCTGCACCTCCTGCAGCCGGGGGATGGCGGGATCATCCACGCGCTCAGCGACCGTGTGGCAGGCCATGGCACCAAGCGCCATCAGCGCGCCCACCACCTGGCGGCCTCGCCGGCGCGTCATGAGGCGCTGTGCCGGACGATCGGTCCCAGAAACATGCACGCGGTCAAACGGGTGGTCAGCCACCCGAACGCTTGAGCTCGACCAGTCGCTCACGCGCAAGACGCCGACCGGTTGGCGTGGCCGCCAGTCCGCCGCCTGCGGTTTCGCGATAGCGCACATCCATGCTCGCGCCGATCTCGCCCATGGTGTCGATCACTTCGTCGGCCGGGATCGCAAATTCAATCCCCGCGAGCGCCATTTCCACAGCGGCCAACGCGATCGCCGCCCCGGTGGCGTTTCGGAAGACACAGGGGAGCTCCACGAGGCCACCCAGCGGATCACAGACCAGCCCGAGCGTGCCCTGCTGCGCGAGCGCGGTGGCATGACCGACCTGACGCGGGGTGCCACCGAGCATTTCGACGGCCGCCCCGGCGGCCATGCCGGCGGCAGCGCCGGTCTCCGCCTGGCAGCCGCCCTCCGCTCCCGAGAGCGAGGCGCGCTCGGCCACCACGGCGCCAATCAGCCCAGCCGTTGCGAGTGCATCGATGAGCCGTTCGTCGCTGATCCCGCGGGCATCCGCGAGACCGGTGAGGACCGCCGGCAAGACACCCGCGCCGCCCGCGGTGGGCGCCGCGACAATGACCCCCATCGCCGCATTCACTTCCTGCACCGCCAGCGCGCGCGCGAGCACGTCGCGAAAGGGCGTCCCGGCCAATGGACCATCGGGGCCCGTACGCATCTTGGCGGCATCACCGCCCACCAGGCCGGAGGCCGACTTGAGATCGCCAACAAGCCCGCGTTCCACGGCGCCCCGCATAACCGCGAGCGCGCGACGCAGCGCATCGCGGATCTCAGCGACCGGCCGCCCCTGATCCTTCGCTTCGACGTCGAGCGCCACCGTGGCGAGCGTCACGCCACGCGCCTCGGCATCGCGAATCGCCTCTGCAAGACTGCGATACATCAGGCACTCACCTTATCAAGACGGAAGGCCCAGGTGACCCATGACAGTGCGCGGATTTCATCACGCACCAATTCACCGGGCTCCTGATCGACTTCGATGACCATGAACGCCGCGCCGCCACGTTCTTTGCGCGTTAAGCGCAACGTCGCAATGTTGACGTCCGCATCGGCGAGGAGCGTGGCGATGCGCGCCACGGACCCTTTCACATCGTTGGCGACCAGCACAATGGTGTGCAGGTTGCCGGTGATTTCGACGGGGTATCCATCGATCTCCCGGACCACCACGCGACCAGCGCCGAGCGACGCTCCGACCATTTGGGCGCTTCGCTCACCACGCTCCAACGTGATGCGCACCGTGTTGGGATGCGCATTCTCGTCGTCGAGGGTGGTCTTTTCGAAGACGTACTCGAGCCCTTCCCGCTCGATGATCTCGAGCGCATCGCGCAACCGTTCATCATCGGGGCGGAATCCCATGAGGCCACCGGCGATCGCTTTGTCCGTGCCATGCCCTTCGCCCGTACGCGCGAACGAGCCATGCAGCTCAATGCGGGCCCGGTCCGGTGTGCCACCCACCAGGCAGCGCGCGAGGAGCCCCAAGCGACAGGCCCCGGCGGTATGACTCGAGCTCGGCCCAACCATCACCGGCCCAATGATATCGAGCAGCGACACCATCAGCGTTTCGCCCCGCGGGCCAGCAGGTCAGTGAGATACTGCCCGGTGTGACTTTCCGAAACCGCCGCGACCTGCTCCGGCGTCCCCTGCGCCACAACCGTCCCCCCACGAATGCCCCCTTCCGGTCCGAGATCCACGATCCAATCGGCCGTCTTGATGACATCGAGGTTGTGCTCAATCACCAGCACCGTGTTGCCACGATCAACGAGCTTATGGAGCACTTCCAGCAGCACCCGCACGTCTTCGAAGTGCAGACCCGTCGTGGGCTCGTCGAGGATGTACAACGTCCGTCCGGTATCGCGCTTGGCGAGCTCGGTGGCCAGCTTGACGCGCTGCGCTTCACCACCAGACAGCGTCGTCGCACTCTGTCCAAGGTGGATATAGCCCAGCCCCACATCGCGCAGCGTTTCCAGCTTCTGCACGATCCGTGGCTGGTTCTCGAAGACCGTGCAGGCATCTTCCACGGTGAGATCGAGCACTTCCGCGATGCTCAAGCCACGGAAGCGCACTTCGAGCGTTTCGCGGTTGAAGCGTTTGCCCTTGCAGACGTCGCAGGGGACAAAGACATCGGGAAGGAAGTGCATCTCGATCTTCACCAGCCCATCACCCTGACAGGCTTCGCAGCGGCCACCCTTCACGTTGAAGGAGAAGCGCCCCGGGCCATAGCCCCGGATTTTCGCCTCGGGCAGCTCAGCAAAGAGCTCACGCACTGGCGTGAAGACCCCCGTGTAGGTCGCCGGATTGGAGCGCGGCGTCCTGCCAATTGGGCTTTGATCGATGTCGATGATCTTGTCGAGATGCTCGAGCCCGTGGATGCGATCATGCGCTCCCGGAATCACCCGGGCGCGGTAGAAATGCCGCGACAGGGCGCGCTGCAGAATGTCCGTGACGAGCGTGGACTTGCCTGAACCCGAAACGCCGGTCACCGCGACAAACAGCCCCAGCGGAATATCGACGCTGACGCCGCGCAGATTGTGCTCGCGCGCTCCGTGAATACCGATCGTACGCGTCGGATCCACCGGACGGCGCACCGCCGGAACCGGAATACTGCGCGTGCCGCGCAGATAGGCCCCTGTGATCGACGCCTCCGTTGCCATCACCTCAGCCACGGTGCCAGCGGCAATGACTTCACCGCCGTGCTTCCCGGCACCGGGCCCCAGATCAATGAGATGATCGGCGGCCATGATGGTGTCCTCGTCATGCTCGACCACGATGACCGTGTTGCCCAGGTCGCGGAGTTGCATGAGCGTGCTCAGCAAGCGGCTGTTGTCCCGCTGATGGAGCCCGATGCTCGGTTCATCGAGGATGTAAAGCACCCCGACGAGCCGTGAGCCGATCTGCGTGGCGAGGCGAATGCGCTGCGCCTCACCGCCCGACAACGATTCGGCGCTGCGGTTGAGCGTGAGGTAATCGAGCCCCACGTCCACGAGGAAACGGAGCCGTTCGCGCACTTCCTTGAGAATCGGGCCGGCAATACCAGGATCGAGTCCGGGACGACCATCACCACGCACGGGGACCGTATCGAAGAAGGCGAGCGCTTCATCCACGCTGCGCTCCACGACTTCCCCCAGATTCAGCCCATGCATGGTGACGGCCAGCGATTCCGGCCGCAGCCGTCGGCCATGACAGTCCGGGCAGGGGGCGGCCACCATGTACGCGTCGAGATCGAGCCGGATCGCATCGGAGCTCGTCTCGTCATAGCGCCGCTGAACATGCGCGAGGATCCCTTCCCAGACGGCATCACTGGCGGCGTTCTTCGCCGTCTTGGCGGCCGCCTTGGTCGTCTTGCGCACCGCCTTCCGAGCGGTCGGCGCCACATCACCCATGCCGTAGAGCAGTTCGCGACGCACGGCGGCGGGGATCTTGCCCCAGGGGGCATTCAGATCGAAACCGAGGAGCTTGGCGAGGCCGGGGAGAATCACCTTCCGCAGGTAGCCATCGGGCTCTCCCCACGGAAGCACCACGCCCTCGAGGATGGAGATGCTCGCGTCGCCGAGAATGAGCGCTTCGCTGACCGTGCGCGTCGTCCCAAGGCCACTGCACGTCTCGCAGGCGCCAAAGGGGGAGTTAAACGAAAAGTGCCGCGGTTCGAGCTCCGGCATGGAGATCCCGCAGGCTGGGCAGCCGTATCGCTCCGAGAACATCTCGGTGGCGGGGGCATCCCCATCGAATCGCACAATCTCCGCGAGGCCTTCCGCGAGCCGCAGCGCGGTCTCGATGGAATCGGTGAGACGGCCGCGATCATCGGCGCGCACGGCGAGCCGATCCACGATCACCGAGATCGTATGATTCAGTCGGCGATTGAGCTTTGGCGGATCGGCGAGTTCCACCACCTCGTCATCGACCACGGCGCGAACGAAGCCCTGCTTGCGCGCCATCTCGAACAGTTCGCGGAATTCCCCTTTCCGTCCCTGGACCAGCGGCGCGCGAATTTCGAGACGCGTGCCCTCGGGCCAAGCGAGCACCTGTTCGCTGATCTGCGCCGGGCTTTGTCGCTGCACCGGACGACCGCAGCTGGGGCAATGCGGCGTACCGGCGCGCGCGTACAACAGGCGCAGGTAGTCGTAGACCTCGGTGACGGTGCCGACCGTGGAGCGCGGATTGTGCCCCGCGGATTTCTGCTCAATGGAAATGGCCGGCGACAGCCCTTCAATGGCGTCGACGTCGGGCTTTTCCATGAGGCCGAGGAACTGCCGCGCATAGGCGGAGAGTGACTCGACGTAGCGACGCTGTCCTTCCGCGTAAATCGTGTCGAAGGCCAGCGAGGACTTCCCGGATCCCGACAATCCGGTGACCACCGTGAGGCGGTCGCGGGGGATCGTGACGCTGATGTTGCGGAGGTTGTGCTCACGGGCCCCGCGGACGACCAGAGCATTGGCCGTGACCGGCGGGGTTGGGACAGGCGCCTTTTTTGGCATAGTCCCGAAAGCTGGAAGCGGCGGCGCAGTGAAACAACCCCGCCGGAGAGTTGCCGAGCCTGGGGGGCGATGCGCTATACTGCCGCCGCCATGCCACGCCGCCCTGATGTTGTGATGCCGACCATCCCAAACGCCGCCGCCTCTGCGTTCCGGCGGCGCCTCCACGCCTGGTACCGGGCCAACTGCCGGGATCTGCCCTGG
This sequence comes from Gemmatimonadaceae bacterium, assembly GCA_040374415.1. Classification (GTDB taxonomy): domain Bacteria; phylum Gemmatimonadota; class Gemmatimonadetes; order Gemmatimonadales; family Gemmatimonadaceae; genus Gemmatimonas. The sequence continues at coordinate 6,391 of JBEIUK010000084.1, read as the reverse complement.
CGGGAGACCCGGGATCCATACCGCATTTTGGTCTCCGAGCTGATGCTCCAGCAGACCCAAGTGTCGCGGGTGCTCGACTTTTACCGGCGCTTTTTGGAGCGGTTTCCCGATTTGCCGACGTTGGCGGCGGCGCGTCCATCCCGTGTCCGGGAGAGCTGGGAGGGGCTGGGGTACTATGCGCGGGCCCGGAACCTCCATGCCCTGTCGCGGCAGGTGACCCGGGAGCAAGAGGGGATCATTCCGCAGGAGCCGGCGGCGCTGCGCGCCCTGCCGGGGATTGGCGCCTACACGGCCGGGGCCGTGGCGTCTTTCGCCTATGAGAAGCGGGCGGCGCTGGTGGATACCAATGTGGCCCGGGTGCTCCGGCGCGTCTTTGTCCCGCAAGTGAACGCCAAGAGCGGCCCCGGCGGGAAGGTGCTCTGGTCGGTGGCGGAACAGATCCTGCCGCGAACAGGCAAGCAGACCTGGACCCACAATCAGGCGCTGATGGAACTTGGGGCCTTGGTCTGTACGGCCCGGACGCCGCAGTGTGGTGGCTGCCCGGTCCGGAGCGTCTGCCAGAGCGTGGATAACCCGAAGTAACAACCCGTACCCCCTCGGGGCGGGTTCACAGGGCGGGTTCACGGGGCGGGTTCACGGGGCGAAAGCGGCCGCGGCAGTCTGGCGAGTTTCGGCGGATGCACGCATGATGCAGAGGTTCGTTTTTCTGTTCCCTCTCCTCCCTGCTCCCGTGCGCCCATTCTCACCCTTCGCGATCTCTGCGGTCGCGACCCTGTCCGCGGGGTTATCCCTTGGGATCCCCGCGCTGCAGCCCTCGGCGAAGCCCGTCAGTCGGCCGGCCAGCAGTAAGGCCCCGGCCGCTGAACAGGCGCTGGCACCGGTGGTGCTCGATTCGTCGATCACCCGCTACTTCCGTTGGCGGAACCTCGGTCCCGATCGCGGCGGCCGATCGATTGCCACCAGTGGCGTGAAGGGGCAACCGAAGGTTGCCTACTTTGGCGCCGTGGGTGGTGGCCTCTGGAAGACCACGGACGGCGGCGACAACTGGGCGCCGATCACCGACGGTCAGATCAACAGTGCGTCGGTTGGCGCGATCGCGGTGAGCGAAAGCAACCCGAATGTCGTGTACATCGGCATGGGCGAATCGTGCATCCGCGGCAACATCATGCCCGGCGACGGGATCTATAAGAGCACCGATGCTGGCAAGACGTGGAAGCATATTGGCTTCAAGAACGTCGATGCCATTTCCAAGATCCGGATTGATCCGACAAACCCGGACATCGTGTACGCGGCGGTCTTCGGCAAGTTCAGCGTGCCGAGCAGCGAACGGGGCGTGTACAAGAGCACCGATGGGGGCAGCACCTGGAAGAAGGTGCTGGGGCGTGACGACAAGACGGGGGCGATTGATATCGCGCTCGATCGCGCGAACCCCAATGTGCTCTATGCCGCCATGTGGGAGGCGTATCGCAAGGAATACCAGATGTCGAGCGGTGGTGCGGGGAGCGGCTTGTTCAAGAGCACCGATGCCGGCGCCACGTGGACCGAGATCACGCGGGCGAAGGGGATGCCGAGCGGCCTCGTGGGGCGCATTGGCGTGGCGGTCAGTGCAGCCAATCCGAACCGCGTCTATGCGTTGGTCGAGAACGACAACGGCGGGCTGTTCAAGAGCGATGATGCCGGCGCCTCCTGGACGCTGGTGAACAGCGATCGGTCGGTGCGGCAGCGCGCCTTCTATTACACGCACGTCTTCGCCGACCAGAAGAATGCGGACGTGGTCTACATGCAGAACACGTCGATGTTCCGGTCGACGGATGGCGGCAAGACGCTGATGAACGTCAGCAACGGCACGCATGGTGACTTCCACGATTTGTGGATCGATCCGGAAGATCCGACGCACCTGGTCGTCGCGAACGATGGGGGGTCGAGCGTGTCGACCAACACGGGGGCGGCCTGGACGGCGCAGGATTTCCCGACGGAGCAGTTCTACCATGTGGCCACGACGGCGCACACGCCCTTCCATGTCTGTGGCTCGCAGCAGGACAATAGCACGCTCTGCGTGCCGTCGAACTGGAACGCGGCCGCGGGTGGCTTTGGTCGTGGCGGCGCGGGTGGTGGACGTGGCGCCGGTGCCGGTGGCCGCGGGTATGCGGACGAAGCCGCGGGCGGCATGGCGGTGGCGTATCAGGTCGGCGGCGGCGAACCAGGCTACATCGCCCCCGACCCGCTCAACCCGGACATCTTCTACTCCGGCACGAACAACGGCGGCTACGTCGACAAGTACAACAAGGCGACGGGGATGTCCCGTGAAGTGAATCCGTATCCGTGGTTCTATTCCGGCGAACCGTCAAAGGACATCAAGGAACGGTGGCAGTGGACCTTCCCGATCCTGTACTCGCCGATTGACAAGAAGATGCTCTTCACGTCGTCGCAGCGTCTGTGGCGCTCCATGGATGGTGGCCGCACGTGGAAGGTGTTGAGCGGCGATCTGACGCGGCACGCCCCGGAAACGCAGGAGAAGTCCGGCGGGCCGATCACGGGTGACATGAACGGCCCCGAAGTGTATGGCGTGATCTTCTCGGTGGGTCCGAGCAAGAAGGATGTGAATGTGATCTGGACCGGCTCCGATGACGGACTGATTCACGTCACGAAGAACAGCGGGGCCTCGTGGGCGAACGTGACCCCCAAGGAGATGCCGGAGTTCGGCCGCGTGAGTCAGATCGATGCCTCCGCGTTCAATGCCGGCGTCGCGTACGTGTCGGTGCGCCGTCCGCTGCTGGACGATCGGGCCCCGTACATCTTCAAGACGGCAGATTACGGCAAAACGTGGACGAAGATCGTGACGGGGATCCCGGACGGTGCCTATGTGCATGCCGTCCGCGAGGACCCCACGCGCAAGGGGCTGCTCTACGCGGCCACGCAGCGCGGCGTGTACATCTCGTATGATGATGGGGCCCAGTGGCAGAGCTTGCGGCTCAACATGCCGGACGTGCCGGTGGCTGATCTGATCGTCGAAGCGAACGAGTTGGTGATTGCGTCGCATGGCCGAGGCTTCTGGATCCTCGACAACATCGCGCCGCTGCGGCAGGCCACGCCCGCCGTCATGACGGCGAGCGCGCACCTGTATACGCCGGCGCCGGCCATCCGGTCGACCCCAGGCGTCACGCTCTCCTACATGCTGAAAAGCGCGCCGAAGCGGGCCTCCCTGGAGATCGTCGACTCCACGGGCGCCGTCCTGCGCCGGTTCGATGCAGACACGGGTGGTGCCCCCGCTCCAGCGATGGGTGGCCGGCGCGGTGGCGGTCCGTCCACGATGCCGGTCGCCGCAGGGCTCAATCGCGTGACTTGGGATCTGCGCACGAATGCCATTCCGAGCTTCCCCGGCATGATTCTGTGGGGTGCCGGGACCGCCGGGCCGGCCGTCCCGCCGGGGCGGTACACGGTCCGCCTGATTGCCGATGGCGCCACGATGACGGCGCCGGTGGTGGTCCAGCGGAATCCGCGACTCCCCGAAGTGACCGATGCCGACCTGCGCGCGCAGTACGCGTTCGGCAAGAAGGTGCGCGACAAGGCGACGGAAGCGAACGATGCGATCATTGCCATTCGTCGCGTGAAGTCACAGCTCGACGATCGCCTGAAGAAGAGCAGTGACGCGGAGCTCGCGGCGAAGGGTGCGACGCTCAAGACCAATGCGTCCGGGGTGGAAGAGGATGTCTACCAGGTGCGGAACCAGAGCGGTCAGGATCCGCTCAACTTCCCCATCAAGGTGAACAACCGCCTCGCGAATCTGCTCTCGATGTCGGAGCGTGGCGATGGCCCGCCGGGCACGTACATGCCGGAGATCTTCGACATCCTGTCGAAGGAAATGTCGGGGTACAGCACGCGGCTGCAGACGGTCTGGAAGACGGACCTGGCAGCGGTGAACAAGGAGCTGGCGCGCCTCAAGCTGCCGCTACTCGACCCGACCTGCCTCAAGACTGAGGGGTGCACTGTCACGCCGTAAGGCGTGACAGTGGTGCAGCTCGCGCGTTAGACCAGCGCGAGCTGCTCCCCGCAGTTCGTGCAGAAGCGGGACCCCACGAGATCCACCGAGGTCCCACATTGCCCGCAGGCCCCGGGCAGATAGCGCCCACAGGACGAGCAATACTCTGCGTCCGACTCCGGGCGCGGCCCGCAGACATCGCAGGCCTTCTGTTCGGCGCGCGCCCGACGAATCGCGGCCTCCACCGGATCCTCACCGGACCGGTCGCCCTCGGCCGCGGCATCTGCCGTCGTCGCACCCGTAGCCGCCACGATCGGCATCACGGCACCAGCTGCCGCCGCGCGTTCCGCCGCGCGATCGGCCGCACGCATCTCATCGATGGCAAGCTGCGTGTAGCGCTGCTTCAGCTCCTGATAGTCCTGATCGGAGAGCTTGCCGGTGGCGCGATCAAATTCGATTTCGCGGAGCGCGGCGATCGGACCATCGGCCGCCTCCTCCTCCGACGCGCTTCGTGCCCTCGCCGCTGGGACCGCGCGAACGCGCACCGCCGATCCAGCCTCCGGCGAGGTGGTGCTGGCGTCGTCTTCGCTGATGAGCGGCGAGAGCACCAGCGACAATCCACCGAGCGCCAGTACGGTGCCTACCGCGAGTGGTACCGCCCCTTCCGGCAACGCCAGCATCATTTACGATCGTCCCGCAGTGCGGCGGCAAGCCGGTCCAGCTCTTCGGGCGTAGCATCCACACCGGGCATCGCGGTGCCACCACCGGTTGATCCCACCGTCGAGTCCTGCGCCGGCGCCGCATTCACGCGCCAGCGGCGCAGCAGTGCGCCAATGGCCACCGCCCCGATGGCAATGGCCGAGATGGGGGCGATCCACGCGAGCAGGTTGAAGCCCTGCTTGCGCGGCTGCATCAGGATGAAGTCGCCGTAGCTGTCGAGCAGCGCAGTCATGATCTCGTCGGCAGAATAGCCGCCTTCCACCAGCGCATTGATGTCGCGATGCACTGCCGGTGAGATCCCGCAGGTGAAATCCGTGGTGCGGCAGGTGTAGACGTCGAGCGTGCACGGACAGGGACAGGCCAGCTGCCGTTCAAACGTGTCGACCTGCTTCTCGTCCATGGTCCGCTTGGCGTCCCGCTTAGGGGGACGCCGCACCGGCTTGTACGAATCCGAGGTCATCTCCACGTTGCTGGCCGACGACTGCGCGGCGCCTTGCCCTGCGGCCTGTTCAGTGGCCTGCGTGGCCGCTTGGGCTGCAGCCGCAGCGGCCGCCGCTGAGTCCTGCGCCCGCAGACGGAACGGCAGGACGGCAACAACAGCCGCCGCCCCGATCAAGAACCGCCGGCGATCATTGGCGCGATCCGACCCCTGATCGCTCACGCGGACGCTCCCGCCAACTCGTGCTCCGGATGCGCTGGCAATTCCGCCATGTAGCCGGAGAGCCGTTCGGCGCGCTGCGCCTGCGGCCACATCACGATCAGGCCACCGATGGCCATGATGATGCCACCAAACCACACCCACCAGACGAGCGGGTTGAAGTTGATGTGCACCGCCGCCGTATCCTTGTCCGCCGCCCCGGTAAAGACGAGATAGACGTCCTGCTTGGGAGACTCGAGAATGCCCACTTCCGTAGACGGCTCGAAGGTCTTCTCTCCGCGGCTGTCGAAATGCTGGCGCTTCTCGCTCGAAAGCAGTCCCATGGGCTGCCCATCACGCGTTACCGCAAACGTGACCGCCACCGCTTCGCGGTTGAGCTGGTTGTAGGTCGAAATCCCTTGGCTCCGGAAGACCCACTTATGCCCGAAAGCATCGGTGGCGGCAATGGTATCGCCCGTCTTCACCGTCGCGCTCACGTCGCGCTTGAACATCAGCCCCGCGAAGGCGCAGAAGAGCACCACCACGCCGAAATGCACGATATAGCCGCCATACCGCCGGCGGTTGCGCGCCACGAGCCGCACCGAGGCCGCCGCGAGCCCTTCGCTGTACATCTTCCGTCGCGCGCCGATCCCCTTCACGAATTCCTGAATGATCGTGCCGAAGACAAAGCCGGCCAGCAGATACGAAATGAGCGCGTAGGGATCGCGCATGCCGAGGGCGAGCAACGTGGCGAAGACCGAGACACCCGCCGTAACCGGCCAGATGAACTGGCGACGCAGGTTGCTCACCGACGCCCGGCGCCACGCGATCAGCGGCCCAATGCCCGTGAGCGCCAGCAGGAGCAGCCCGAGCGGGCCATTCACCGAATTGAAGAAGGGGGCGCCGACTTCAATCTTGGAGCCCTTCACCGCCTCCGACAGAATGGGGAAGAGCGTCCCCCACAACGTCGAAAAGCAGATCCCGACCAGCACCACGTTGTTGTACAAAAACGCCGCTTCTCGGCTCACCATGCTCTCGAGCTCGGCCTTGGCCTG
>JBEIUK010000236.1:0-4389 GCA_040374415.1 Gemmatimonadaceae bacterium | reverse complement strand
CATATATGTTGTGGATTTGCGGATCCGCGACCACCGTGATCGATGGTAGCATATCAAGTGGATTCTGTGCTGCCGCTCCGAGAGGCAGCGACCCCCAAAGGAGGCCAGCGCCAAGGCAGGCTCGCGCGATGCGTGACTTTCGAGTGTGATTCATTTGGAATGTCCAGAAGTGCGGGTATTGACGTAGTCGAGAATTCCAAAAATCAATGGAATTCGAGGAAAATGGTTCTTAATGGAGAGCGCCTTTACGGTTGGTCCACTCGTCTCAAACGGAAGTGCGACCGACCAGTGGTCTGCGCTCACTTCAGCAACGAATTCGCTCCCTGGAAAAATCGCGTCTTCAACGAGCACTTGTCCATCATTTCGTTCATCAAGCTGGCGTAACTGGCCATAAAAGGGTCTGAGCACTGGATTGATGGACGAGCGGCTTGCTACTGCGGTGACCGATAGCATTCGCGGAAGCGGTGATACTGTCAAAAAATCACTGAGACTCTTCATGGCCTCACGATAAGTCAGGCTCGATACTCCACCCTTATCGCCCGGCCGACAGGCAGGAATATCAATGCCCGAAAAGAGCCGGGCGTATGCCGTCTCGCCGTGTGAGGCTAACGGTGTACCATTTACGACGCCGGCGATTGTGACGAGGACTGCGATACGGCTGAACCATTGGCGCTGTTTCGCATCACGAAGCGCAGCATGCATGAAATCCGTCGTACCCTTCGAGTAGCCTACCACAATGGCACTATCAAGCTCCGGCGCATGACTCCGCATCCATGCATCGATCGTCTTGCCGTTGGTTTCTGACGAAGATCGCCCGTCCACCGGCAATACAAAAACGCGATGTCCCTCAGCCCGAAGTTGGTGGTAGGCATCAGAGAATGGTGTGGTGGTTTTTGCCACACATTCACCAAAGATCCCGGGAATGAACACAACCGTCCGGGGTCGTGATGCTGGTATCGGTTCCTGTAGCTTCACATTGACCAACGGTGGAAGTCGAAGCCAACTGCGGCAGCTCTTCACCGCGTCTGCGGCATCCGATTGAACGCTGAATCGGTTGCAGAAATATCTGGCGAATTCCTCTCGCTGGTCAGTAACTCCGGATGCGCCACCGGGGGTTCGAACGGTTATGGTCGGCATATCGGTCTCCCGAATGCTCACCATGTTCAAACGGCAGCCAGCGATCCAAGTCAGTAAAAAGACCATCGCGAGTCTTCGGCTGATGCTGTTGTTGGATCTAACCGGTTGGTGCGGCGATGGTGGAGTGACCATGTGATTCGGTTGTTGTAGCGCTGGTTGCTTGATGGTCTCATGCGGCAACAGCACATGGAGCCCGGTTACACTGATGGTTGATGGCCCGCACCTCGTGACGGCCGGCATTTCAATGCGGGCTACCGAGCCGTTCCGTCCAATGTTTCGGCGCATTGCAGTATTTCCCTCACGATCAGGGAACGTCGTGAGCCCGCATCCGGTACGAGGCCCAGGCAATGGAAACGAGTGTCTGGTTATTGGCGATCACGGGTGCTATCCATGCGCTAATTGCTACGCACAATTTGGGGAAGTGGCCGCCAAGGCGCTCGCCCCGGTGCTCCGGCGCATCACACCCTGGCGGCCCTCTGCCGCGTAGCCTACCGCATTGCCTGCCGCGTAACCGGTTCCTCCCCGCCTACTGGCGCAGCTTCCCGCCGGCGAGATAATCGGCCGCCAGATTCGCCATCGCGCGCACGCCGGTCTCGAGCGCGCCCTCATCGGCAAAGAACAACGGCGAATGGTTCGCCGCCGCCGTCGCCGGATCCCGGTCCTTCGGCGTCACCCCCAGAAAGACAAACAGGCTCGGGATCTTCGCCGCGAACACCGGGAAGTCTTCGCTCGCCATCACGGGGCCAATCAGGTTGAAGCCACCGAAGCCCGCCGTCCGCTTAAGCGTCGGCATCATCCGCTCGGTCAGCGTCGTGTCGTTCGCCTGCACGTAGCCACCCTTATCGACCACCACCAGCGCCGTCGCCCCTGCGCTCGCCGCGATCTGCTCCGCCGTGCGCTTGATGCGCGCCGCAATATCCGCCCGCATCGCATCATCAAAGGTCCGCAGCGTCCCCACCATCACCACGCTGTCCGGGATGATGTTGCTGCGGTTCCCCCCCGCGATCTGCCCCACGGTCAGCACACTCGGCAGATAGCCGACATTCACCTGACGGCTTTCGATCGTTTGCAGGCCGAGGACGATCTGCGACGCGATGACAATGGGATCGATGCCGCTCCACGGCTGCGAGCCGTGCGTCTGCTTCCCCTTCACGATGATCGTGAAGTTCCCCGCCGCCGCCATCTGCGGCCCGACGCGGATATTGAGTGAGCCGGTCTTCTGCGGCCAGACATGCAAGCCGAAGATCGCGTTCGGCGCCGGATTGGTGAGCGCTCCCGCCGCCACCATCGCTTCGGCCCCGGCCATCCCTTCTTCGGCGGGCTGAAAGAGGAACTTCACCGTCCCCGGCACCTGCCCCTTCATCCCGGCGAGCACCTCGGCGACGCCCATAAGGATCGCGACATGGTTGTCGTGGCCGCAGGCGTGCATCACCCCGACCTCCTGCCCCTGCCAGGTCGCTTTCGCTTTGCTCTTGAAGGGGAGGTCAACGAGCTCGGTGACCGGGAGCGCGTCCATGTCGGCGCGAATGGCGACGACGGGGCCGGGCTTCCCGCCCTTGAGGACGCCGACGACGCCGGTCATCCCCATCTTCTCCTGCACCTCAAGCCCCAGGCTCCGCAGATGATCGGCGACCAGCTTGGCGGTGCGGACTTCCTGCCCGCTGAGCTCCGGATGCTCGTGCAGATCACGCCGCCAGGCGACGACTTTGGGCATCACCGACGGGAGCTTGGCCTCAATGAGCTTCGCGAGCTCGGAGGTCGGGGCCGAGATCGGGGCCGAAGTCGAGGCCTGTTGTGCGGTGGCGGGGGCGGCGATCGCGGCGGCGGCCGTCGCGGTGGTGACGACGAGGGCGGCGAGTGCGCGGAATCGGGGCATGGGAGGCAGTGAGGTGGGAGGGCGCGTGGCACCCGTGGGGCGGATCGTATCGGTAGCATGGCGGGGAGCCCGTCCGATTGCGAGGGCGGCCGATGCTTGCGTGTTACGTATTCCTGTATATATTCCAGTCTATAAATCTATACCAACGACCTATGGCCTTGAGTATCAAAGACCCGGAGACCGACCGCCTCGCCCGGGCGCTGGCGGAGGTGACCGGCGAATCCATCACCGAAGCGATCCGGACGGCGCTCGCCGAGCGGTTGGAGCGAACCCGCGCGGTGCAGTATACGCCGCTCAGGGCCTCACTCCAGCGGATCCAGGAGCGACTCGCGTCGCTTCCGGTGCTCGACCCCCGCGCCCCGGACGAGATGCTGTACGACGAGCACGGGCTCCCGAAGTGATCGCGCGCGGCGTGGTGCTCGACAGCTCGGCGATTGTCGCGATGATGACCGGCGAGGCATCGGCGCTGTCGCTGATGGAGCAGTTGGAAATGATGCACCCCCGCCTCATTGCGGCCGGGACCGTTCTTGAAGTCTCCCTCGTCCTGCAGCAGCGCGTTGGCGAATCGGCGGACCTGCTGGTCGATGACTTCCTGCGCGACTTCAGCGTGGAGGTGGTGGCCTTCGATGCGGCACAGCTGCGAATGGCCCGCGATGCGGCGCGCCGCTATGGTCGCGGACGGCACCGGGCTGCGCTCACCTTCGGCGACTGTTTTTCGTACGCCCTCGCCATGACGCGCCGCCTGCCGCTGCTCTTTGTGGGCAATGATTTCGCGCAGACGGATGTCCCTACGCTGACGTACTGATTTGGACTTCCTGCACGCCGCTCCCCCCCGCTACTTCCCCGCCCCGAAGTAGAACGTCTCCATCGCGGCGAGCATCTGCACCGGGCGCTCCACCATCGGCCAGTGCCCTGCACCCTCAAGCTCGACCAGTGACGCGCCGCGAATGTTCGCCGCCCACTCCTTCGCCGATTCCATCGGAATCGGGTCGCCGGTGCCATGCAGCACGAGGATCGGCACGGTCGTCGTCGCGAGCAGCGTCCGCCAATCCCAGTCGCCGAGCGGTCCCAGCGTCCACGCATTCACCCGATTGCTGAGTGACGCCGGCGGGTTCGCGCAGACATCGCTCTTCATTCGCTTGATGGCACTCGTATCGGCGTAGTAGCCCGTAATAAACACCGCCCAATAGGCGCGACAGGCCGCCACCGGATCGGCGGCGTTCCGCTGCGCCCGCGACAGCGCCGTAAGTCTGGCCTTCGTCGCGCTGTCGGCCCAGGCGGTGAGCGTGCTGCTGAACTGCGCCATGTACGGCACGCGACGCGGCGGGATACTCGAGCCCAGAATTGCCTTCCGGACCGTCGTGGGATGCGCCGCT
>JBEIUK010000177.1:0-6234 GCA_040374415.1 Gemmatimonadaceae bacterium | reverse complement strand
GCTCCACATTGTAGACCTGTGCAATGAAGATGGCCGCCATCGACAGATAGATGCTCGTGCCATCGAGATTGAACGAATAGCCCGTGGGAATCACCAGCCCCACTACTGGCTTGGCGCAGCCGTAGCGCTCAAGCTTCGCCAGCATGTTGGGCAACGCCGCTTCCGAGGACGACGTGCCGAGCGTCAGCAGAATCTCGTCCTTGATGTAGCGCAGGAAGGGCCAGAGCCGGAATCCGTACAGGCGGCAAATCAATCCCAGCACCACGAAAATGAAGACCGCCATCGTCAGATAGACGTCGAGCATCAACCGGCCCAGCGGCAGCAGCGTCTTGAGGCCGAAGTTCCCCACCGTGAAGGCCATCGCGCCAAAAGCGCCGATCGGCGCGACCTTCATCACGATTGAGACAATCCGGAAGAACACCGCCTGCAGCCGCACCAGTAGATCCACGAGATCGCGCCCAGCATCACCGACCATCGTGAGCGCCACACCAAAGAGCACAGAGAAAAAGACGACGGGCAGCAAATCACCACTCGCAAAGGCCGCCACCACATTACTCGGCACAATGTGCAGGAAGAATTCCAGCATCCCCTGCTGCTCGGCGGCGGCGGTGTACTTGGTGACATCGCCCTTGGTCAACGCCGTGATATCGAGCCCAACGCCCGGCTTCGTGACATTCACGATCACCAGCCCGATCCCGAGCGCAACCGTGGAGACAATCTCGAAGTACAGCAGCGCCTTCCCGCCAACGCGTCCGAGCTTCTTCATATCGGCCATGGACGCAATGCCATGCACGATGGTGAGGAAGATGATCGGCGTGATCACCATCTTCACCAGATTGATGAAGGTGTCGCCGAGTGGCTTGAGCGACTTCCCGAGGGCTGGGTTGACGACGCCCACCAGTACACCGAGCGACACAGCGACCAGCACCTGGAAGGTCAGGTTGCGAAAGAGACGGGACATCGGCGGGGGAGCGGAAGGGCGGGGACCGGGGGGCGTGCGTCGAATGGCCCGACCGCCGGTGGGTATGGGGCAGGATTCTAGCGCACGGGTTCGCTGTGCGCTGCCATTTCGTCCGCATTCTTCCTGACAGACACGACCGGCGGGGCGGGGTACCTCGGGAACAGTGACCCGCCAGTGATGAATTGACCCTCTGACCGCCCCGCGCCGCGCTGAGTTGTGTATGTCGACCATGACCCGATCGTATCGTCCTGCCTGGTGGCTCCCCGATCCGCACACCGCCACGCTCTGGGGGCGGGTGGGGCGTCGGGAGCCCAGCCTCCCCACCCGCCTCGAACGGTGGGACACCCCCGATGGGGATTTTCTGGAGCTGGCCCGCTTCGATGGGCCGTCGCCGGAGTCGCCGCGCGTCCTGATGCTCCATGGCCTCGAGGGGGGCACACACTCCCACTATGCCAAGGCGATGTTCCGCGAGGCGAAAAGCCGCGGCTGGGGGGCCGACCTGCTCATTTTTCGCTCCTGTGGTTCGGAGCCGAACCGTTTGCCGCGGAGTTACCACTCCGGCGAGACCACGGACGCCCGGTGGGTGTTGGAGCAGCTGGCGGAGCGGTACCCGGAGGCACCCATCGGCGTGGTGGGGGTGTCGCTCGGCGGGAACGTCCTCTGCAAGCTGCTCGGGGAGTCGGGGGACCAACTGCCAGCGTCGCTCCGTGGAGCGGTCGCGATGTCCGTCCCCTTTGATCTCGCCCGGGCCAGCCGGCACATTGGGCGCGGCTTTGGCGCGCTTTACGAATGGGCGTTCATGCGGACCCTCGTCCCCAAGGCGATGGACAAGATCAGCCGGCACGCAGAGCTGTCGCCGCTCACGGCGGTGCGTCGGGCGAAGACGCTCTGGGAGTTTGACGATCACTTCACCGCCCCGGTCCACGGCTTCCGCGATGCCGCCGACTACTATGCGCGGGCCAGTTCGATCCGGTATCTGAGCGGGATCCGACGCCCCACCCTTCTATTGAATGCGGCGGACGATCCGTTCCTCCCGGTGGAGGTGCTCGACGAGGTCCGGACGATCAGTCGGGGGAATGCGGCGATCACGGTGGAATTCCCGGCGCGCGGCGGCCATGTTGGCTTCACGGCCGGTTCCGTCCCCTGGAAGCCATGGTACTATGGGGAGTGGCGCGCCGCCGAATTCCTGACCCAGCAATTCGCCTCCTCCGCCCCATCCTGAATAGTTCATGACCGAACGATCACCCGCCCCTGAACCGTCGCGCACTCCCACCAAGCGGCTCTGGGTGCTCGTTCAAACGGTGATCATTTTCGGATTCATTGGCTGGGTCGCCTGGCCGCGGAGCGGCGACAGCGGGACGGGGACGGGCGGAGCGGGCGCGCCGGCTGGCGGTACCACCGGTGGGAACGGCACCGCCTCGGCGCCGGCCGCGATCCAGACGGCCCCCGAGATCCCCATGGGGACGGCGGCCGATGCGGATACGCTGCTGCGCGACGTCCAATCGGTCGACCGGAGCGTGGCCGTCGATCTTCGCTACCGCGGGACGAACAACTTCACCGGCGCCGCGCTCCCCGGCTACGAGGCCAACCGGGCGCTGCTCCGTCGGGAGGCGGCGGTGGCGCTGGGACAGGTGCAGCAGCTGCTTGCCCGCGAGGGGCTGGGGCTTCTGGTGTACGACGGCTACCGCCCGGTGCGGGCGACCGAGGCGATGGTGGCGTGGACCGTTCGCACCCATCGGGAGGCGCTGATCCGCGACGGCTACATCAGCGACCGGAGCAAGCACAACCTGGGCGTGGCGATCGACCTCACCCTGGTGGACCGGCGTTCCGGGAAGCCGCTGGAGATGGGGGTCCCCTTTGACACCTTCTCGCCGGCGGCGCACACCGCCAACGCGACCGGGGCGGCCGCGGCCAATCGGAGCAAACTGGTGGCCGCGATGCAGCAGGGCGGGTTCACCAATTACGATCAGGAGTGGTGGCACTTCACGTATCAGGTGCCCGCCGAGTCACTCCGACGTTTCGACACCCCCATTCGATGATCGCGTTGTTTTTAGTGGCCCTGACTGCCGGGCTGGTGTTGGGGGTTTTCGCCATGTTGTACGGAACCGAGCGGCGTCACGCCGCCGCCATGGCGGCATCGCTCGATGACCGACATGACCCGGCGCGGGAGCCGTCGCCGTGGTTCAATCAGGCGTCGATCGCGGCCGGCGCCTTTGGCTTTGGGTTGACCGGCTATCTGCTCGCGCGATTCGGGCATCAGTCGATGGCGATGGCGACGATCATCGGCGCGGCAGTGGGCGCGCTGCTGATGGCGGTCCAGGCGCTGCTCTTTGCCCGGTGGGCGATCCCGAGTGCGCGCGCCGAAACGATGGACGCGACGTATCTGCTGCAGGGGACACCGGGGCGGATTCAGCAGGCGGTGCCGGCCGGTGGTGTGGGCTCGGTGCAGTATGCCGCGAACGGCGCGAGCACGGAGCAGCCCGCGCGATCGCTGACCGATGCGGCGATTCCTGCGGGTGCTGATGTCGTGATCGACCGCATTGAAAACGGCGTCGCGGTCGTGGAGCCGTGGGCTGACGTGGAGCAGCGGCTTTAGCCGCGCCCAGCATGCCGGGACGCTGGACCTGGATGGACGCGGTGCAGTTTATCGCGGTGATTGCGGCGATCCGCTTCGCCGTCTTTTACATCTGCACCAAAGCGTTCATCCTGATGATTCCGGATGGCGACGCCTGTCCGCTGTGCGATGGCGGCACGCTTCCCATTGAACGCAATGGCTGGTGGCGCGTGCTGGGTGCGCAGTTCCGTCGCAGTTGGTGTCTTGATTGCGGCTGGGAAGGGGTGCTGCGGCGCTCGGATCTTGCGACGTTTTTTACGGGACCGCGAGCGCCTGCGAAGAAGCGCTGACCGGGTGCAGTCCAGGGTTCGTGTCCGACCGCTCGCGTACCGCCAGGTGCGATCGTGCGAAGGACAAGTTGGGTGCGCGAGCGACCCGTTCGCCTGAAACTGTAGCGTCCCAGTTGCGACTAACGCTAGCTGCTGCAGCGGGCGATCAAATCAAACGCGAGCGAAGCGAGCCACCGCATCGCCTGTCTGCAGCAAGCATCGTTAACTGGCGGCCGCGTAGACGGCGACCTCGACACCGAGACGCAGGCCTAACCGGTCGCTTTCGACCTCAAGGTCATAGCGCGTCTGCAGGTTTAACCAGAACTGCGCCGAGGTGCCGAAGTATCGACCGAGTCGCAGCGCCGTGTCGGCTGTGATGCCACGCTTGCCGTGCACGATCTCATTGATACGGCGCGGCGGCACGGACAGGTCGTGGGCCAGTCGGTACTGGGAGAGCGCCAACGGCTCAAGGAACTCCGCCAGCAGGATCTCGCCGGGATGAATGGGCGCGAGTTTGGTTGCCATGATCCGCTCAGTGATAGTCTACGATTTCGACCGCGAACGCCGCGCCGTCCCGCCAGCGAAAACAGACGCGCCATTGCTGGTTGACGCGGATGCTGTGCTGGCCCGCCCGATCGCCACGCAACTTCTCCAGCCGATTCCCTGGCGGCACACGGAGTTCCTCGAGGGCAAGTGCCGCGTCGAGGAGCAGGAGCTTACGACGCATGACGCCGTGGAGCGTTGACGGAAAACGCCGAACCCGCTCGCGATTGAAGAGCCGCTCCGTATCGCGGTCGGCAAAGCTGGCGATCATGAACCAATAATAACGCTCACCGTTATTACCGTCAAGTCACCCGAGAATTGCGACCAGTTAACGTTCGAGATAAGCTGCCCGCGGAGGCATGCGCTGTTAGCCCTGGCTGCGATGATGCACCATGTGCCGCGGCCCGGGCTTACAGCGCATGCCGTAGCGGTTCAGCGTGAGCGAGGGGTTAGGCGTCATCGCGCAGCTTGCCACGTGTAGCCCACAAGGGAACCGCGAACAGGAACAAGAACACAGTGTTCAAGACAGCGTTCTGCCAGTACCCAGACAGCAAGGAGTAGGACGTATCCGGAAGGAACCACGCGCCTACTGAGAGTGCGATCAGGTTCCAGGCGGTCGTTGATCCGCGCGCAAAGAGGCTCCTTGTGACATAGAAGAGCGCGGCTCCCCAGCCAACCATGACACCACCAAGCACGGCGTGGGCCAAGGAGATGTAGCGAGCGGCCTCTTGACCAAATGCGTCAATACGCTCTGGTGATGCGTAGACCAACAGCGAGAAGCCCTGCCTTGAGAGGGAAGGCGCGATCACAAGCACGAGTCCGAAGGCCACGACGCCTGCCGAGACGGCTAGAAGCCAGTTGATCCAGAAGCGTGATGGCTGATAGTCTGAACGCATGGCCAGTCTTCGCGGGGAATTGAACGTGGCGATTCTGGATTTCTGTTGCTTGGAGGTCTATGACGTGTGAGGTCATGACGCCTAACGCTGGCTTTTGCTGCGGGCGCTCCAACAAGATGCGCGCGCAGCGCACTTCCGAATACGCCCGCCTGCAGCACGCATCGTTAGGCCCGCGCAACCGGACGTTGCGTCGGAATGGCCCGTCGCGCAACGGAACGGTGACAGTCCCCGCCCGAGTCGGGCGTATGCTGGGCGCTCCCCGGTCCCGGAGCGCGGATGCCCCACGCGGCGCCGGCGGCGCGCGGCGTCTACAAGCCCCGACGCCCCCAGGCGTCGCCGCTCTTTCGGTTGGTGTCGGATCACCTGCATCGCCTGCAGGCGGTCTACGACGACCGCTTCGCGCGCGAGTACGGCCCGTGGCGCCCCGTGGTCGCGCAGGTGGCCGACAAGTTCCTCGCCTGCGGGGTCCTAGACTACGGGTTCGCGCGTATTCGCTGTGACGACTGTGCGCACGAATACCTGCTCGCGTTCTCCTGTAAATGCCGCTACTTCTGTCCGAGCTGTCACGCCAAGCGCCTGGCGATCTGGACGCAGTGGCTGGACACCACGCTGCTCGCGCCCGTGCCGCACCGGCAGGTGGTGCTCACCATCCCCAAGCGGCTCCGCGCCTACTGTCTGTACCGCCGACGCCTGCTCGGCGAGATCGCCCGCGTCGCCGCCCGCACCGTCACGACCGCCATTCGGACGCTGACGGGGGAGCGCGACCTCGCCGTCGGCATCGTGGCGTGTTTGCAGACGCATGGCTCACGTGCGAATTGGCATCCGCATCTGCTTGTGACCGACGGCGGGTTCCGGCCGGATGGGACGTTTGTGTCGTGGCCAGTGCATGACACCGCCCGGTTGACCGAGGCGTTCCGCCGCGCCGTGCTCCGCTTGTTCGTGCGCCTGGCG
>JBEIUK010000103.1:0-9963 GCA_040374415.1 Gemmatimonadaceae bacterium | reverse complement strand
GGCACGATCAGCTACGTGCGGGTGGAGTTCGCCGGCTACGCCCCGCTGGTCGACCAGGAGTTCAACGCCTTCACCTTCGCGGCGCTTGGCTCGGGCACCCGCGTCTCCTTCGTGGAAGCGCTGGCCGGCCTCGACGACTCCTTCGAGTTCTTCGGTGGTGGCTTTGACTTCACCAATGCCATTGCCTTTGAAACCGCCGACGACATGTTCGACATGTCGGAAGGGTGGAGCGGCCGCATGCAGTACCTGATCGGCTACAACTCGGTGCAGCTCACGCCGCGCACCGGCGCCGGCTTCTACTCGGTCGACATTCAGGGCATCGAAAACGACGGCTGCAACGGCACCGGCTGCGATCTCGGCTTCAACTCCACCCCGTATACGATCCCGCTCGTCAGCAACTTTACGCTCATCGGCTGCGGCAGCACGGATTGCTCTGGCACCGGTGGTGGCTACGGCATGATGCTCCGCCGCGGCACGGGTGGCTACTACGTGAACGGCGTGCTGGCCCGTTGGGCCCGCGGTGGCGTGTCACTGCGCGACAGCTTGACCTTCGACCGCGCTGGCCGCTCGGCCACGCCGGACGTGGCGACTTCCGACCTCGTCGTGCGGAACGTCCTCTTCGCCGAAACCCCGCAGGTCTTCCAAGCCCCAGGATCGGCAACGGCAGCCCAGCAGAACAGCTTTGATCTGGCTGGCAACAGCCTGACCAACAGCACTGCGCTGGCGACGGCACTCTTCACCGCGCTACCGGCCACCGGTGTGGCCCCGGTCAATCTGGCCGCCTTCGACTTCACCCCGGGCGCCGGCTCGGCGATCGCCACGGGCGGCATGGCCACCTTTGCCGGGAAGATCGCGACGAAGGCGGGTACGTTCATGACCGGGACGTCGTACCTCGGCGCGGTGGCGCCGACGGGTCCGAAGTGGTGGCAGGGCTGGAGCACGTACGCCCGGAACTAAGTCCTCGGTAGGGGTGGACGGGCGGCGTCCTTCGGGGCGCCGGCCGTCTGCCGTTTCTCCCCTCTATCCCGTATACTCGAAGATCATGCGTCGCCTTGTGTCCGCGCTTTCTCTCGCCCGCTGGCTGGCGGTATCGATGCTCCTCCCTGTGGTCGCCTGCCAACGTGCAGGTGACAGCTCGGCGCGGCGCGAACTGGCCGGACTGGATTCTGCCGCCGCTGACTCTGTCGCGCGGGCACGCCAGGATTCCATCAACCGGACACTTCCCGGCTACGTGGTGGACTCGATCCTGCCCGTGGAGGAACAGCTGCGACGCTTCCGGATGGCCATCGGCGGCGAACCGCTCACGCGGCTCCAGTATGCCAGCCCAAGCCGCGATGCGTTGGTCAAGCGGTTCATGCAGGCCGTCGCGGCGTCAGACTCCACCGCACTCGTCCAGATGGTCGTGAATGCGCGTGAGTTTGCCGATCTGGTCTATCCGGATTCACCGAATACCAAGCCGCCCTATCAGCAGGATCCCGCACTGACGTGGCGCACCATCCAGAATCCCAGCGGCACTGGCTATCGCCGCCTGCTCCGTCGGGCTGGTGGTATGCCGATCATTCTGGTGAGCTATCGGTGTGATCCACAGCCCGGCCAGCAGGGACGGAATCGCTTCTGGACGCACTGCATGCTGCAGCTGAAAGACGAAAAGGGGCAGACCTCGACGCATCGGTTCTTCGGCAACATTCTGGAGCGCGATGGGCAGTTCAAGTTCATGAGCTACTCCAACGAATTTTGATCGCCATGCCCTTCACTCGGTGGCGTGCGCTGGCCGGACTGCTCGGCACGACCATGCTCGTGCAGAGCTGCGCTCCGACGGACGCCCGTCGGGAGGACTCGAGCACGGCGGTCGGTGCTGAGCGCCGCATGATCGAGCTGACCGGTGCGGGAGCGACCTTCCCCTACCCGCTCTACTCGCGGTGGTTCAACGAGTACGCCCAGCTCGCCCCGCTGCGTATCAACTATCAGTCGATCGGATCCGGTGCCGGCATCCGCCAAGTCGTCACCGGCACCGTGGACTTCGGCGCGAGCGATGTCCCCATGTCGGATACCGAGCTCGCTGCCGCTGGCGAACCGATTTTGCACATCCCGATGATCATCGGGGCCGTCGCGATCACCTACAATCTGCCGGAGCTCACCGCCCCGCTCCGCCTCTCGGGGACGGTGCTCGCCGATATCTTCCTTGGGCGCATTACCCGTTGGAATGACGCGCGGATTGCCGCCGATAATCCCCAAGCGCCGCTTCCGGCCCGCGATATTCTCGTCGTGCACCGCGCCGATGGCGGCGGAACGTCGTTCATCTTCAGTGAGTACCTGACGGCCGTAAGCCCGGAGTGGGCGCGCGGCCCAGGACGCAGTCGGGACGTCGCGTGGCCGGTGGGGATCGGCAGTCGTGGCAACGAGGGCGTGGCCGGTCAGGTGAAACAGGTCATCGGGACAATCGGCTATCTCGAAGTGGTCTATGCGCGGCAAAATCATCTGCCGGTGGTCCATGTGCGAAATCGGGCGGGTCGGTTCATCTCCCCCATGCCGTTTGAAATTGCCTCCGCCGCCATTGACGCTGCGGCAGACACCAGCCTTCGCGCCACGCTCGTGGATGCGGCCGGGCTCCACGCCTATCCGCTCGCGTCATACACCTGGATGCTCGTCGCTCCACAGCGGCTCGGCGCCACGCGCACGCGAATGCTGCTGGAGTTCGTCCGGTGGGCGCTCACGGACGGCAGCGACATCGCGAGCCGTATGGGTTACGTCCCCCTGCCCTCGTCGACGGCGGTCCGCGTGCTGAACCAAGTGGATCGCCTCGCGGCGTCACAGACGGCAACACAGGCGCCACGCCGGTGACGGTGGGAGTCCCCCGACGCGACACCGGGGCGCCTCGCCCCGTGGTGACCCCGGGGGACCGCGCGTATGACCTGATCATTTCCGCCTGTGCCCTGCTGATCCCCCTGCTGTTGGTGGCGCTGATCATCGTCACCACGATCGCCGCCGGTCCAACGTTGCGGGATCATCTGGCCGATCTGCTGCTGGGTCGAGAGTGGAATGTGGCCCGTGGTCGATTCGGCGCTGCCCCGGCGATTGTCGGGACCATGATCTCGGCGCTCGGCGCGACCGTGTTAGCCACGCCGGTGGCCCTGTGCGCGGCGATCTTCGTGAGCGAGCTCGCCCCACGGCGTCTGCGCGGTGCCTTGGGATTCCTCCTCGATACGCTCGCGGCGATTCCAAGCGTCGTCTATGGACTCTGGGGCGCGCTGGTACTGGTCCCCTGGCTGCGCACGCAGGTCATCGCGCCCGTTCACGCCGCCGGGCTCTTTGGCATGACCGGCCCCGCCTACGGCCCCAGCTTGGTGGCGGCGGTGCTGATCCTTGCCGTCATGATCCTGCCGTTTATTGCCGCCATTTCCCGAGAGGTCCTGCTTGCCGTCCCCACCACGCAGCGCGAAGCGGCGCTGGCACTCGGGGCCACACGCTGGGAAATGATTCGCGATGCCGTGCTCCCCTATGCCCGCACCGGCATCATCGGGGGCGTACTCCTGGGCCTTGGCCGCGCGCTAGGGGAGACCATCGCCGTGGCCATGGTGATCGGGAATCGTCATGCCATGCCACACTCGCTCTTTGATCCGGCCGAGTCGATGGCGGCGTTGCTGGCCAATGAGTTTGCGGAAGCGTCTGATGATGCGCATCTCGGCGCCCTCATGGCGGTCAGTGCCGTGCTGCTGCTCTTCACGTTGCTCGTGAATTTGGGGGCCCGCCTGCTTGTGGCTCGTGTGTCCCGATCGCACGGGGAGGCCACGCGATGAGTCAGCGCGCCGGGAGTCCACAGGTCGCCGCGGCGCGACGAGCCCGTCATCGCCGCAATCGCCTGATGCAGCTTCTGATGACGGCAGGAGCGACGCTGGCGATCCTCCCGTTGATCGCGATCATTGGGGACCTCGCGATGCGTGGCGCGCGCGCCATGTCGATCAGCTTTCTCCTGCGCTCACCGGCCCCCGTGGGTGTCAGTGGCGGTGGGATGGGGAACGCCATCGCGGGTACGATGTTGTTGGTGCTGATTGGCAGCCTGATCGGCATCCCCGTCGGGCTCGGCGCTGGCCTGTTTGTTGCGGAGCGCGCGCACACCCGCTTGGCGCAGGTCGTGCGGTATGTCGCCGACGTGCTGAGCGGTCTCCCCTCCATCGTGGTGGGGGTGTTTGTCTGGGAGCTACTGGTGCGCCCGGTCGGCCGCTTCTCGGCCTTGGCCGGCGGCGTGGCCCTTGGGCTCCTCATCATTCCCATGGTGACACGCGCGACCGAAGAGGTCGTCCGCCTGTTGCCCCGCTCGTTGATTGAGGCCGCGCTCGCCCTCGGGTTCCCGCGCTGGCGGACCGCCCTCGTGGTGGTGCTGCGCACCTCCATGCCGGGGATCGTGACCGCTGCACTCGTGGCCATCGCGCGCGCGGCCGGCGAAACGGCCCCGCTCCTCTTTACCGCCCTGGGCAACACCTACTGGTCGACGAACCCCTTCCGCCCGATTGCCGCGCTCCCGCTGCAAATCTTTGCCTATGCGCAAAGTCCCTTTGATGACCTGCGCGCGCAGGCGTGGGCCGGCGCGCTCGTCTTGGTGGTCCTGGTGGTGGTGTTCAGCCTGATCGCGCGTGCCGTCTTGCAGGCCCGTCAAGCGCTGCTGCGCGGCGGGCGATCCTCGCCGCTCACCGGCGATCGGGAGTCGCGGTGACCAGCGCGCCGGAGGTCCGCCTCGAGCATGTCGGTGCCGCCTTCGGCACGCGACGGGTGCTGACCGATGTCACACTGCGCTGTGCGGCTGGTGCCGTGACCGCACTGATCGGCCCATCGGGCGCAGGGAAGTCCACCGTGCTGCGCTGCATCAATCGGCTGCATGAGCTGACCGCCGGCGCGTGGTCGACCGGGTCGATCGCGATTGGCGAGCTGCGCGCACTCGACCCAACGACCGATCCGATCCGGCTGCGTCAGCGTATTGGCATGGTCTTTCAGCGACCAACGCCATTCCCCACGATGTCGATCTTCGATAACGTGGCGGCTGGCTTGCGGGCGGCCCATCGCACCTTGTCGCGAGGCCTCCTGGCCGATCGCGTAGAGTTGGCGCTTCGCCGGAGTGGCCTGTGGGCGGAAGTGGCCGACCGGCTCGACAGACAAGCCACGGCGCTCTCCGGCGGGCAGCAACAGCGGCTTTGCCTCGCCCGCGCGCTGGCGGTGGAGCCCGTCGTCCTGCTGCTGGATGAACCCACGGCCTCGCTCGATCCGCGCGCCACCCAACAGCTCGAGGAATTACTGTACGAGCTGCGCGGGCAGGTCACCACGATCATCGTCACCCACAACCTCCAACAAGCCGCCCGCATCTCCGACACCACCGCCTTCCTGTTAGGGGGTACGATCGTGGAGAGTGCGCCAACACGCGAGCTGTTCACCACGCCACACGATCCCCGCACCGAAGCCTACGTGACCGGACGGTTCGGATGAGCGACACGCCCAACGTGCCGCATCCGGACCCAGAGGCCATGGTCCATGTGCAGGGCTTCTCCGCGTGGTTTGGCCTGACCGCTGCGCTACGTGATATCACGCTCCGGATTCCGCCGCGGCAGGTCACCGCATGCATTGGGCCGTCTGGAAGCGGCAAAAGCACTCTGCTGCGCGCGATCAATCGCCTCAACGATCTCCGCCCGGGGTACCTGCAACAGGGGCAGCTCTGGCTGCAAGGTGACGACCTGACCGATCCTGCGGTGGACACCGCCGCCCTCCGCCAACGGGTCGGGATGGTCTTTCAGCAGTCGAATCCATTCCCCCGCAGCATTTTCGAGAACGTCGCCTACGGCCCCCGCCTCCAAGGGGTGCGGGATCGAGCGACGCTCGCCGAGACCGTGGAAGCCTGCTTGCGGCGCGCGGCCCTCTGGGACGAGGTCCGGGATCGGCTTCGGGAGAGCGCGTTCACCCTGTCGGTCGGCCAGCAGCAGCGGCTGTGCATCGCTCGAGCGCTGGCCAACGGGCCGGACGTGCTCCTGCTGGACGAACCGACGAGCGCGCTGGACCCAACGGCCACCCAGCGGATTGAAGAGTTGCTGTATGAACTCCGGAGTGACCTGACGATTCTGCTGGTGACGCATAACTTGCATCAGGCGGCGCGGGTGTCCGATCGCACGGTCCTGCTCGATGAGGGCCGGGTGGTTGAGTTCGGGGAAACACGCCAGCTTTTCACGGCCCCACGGGATCCCCGTACGGAGGCCTTCATCACGGGGAGATTCGGCTGATGGTGGACGGCGGCGGCGCATCGATCGGCTATCGGCACTTCCATGACGAGCTCGCGGCGCTCAAGGAACGCCTGCTCGAAATGTCCGAACAAGCCGAGTCGTTGGTGGACGTCGCGGTGGATGCCCTGCACACCCGCGATCGTGTCAAAGCCGAATCCGTCATCGCCGCCGATCAGGCGCTCGACCAGTTGGAAGTGGAGATCGAGGATCTCGCCATTTCCATGTTGGCACTCCAACAGCCAATGGCCCGGGATCTCCGCTTTCTGGTGGGCGCGATCAAAGTCTCCAGCGATCTGGAACGCGTGGGGGATCATGCCGTGAACATCGCCCAGTGTGCCGTGCGTCTGGTCGAAGGTCATGCCATCATGCCGCAGACGCCCGTATTGCCCGACATGGCGCGCCGCGCCCGCGGTATGCTGAGTGACGCCCTCGATGCGTTCATTCGCGGCGACGGCGGCCTCGGGCGTGACGTCGTCCGCGCCGATGACGCCGTGGACGCCCTGCACGATGGCATGTATCGCTCCATGGTGGCGGCGATGTCTGCCGATGCGCGTATGATTCCGGCCGCACTGGAGCTGCTCCTGGTGAGCCGCAATCTCGAACGGGTCGCCGACCTCGCCACGAACATTGGCGAAGATGCCGTCTACCTCGCCGAGGGGAAACAGATTCGGCACCGTACCCCGGACGAACCCGGCGCACCAGCCGCCAGTCGTCAGGACATCACCTCTGCGGACCGGTCCACATGACCCCGACACGCACCAGCCCCCCGAAAGCGGCGCGGGGCTCCGCAGATCAGCGCATCGCCGCGATCGACATCGGCTCCAATTCCATCCGGCAGATCATCGCGGACGTATCGCCAGCTGGACAGATCCGCATCGTCGATGAACTGAAGGCGATGCCTCGCCTTGGCGAGGGGCTGGAACGCACTGGGAACCTTGGGCAAACCGCGGTCGATGCGGCCCTCGTGGGCCTCCAGCGCATGGTGCAACTCGCCAAGCAGATGGGGGCGGCGCGCATTGAGATCGTGGCGACCAGCGCCGTGCGGGACGCCGAGAACGGTCCCGACTTCACTGCGCGTGTGCACAAGCTGACGGGGGTCGCGGTTCGGACGCTGACGGGTGAGGAGGAAGCGCTGCTCTGCTTCCGAAGTGCACTGGCCCACTTTGATCTCGGGGCTGGTCGAGCGATTGTCATGGACATAGGTGGTGGCTCACTGGAGCTCGTCCTCGCGAAGGACGGTCTCATTGAGCGCGTGGCGTCACTGCCTTTCGGGGCGGTGCGCCTCACGGAGCGATTCCTCACCCCCATCGTGCGTCCCCGGGGCGTTCGCGCCCTTCGGGAGCATGTGCGCGACGGACTGCGCCGTGCGGCCCCGGTGCGCGACTGGCGTGGTGCGCAGGTGATTGGTTCGGGCGGCACCTTCACGAACCTGGCCGGCATTTTGTTGGCGCGACAGGGGATGACCTCCCGGTCGCCGCACGGCACGCATGTGACCCGTGTGGAAGTCGAACATGTCCTGGATTGGCTGCAGCGCATGGAGCCGGAAGAGCGGCTGCAGGTTGCCGGTCTCAACCCGGCGCGCGCCGACATCATTGTCGCCGGGTTGGCCACCACCGCCGAAGTCCTGGCGCGCTTTGAATCGCGCGAGCTGGTCAGCTCCGGGTACGGGATTCGCGAAGGGCTGCTCCTGGAGGCCGCGCAGGTCACGCCCGTGGTGGCGGATCCCGGTGCGGCCCGCGAACGCTCCGTGCGGGAATTCGCCGAACGGTGTCATTATGAAGCGCCGCATGCCCAACAGGTGCAGCGCCTGTCCATGCAGCTCTTTGATGCGCTGGCGCCGCGCATGGGGCTGGGCGATGTCGATCGCCGCATTCTCTCCGATGCCGCGTTGCTGCATGATGTCGGCTACCATATCAATTACGATCGGCATCACAAGCATTCGTTTCATTTGATCTCGCATGCGCACCTGTTAGGGATGACCCCGGCGGAGCAGGTCGCCATCGCGCACATCGCGCGCTATCATCGGGGCGCCGCCCCGAAGCGGAAGCATCGCGCCTACAGCCAGCTCGATCGCGTGTTGCGGGAGCGGATTGTGAAACTCTCCGGCATCCTCCGTCTGGCCGATGGACTGGATCGCGGGCACATCGCCTCGGTGGGCCGGCTCAAGGTGCGCTGGGGTGCGGAGAGCGTCCGCATCCATGTGACCGAAGCCCGTGCGGGGACCAGCGTGCGCCTGGAATGCTGGGGCGGCGCGCGGAAGCAAGGGCTACTGGAAGCGGTGCTCGAACGCCCGATCGAGCTGATCATGCCCGACGGCACGATCGCCTCGCCCGACGACAGCGATAGCGAATAGCGAACAGCCTCTGGCATGGCGCACCGCGTCGCGCCATACCAGAGGCGCGACGTTATGTCGTCGCGGTGGGCCGACCCCAGGGGTCGCGCATCAGCGTCTGCTGCGTGGCGCGCACGGGCAGGTCGCCCGGATATCGACGGCGATAGGTTCCGTCCTGGCCCAACTCCCACGCCTGCCGATTATCGGAGAGGCAACTCTCCAGCACCGCGTGCAGGCGGGCGTGCCAATTCCGGTCGAGAATAGGCACCATGACTTCCACCCGGCGATCCAGATTGCGCGGCATCCAGTCGGCGGAACCGATGTAATACTCCGCCTCCCCACCGTTGCCGAAGTAGTGGACCCGGGAATGTTCGAGGAACCGGCCGATGATCGACACGACACGGATCCGGTCACTGACTCCCGGCACGCCCGGAACCAGACAGCAGATGCCGCGCACGATCAGATCAATGTCGACGCCCGCCTGCGATGCCGCATAGAGCGCACGAATCACGTCGGGATCGACCAAGGCATTCATCTTGGCAATGATCCGGCCACGACGCCCGGCCTGCGCATGCGCGGTTTCCCGCGCGATCAGATCGAGCGTTTGCTGTCGCAACGTAGCAGGAGCCACCAGCAGCACCCGATAATGCCGCTGCCGCGAAATACCGGTCAGTGAATTGAACAGATCGGACAGATCGGCACCGATCCGCGCATCACAGGTCAACAGCCCCATGTCCGTGTAGAGGCGCGCCGTCTTGGAGTTGTAGTTCCCCGTACCAATGTGGCAGTACCGGCGAATGCCATCTGGATCACGTCGCACCACCAAGACCGTCTTCGCGTGCGTCTTCAGTCCGGGCAGTCCATAGGCCACATGGATCCCGTGACTTTCCATCGTACGGGCGAACGAGATGTTGTTCTGCTCGTCAAAGCGCGCCTGCAGCTCGATCAGCACCGCCACCTGCTTGCCCTGCTGCGCCGCCTCGGTGAGCGCCCGCACGATCGCGAGATCCCCCGAGGTGCGGTACAGCGTGAGCTTGATGGCGAGCACCGCCGGATCATGTGCGGCCGCTTCAAGAAAGGCCTCGACCGACGCCCCAAACGATTCGTACGGATGGTGCAGCAGGATGTCCCCTTCCCGGATGGCCTCGAAGATATTGCGGCCATCTCGCAACGCAGGCGGCACCACAGGCGCGAACGGCGCGTCGCGCAACTCGGGGACATCCAGCCCTGCCAGCGCCATGAGATTCCCCAGCTCGAGCAGCTCATCCACGGCGTGGACATCCCGATCAGTCAGAGGCGCGACTTCCTGCGAGTCACCCGCCCCCAGCTCATCCAGCAGCAGCGCGCGCATTGAGGCCGGCATGTCGCGAT
>JBEIUK010000282.1:0-3147 GCA_040374415.1 Gemmatimonadaceae bacterium | reverse complement strand
GCCCATAGCGCACCGGCAGCTGACCACCGGAGGCCGACGCGGCGGTCACCAGCGCGAGCGCCGGCAACACGGCCATGGTACACACCAGCGCCGGCACCGCTTTGGCTTTGAGCGGCCGACCAAGCCCGAACATCGCGCGAAGTGCCTGGCTATAGCCCGCGCGCCACGCCCCCACGGCACCCAACCGCGGTCCGTCGTAACGGCGATAGCCCAGATCATGAATCGCCGCCGGCGTCGTCATGTGTGGCTCCGGAACAGATCGTCGAGATGGCCGCGACGGCGCGTCATGCGCAGGAGCGCCGCCGGCTGCGCCGCAATCGCATCACGCACGGCATCGAAGGTCGCCTGCTCCTGCTGTGCATCGTACGGGGCATTGCCGGTGCGGGCGGGGAGCGTCACCACCAACTGGGTGGGTTCGCGAAGCGCCTGGATCCCCCGCTGCGTGAGCGTGTCCACGAGTGCCTGCACATCTCCGTCGATCTCCACCACCACCATTCCGGTGGTGCCCGTCAGCACGCCCAACCGTTCGGCGCGAACGAGGCGGCCATGATCCAGCACGACGACGCCGTCGCATAACCGCTCGAGTTCTCCCAGCAGATGCGACGACACCAGCACCGACATGCCAAACTCGCGGCCGGTGCGCGCGATCAGACTGAGCATCTCGTCACGACCGGCGGGGTCGAGGCCGTTGGTGGGCTCATCGAGAATCAGGAGCGCCGGATCATGCACCAGCGCCTGCGCCAGCTTGACCCGCTGCGCCATGCCGGTGGAGTAGCCCCCCATCGGCCGATAGCGCTCTTCAAAGAGGCCGACATGCCGCAGCATCTCCGCCGCCCGTTCGCGCGCCGCCGCCGCCGGCAACCCGGAGCAGCGGCCCAGCCAGGTGACAAACTCCGCCGCGCTCAGGTCGGGCGGGAGACAATCGTGCTCCGGCATGTAGCCCACGAGCCGTCGCAAGGCCACGCCATCCGCGTGCCCGGTGCCATCGATCGCATGGCCCAGCACCCGTGCCGTTCCCGACGAGGGGGGCACGAGACCGAGCAGCAGTTTGATCAGGGTGCTCTTGCCGGCGCCATTGGCGCCAATGAGCCCGGTGATCCCCGGCTCGATCTGCACCGTCAGCGCATCCAGCGCCAACGCGGTGCCATACCGGCGGGTCAGCGATGTCGTCTCAATGACGGCCGCGCTCATCCCCGCGTCAGACCGAAGCACCAACCGCTGCAGCGTCCGAGGCCATCTCCGACGCCATCTCCGACGCCATCTCCGACGCATCCGTCGCGTCCAGCCCAGCCCCCGGCACCCCCGGCATCGGCTCGGTCACTGGCAGGACGACCCCAGCCTTCGCCGCACGCCGCTCCAGGACCTCACGGTCCGCGAGGCTGCGCAGCAGCGCGTCGGCTTCGCGGTTCTGCAGATACTTCCCCTTCTCCCACCCCTCCACGATCCCCTTGGGGGTCCCGTAGCAGAGTTCGGCCAGCTGCGCGATCGTCAGCCCCAGCGATTCCCGGAGCTGCTTGATCGCTTTCGGCGCCAGCAGCGTGTATGCCGCCCGGATCGTCTCGATCGCCGTCTTCTCCGCCGCATCCCGCTGGTCGATCGTGCGGTTCTCATGCGCGCACTTCTCGCAGCGGAAAAACTGCCGATCCACCTCTGCGGCCATCCCGCTCACCCGGATCGTGACCGTTTCGGTCTGCAGGGCATAGCGGCCACCGCATCCGCGGTGGAGCGAACCGTCCAGTGTGGCAAGACTCATGGCAGCGACAGGTTCCGGCGGCAGGAAGGGGGCTCGTGCCCTTATGGGCAGCTGAATCGTCGAAGAGTTGCCACGGGAGCCCATTCTGCGCCACCCCTGGTCCCCTATTTGAACGCCTCAGTCGGTCATGTCTGACATTTTTCTGGTCCGCCAGCCTGTCTTTGGGCCCACCGGCAATCGCCTGGGCTACGAAATCCGTGTCCGCGACTCGGAAGACGGCCGTGATGCGTTCGCGCGGAGTGTCCTCAGCGGGACCTTCGATCTCGTGCGTGGTGACCAGCCGGCCTTCGTGACCTGGACGCGCGAGCAGCTGCTCGATCCGGATTTCCCAACCGTGGACCCGAAGATCGCCGTCCTCTTCCTCCCGCCGTCGCTCGCGGCGGACCCGGAGATCGTGGCGGCGCTCGAACGCTACCGGGCCGAAGGGGGCTCGGTCGCCCTCGATGACCTCGACGAAGCCCAGGTCCCCTCCGAGGCGCTGCTCCCGTATGCCACCTGGGCGCGCGTGGACATGCGCCTCGGAGACTTGGCGCTCATTGGCCGCATCTGCGACCGGATGACCGCCGGCAATAAGAGCGTCCGCCTGATGGCCTGCTGCATTGAAGCGCAGGAAGAGTTCGAGTTCGCGCTCAACATGGTGATGGACGGCTTCCAGGGGACCTACTTCAGCACCCCGGAACCGGTGGCCGCCGCCGAGCTCCCGCAGAGCACCGTCACCGCCCTGCGCCTCCTCGGCAGCTCGCGCGACCCCAAGGTCACCGATCCGCAGCTGGAAGCGATCATCGCCACCGATCCGGTCATCACCTTCCACCTGCTCCGGCTCGTCAATTCCGCCTCGGCCGGCGGCCGTGGCGTGCAGTCGATCGGACAGGCGCTCCGCTTGGTGGGGCGCACGGCGCTGCAGCGGTGGCTCGCAGTCGCCGTGGCTGTCTCCCGCAAATCCAAGACGGGGGTCGATCAGGAGCTCGTGCAACGGGCGCTGGAACGCGGCCACCTGCTGGAGCAGCTCACCGGCGACGGACGCGAAAGCGGCACGCTCTTCCTGATCGGGCTCTTCTCCATGCTCGACGCCGTCTTCCGCATGCCGCTCCCGCAGCTGCTGGAACGGGCCGCGCTCAGCAAGGACGTCACCGATGCCCTCCTCGAGCACACCGGTCCCTACGCGCCGGCGTTGGCGTTCGTGGAAGCCTACGAGGCCGGGGATTTTGAGCAGGCGTTCCTGATGGCCGACCGGCTCCAGATCGCGCGGTCGCGCATCACCGAGGTGTACATGAACGCCCTCAAGGCGGCCCACACCACGCTCGGGACCGTCTCGGCGTAGTCGCCGCGTCGCCGCCGCGTAGTGGCCGCGTAGTGGCCGCGAAGTCGCCGCGAAGTGGCCGCGTAGTGGCCGT
>JBEIUK010000071.1:0-12827 GCA_040374415.1 Gemmatimonadaceae bacterium | reverse complement strand
GGGAGTGACACGGATCGCGAGGTCGAGGCCCCCCCTCCACGAGGCTGATCCCGACGGGCGTTCTGCCCGCTCTGGTGTCCCCGTGAGGTGATGACCGTCCTGCACAGGCAGGGATCGGTGGTCCCGCACTCGTCTGTTCGCTGCCGGCTGCTGGCCGGCCCTGCGCCCTTGCTCTCTATGTCGTCAATTCTGATGGACACCGCCGCCCGCCGGTGGTGCGCCGCGGCGTCTGTCCTCCTCGTTCGTGTCCTCGCCGCAGACCCGGTCGCTGCGCAGTCCGCGGCGTCCAGCAGCACCGCACCTGCCGATCCACCGCATGTCATGGTGGCCGATCCGCTGGGGCTGTCCATGACGCGCATGGGGAGTGGCACCAGTTGGCTCCCTGATTCCGCGCCGATGTATGGCGTGATGCGCAGCGCCGGGGCTTGGTCCTTCATGCTGCATGGCACCGTCTTCGGCCAGTACATCCACGCGACGGGTCCGCGTGGGGCGTCGCAGCTCGGCAGTATCAACACCGGCATGGTGAACGCGATGCGCCCCCTCGCCGGTGGTCGACTGCAGCTCCGCGCGATGGGGAGCCTCGATGCCTTCACCGTGGGTGGACGCGGCTATCCGCTGCTGCTGCAAACCGGCGAGTCATATCGTGGCGAGGCGATTCATGACCGGCAGCATCCGCATGACCTGTTCATGGAACTGGCGGCGGTCTACGAACGCGCCCTCTCTCCAACGCTCGGGCTACAGCTGTATGCGGCGCCGGTGGGCGAACCCGCACTGGGTCCAGTGGCCTTCCCGCATCGTGCCAGCGCGGCCGCCGATCCCTTCGCGACGCTCTCGCATCATTGGCAGGATGCGACGCATGTCAGCTTCGGGGTGATCACCGCCGGGCTCTACTCGCCGCGGGTCAAGGTGGAAGCGTCGGTGTTTAACGGGCGCGAGCCTGACGACATTCGCACCAACTTCGATTTTCGCGGCGCGCGTCTGGATGCCTACGCTGGCCGGGTCACGCTCGCCGCATCACCGTCGCTGATGCTCTCGGCCAGCTATGGGCGCATGCCGTATGCGGAAGCGGCACACCCGGGTGAGGCCGTGCATCGCACAACGGCATCGGCGCTGTGGTCTCGCACGCAGGCCGATGGTGGCAGCCAGTCGCTCGCATTCATTGCGGGTGCGAACGCCGTCGGACACGGTGGGTGGACCCCCGGGGTCACGCTGGAAGGGCTCACCGATGTACGGACCCGGTGGCAATTCTTCGCCCGGGCCGAAGCGGTGCAGAAGAGTGTCGAGGAGCTCGTGCTGCCGGTGGTGGATCATCATGCGAGTGGCAGCGCCAGTTATCCCCACCTTGATGACGCCGAGCAGCGCTTTCTCGTGGGGCATGTGAGCGCTGGCGTGCTGCGTGAGGTCGCCCTGCCGGGTGCGGGACGGGTCGGTCTTGGGACCCGGATCACCATCAATGTGGTACCGACCACACTTCGCGACTTTTACGGATCATCGACGCCGTTGGGGCTCAGCGTCTTCGTGCGGTGGCGCACCGGGCGCATGACCATGGCCACAATGGACCACAGCATGGATCACCGCATGCATCACGAGCCCTGACGGCGCGGTGTCCGTGCGCCGCGCTTACAACACAAACATGGCGACGCCGCCAGTCGCCATGATGGCGGCGGTCAGCCACACCATACTCCGCGTGGCGACATGGGCGGGCTGTTGCTGCATGAGTGCTCGTTGGCCACTCACCTGCGCGATGACGACGAGCAACACGGGCGCGAGCAGCCCATTGAGGACCGCGGCGAGATAGAGCGCGCGCACGGGGTTGATCCCCAGAAAGTCCATGCCGATCGTGACGGCAATGGAGAGCAGCACGATGCCATAAAAGGCCGGCGCCCGATGAAAGCGCTCGTCCATCCCCTGTCGCCAGGCGAGCAGTTCCGCAAAGGCGTAGGCGGAGGCGCCGGCCAGTGTGGGGATCGCCAGCGCGCCCGTGCCGAAGAGGCCAATCGTGTACAGCAACGTCGCGGACCGACCGGCCAGCGGCTGCAGAGCACTCGCGACTTCTTTCGTCGTCGTTGGGTGTGTGATGCCATGCGCATGCAGCGTCAGCGCGGTGGTGAGCATGATGAAGAACATCGACACCGTGGCCACGAACGAACCGGTCAACACATCGGTCGATCGGGCATGCAGACTGGCTGGGGTGGCCCCAAGCCGTTCCCGCCCAATACGGCCAATGCTCTTTTCCTCTTCCACTTCTTCTGAGGCTTGCCAGAAAAAGAGGTAGGGGGAAATCGTCGTCCCGAAGATGGCGACGATCATCCCCAGTGCCTCAGCCGTGCGAGGCATGTGGAACGCGACCATCTCCCGGAGGATGTCCGACCAGACCGGACCGGAGATCAGCGCGGTGATGACGTAGGCGAGTAGCGCCACCGAGAGCCACTTGAGGACGCGGGCCATCTGCTTGTAGCGCAGATGCACGGTGCCAAACATGATCCCGGCGCCGAATAGCACGACCCACACATGGGAGTTCACGCCGGTGAGCGATTCCGCGCCATCCGCCATGCCGGCGAGATCGGCGCCGATGTTGATCGTGTTGGCGGCGAAGAGGGCGAGGGCAATGAGCAGCAAGACGGGACGCGGCAGATAGCTGCGCATCGCCGACATGAGCCCGCGCCCCGTGACCATACCAATGCGCGCGCAGGTGACCTGGACGGCCCACATGAGGGGCCAGGCCACGAGCGGCATCCAGAGGAGCCCGGTGCCAAACTGCGCACCGGCGAGCGAGTAGGTGGCGATGCCGGACGGATCGTCGTCGGCGGCCCCCGTAATCAGTCCTGGGCCGAGCGTGCGCCAAAAGCGCCCGATCCGCCCGAGTCCTATCATGCGGTTACGGTATTGGGCGTGCCGTCTGCGGGTTCGGGTCGGGCGACCCCGAGATGCTGCGCCAAGGCCCGAAGATAGGTATCCATGGAGCGGTGATACCCCAGAAGATGCGCGGCGATGAACCGAATGATGGGGTTCTTGATGCTGCCGCGTTCCGTGATGGTGACGCGCGTCGCGTCCCCCTCGGGGGTCACGGTCCAGGTCCACTCCCCCTCAATGGGGAGATCCTCATCGAGGATGACCGCCACCATCGTAGTGGGAGCGGCTTCGCGGGTGATTCCAAAGGTCACCGAGCCCCGGGTGTTGGTTTCACGCCACCGCGGCTGCGGCTGGTCGGTGTCCACCACCTCAGCGAACTCGAGGTCGTGCCGCCACTCGGCATAGCGGCTCACCTCACGAATGACGGCCCATGTCTCCCCGACGGCATGTGGGACCACCACGGTCCGCGCGAGCGTGTGCACACGCGGCGTGACGAGTCCACCAACGAGCAGGGCGATCACCAGCGCGGCGATCGCCCCCAGGACAAAGAGAATCCAGTACACGCGCCGTTAGCCGGCGATCGGCTCAGTGCCTGCTGGCATGGCGACCGCCATCCCCATCGCGTGGTAGCCCTTGTCCACGTAGATCGTCGCGCCGGTGATCGCGGAGGCGAGCGGACTGGCCAGGAAGGCCGCAGTGGAGCCGACCTCGGTGGCGGTGAGCTCCTCCGCCAGCGGCGTGTTCGCGGCGCAATACTTCACCATCTTGTCGATGATGCCGATCGCGCTGGCCGCGCGCGAGGCATACGGGCCGGCGGAGATGGTGTTGACGCGCAGGCCGTACTTGCGGCCGGCTTCGAAGGAGAGCGTCCGCGTATCGCTTTCGAGCGCCGCCTTGGCCGAGGACATGCCGCCGCCGTAGCCGGGAATCGCGCGTTCACTCGCCATGTAGGTGAGCGAGCAGACCGAGCCACCGGGACGCATGATGGGGGCGAGGTGCTGCACCATGGAGACCAGTGAGTAGGCGCTGGCGCTGGAGGCGGCGAGATACCCGCCACGGCTCACTTCCAGGAGCGGTTTCTTCACTTCCGGCCCGTTCGCGAGCGAATGGAAGAGAATGTCGAGTGGCTGTTCGCCAAAGTCGGCGATCAGTCGCTGGGCCAGCCCGCCAATGGAGAAGTCCCCCACGTCCTTGTAGCGCTTGGAGTCGCGCACGTCGGCCGGGGCATCTTCCAGCCGGTCGTACATGGCGTCGAGCGGATAGATGCGCTCGAAGGTCAGCAGCGAGCCATCGGCCAGTCGTCGCGACTCGTCCATCTTCCCGCGTTCGAGCAGGTTGAGGAAGATGTTGAGCGCGGGGGGCCAGGTGGCCACGCACACCGTGGCGCCGGCTTCCGCGAACGCCTTGGCGACGGCAAAACCGAAGCCACCATCGTCAGCAACGCCCGCAACGAGGGCGCGCTTGCCAGTCAGGTCGAGTGAGAGCATCCGGGTAATCTAGACGGTCATGGGGACAGGGTCACCGGGCGGCGCGGGCAAGACGGTCCCGGATGGCATGCCAGGCGTCGGTTGCCGGGGGCTGTTCAATCACGACCAGCGCTGCGCCGGTCGCGTCAGCGGCATGCAGCGCGGCATAGAGCGCGCGGGCGTACTCAGCCGGCGCCTCGGGCATGGTTACGACGCGGTCGCCAGCCCGCAGGGGCCATCGGTCGGTGTCGTTGGGGGTACTCCACCGCAACAGCACGGCCGCGCCGCGCGGCGTGTGGCCGTGATCGGCGGGGCGCTGGGCCAGCCCCGTGGCGGCCTCGGGCAGCCCGGCGGTCTCCACCAGCCAGACATCGGCCTGCGGGGCGTAATGCCGGTCGGCCATCCCCGGCGAGCGCTGCGGGGCGGTTGTGCTGTCGTCGGCCGATACGGCGGCGTGTGGGGCGGCCGTGGCGAGCGCGATGGGGCGACCGAGCACCGCTTCGAGCTGCGCCCGGTCAATCATCCCGGGGCGGAGCACCGTTGGGGTGGCGCCGCAGAGATCGAGCACCGTGCTTTCGATCCCCACCGTGCAGGGGCCGCCGTCGAGAATGAGTGGGACGCGGTCCCCGAGCGATGCCTCGACATGGGCCGCCGTTGTGGGCGAGAGCTGCGTGAAACGGTTCGCGCTGGGGGCGGCGATAGGGAAGGGGACCGCCTGCAGCAGCGCGAGTGCCACCGGATGCGCGGGGATGCGGATCCCGACGGCATCGAGCCCGGCGGTCGCGACATCCGGGACCTGTGCGGCCCGTGGCAGGACAAGGGTGAGTGGTCCGGGCCAGAAGTGGCGCGCGAGGCGGTCGGCGTCGTTGGACCAGTGGCGGGTCAGCGCTTGGGCGGCCTCGATCGTGGCCACATGGAGGATGACCGGATTCCAGGCCGGGCGTCCCTTGGCCGCATAGATCCGCGCGATCGCGTCGGGATTGAGTCCGTTGGCGCCGAGCCCGTACACCGTTTCCGTGGGGAAGGCGACGAGCGCCCCACGGGTGAGGGTGTCGGCGGCGGTGCGAATGGCCGCCGGGTCCGGCGATTGTGGGTCAATGCGGAGCATGGACCAAGCTACACTGGCCGCTCCGCGCAGAGGGAGCGGTCAGGCGCTGCAGGGGTTACTGCCGCGTGGCGATGGCGCGTTCGGCGATGCGGTCGACGAGCGCGGGCGAGATGAGCTTGAGGATCCGCCCGAGCTTGCCACGGAGCGTCATGACACAATCGCGATCGCGGCGTGCGGTCGCGCGGAGGATGAGGCGGCCGCAGACATCGGTTTCCATCGTCTCCCCTTTCTTCCGCACATAGCCGCGCGTGCCGAATGGCTGCCCATCGGGGGCGAGGGCGCGCTGGTTGATTTCGGAGAAGACGAAGCCGGGGTAGATGACGGTGACGGAGACCCCGGTGTGTTTGAGCTCAATGCGCAGGCTGTCGAAGAAGCCGGCCATGGCATGCTTGGTGGCGCCATAGGCCGCCCGCTTGGGGACGCCGGTCAGTCCCGTCAGGCTCGAAATGGCGACGATCCGTCCGCGCGAGGCCTTGAGGTGTGGCAGGGCATACGCGGTGCACCAGACACTGCCGAGGTAGTTGACGCGCATGAGCGTGTCAAAGAGCGTGAGGTCGGTGACCGCATCGAACTCGCCGCTCGAGCCGAGGCCGGCATTGTTGACGAGCACATCGAGGCGCCCGTAGTGGGCGACCGTGGCGGCCACGAGGCGCTCGCAATCGGCCTGCACACCCACATCGCCGGTGACGGTGAAGGCATCGGCGCCGAGCTGACGACAGGCATCGGCCACCTGGTCGAGACGCGCGCCGTCACGGGCGGCGAGGGCGACGCGGGCGCCGGCGGCGGCAAATTGCCGAGCGAGTTCGGCCCCGATCCCGCTGGACGCGCCGGTGATGAGAACGACCTGACCGGCGAACGTGTGGTGGCTCATGGGGGCGGTTACGGGAGCCCGGAGAGCCCGAGGCCATCGGCGTCGGGCTCCTGATCTGTTGGCTGCTCGAAGGGGCTATCGAGGAGGCGCAGTGCCTCGTGGACATCCTGCGATCGGACGGCGAGGCGCACGGGATAGAGATACTGCAAGGCGGGGAGCATCCCGCCGGCATTGTCACGCAGGACGACGGCCGGGATGCCATGCGCTTCGAGGACAGAGCGCGCGATCTGCGCCTCCATCTCAACCACGAATTGCCGGATCACGCGCATCGCTTCGCCCATGT
Organism: Gemmatimonadaceae bacterium; assembly: GCA_040374415.1. Taxonomy (GTDB): domain Bacteria; phylum Gemmatimonadota; class Gemmatimonadetes; order Gemmatimonadales; family Gemmatimonadaceae; genus Gemmatimonas. The sequence continues at coordinate 6,246 of JBEIUK010000071.1, read as the reverse complement.
CGACAACATACCGCGCCTTCGGTGCCTCGGTGAGGGGCTGATTATCTTGCCGGGATGGCGGCGTCCTTTGGCATTTTCATTTTGGCGGAACTTCCCGGCGAGGCCGGTGCGCAGGTCCGTGCGTTGCAGGAACGGTTCGATCCGAAGCTGGCTCGACTGACGCCGCCGCATGTCACGATCGCGGGGTCTTCCGGCGTGGGGACGATTCCCACGGACACGCCGGTGGAGGTCATTCGTGCCGCGCTGGAGCCGATCGTGGCCGACACCGCACCGATGGCACTCAAGTTCGGGCTGCCGCACCGCTTCATGCAGACGGAGATCATCTCCTTGCCGCTCGACCCGCATGGTCCGCTGCGGGCGCTGCACGAACGCATCGCGCGCTCTGGATTGCCCTTCCGGCAGGCGCGTTTTCAGTTCTCCCCGCACTGCACGCTGAGCTTCTATCCGACGCTCACGCCGCAGCGGGAGCGGGAGCTGCTGGCGGTTCGGGTTCTGGCCCCGGCGCGCATTGAACGGCTGCAGGTGTATCTCACCCGCGACCCACAGCCGGCGCGGAAGTTGATGGAGCTGGAGCTGCGACGGCCTGCCGCGCCGTAGTTACCGCGCCGTAGTTACCGCTGTTCCCGCTGCTTCATGAAGGCCGTCGTCGCCTGCCGCAGCGCGAGGAGCGCGGAGGCTTCGAGCTCATATTCGAACTTGAGCACGCCCAGCTCTTCGGCGTCGTGCTGCGAGAGCTGTTCGGCCGCCCGTTCGGCGATCGAGTGGCGACGCAGATATTCCCGCGCGGCCAGCCAGAGCGCATTGGCCTTCTGCCGCGTTTCGACCTGATCGCTGACCGGGACCGTGTCACACACGATCTCAAACTCCCGCACGCACTCGGCGAGGGCGAGATCAATCATGTCCACCATCGCGACTGCCGCCGCGAGCTCTGAGGCGGCGACGCCCAGCTCCGTCAGCTTTGACAGGCGCTCATGCTGGCGACAGGTCTCGGCCGCCGTCCGCCCGAGCGCGTCGGCGCAGGCCAAGGGCCCCGTCATCGTGGATGCGGCGTCGTCCGGGTGAGACTCGATCATGGTGGAACGGGAAGCGGCCATGGATCACACACGCTGAAGGGGCGGGCAACAGCACCGGCGAGGCGCTCCGCCACAGGCGGAAGCCACGGGCGGACGCCTCGGGCGGACGCCACGAGCATGGGAATGATCTAGTGAGGGTGTCGGCCCCGGCGGTAGTGGGGGGGCGGTCACCAGGACCGGTCAGCGACCGGTCAGCGGCGGGTCAGCGTACCAGCGTGCCGGTCGTCGCCTGCCAGCGCCAAGGCTGGTTGGGAGTGAGATGCACGCCACCGATCCATCGATCCAGCCCCACGCCGTCGATCGCGTCGGCGCGCGTGCGCAGCACCTCGCGGCCAAAGGGGGTCAGCATCACCTGCCGCTCCCAGTGCCGACGGCTCCCCGTACGGTCCGGGGTCATGAGCACGCGCGACCCGTTGTCATGCGTGATCAGTGGACGCGGTCCCTGACTGAGCCGCTCGACGTACCAGGCGAAACTCAGGTCCCCAAGCCACGGCCAGGATTCCGTCGCATGATGCGCGGCGGGGAAGAGCTTCTCGAGCGTGATCCGTCCAGGCTCCAACGCTTCGCAGATCTGCCGCTCACTCCGCGACAGCCCCTGATCCTCTGACGGATATTCCTCCAGCAGACGACGCAGCGCCGCCGACAGATGCGGCACGCGCACGGTATCGTCATCCGCATAGCTACGCGGCCCACGTGGCTGCGCACCGGCGAGCCGTCCCAACGTCTCCGGCGTTGACGCGGTGAAGGCCTCCCACGCGGTCCGCCCCTCAACGCAATCCTCCTGACTGATTGGGCGTCGTTGCGCGAACAGCAGGGGATACCGTTCGGGGGACAGCGGACCCAGGAGATGGTCGGCCGGCACAATGCTGATGGCCGGACGCTCCGACTCGGCGCGATGACTCAGGCGGGCGAGCACCTGCATGAGCTGTAGCTGATCGTAGAGATCCGGCTCAAACCAGAGGACGACGACATCGGCGGCTGTGCAGGCGTCGAGTCGTGTATCGCGTTCCGCAAACGTCGCGCGCATCGCGGCGGGCGTCCCCCACCGACGATCGGCGAGAAAGGCGACGCGCTCTTCGGCGAAGGCGCGGCGGTCGGCGTCTGGGCGTACTGGACCGTCATGCAGGACATCCCGCCATGGCAGGATATCCCCCTCGAGTCCGGTCTGGGCCAGACTGTCTGCCGCAACGTCCCCATTCGTGACGTGGAGGATCTGCATTCCCGATAATATGTTGCCTCTGTGGCCATCCCGCCCGATTTCCCGCGCGCCAATCTGCCGGCGCCTGCTGCCGTCCACGTCCCCTCCGTGATGGAACCGGAGGCGGCGGTGCTCCCGCTTCTGGATGAGTCCGCTGAGCCGGAGGCGGACCCGGCCCTTTTGGACGTGACCGGCGTGGGGCTCTGGGCGGTGGTCTTTGCCGGGGGGATCGGCAGCCGGTTCTGGCCGCTGAGCACCGCCCGGCGTCCGAAGCCGGTATTGGCGCTCGTGAACGAGCGGCCGCTCATCGCCGATACGGTGCATCGACTTGCCCCGTTGGTGCCCCCCGAGCGGGTGCTGGTCGTCACCAGCGCCGATATCGTCGAGACGCTGCATGCGGCTATCCCCGAGGTGCCGCGGGCGAATCTCTTGATTGAGCCGCGTCCGTTGGGGACCGCCGCCGCACTGGCCTGGGGAGCCACCGCCGTGGCGCAACGGGCCGGGGCGGAGACCCCCTTTTGCGCGGTGCATGCCGATCTCTCCGTCGGGCGCCCTGACGCCCTGCGGCAGACGCTGCGGCGCGCGGTCGCGGAAGCGATGCGCACCGAGTCGCTGGTGGCGATCGGGGTGCGCCCCACGCGCTGCGAAACGGGCTTTGGGTACCTGCAACCCGGGACGCCAGTTGATGGGCTGCGCACCATCGCCGATGGGGCCGCGCATCGCGTGTCGTACATGGTGGAGAAGCCGACGGCTGCGCTCGCCGATACGCTCATTGAGCGTGGCGCCTTCTGGAACAGCGGGATGTACGTCTGGCGCGCGTCGGTGGTGCTGAACGCGTTGTCGGCTCACACGCGAGAAGTGGCGCATGCGTTGCCCTTGCTTGCCGCTGGCGCGCTGTCGCAGTTTGCCGCCGAGGTGACCTCGGTGTCGATTGAACGCGGGTTGTTGGAGCGGAGCGATGCGGTGGTGGTGCTCCCCGGCGACTTTGAGTGGGATGATGTGGGGACGTGGGCGGCGCTCCGTCGCATTCGGGAGCTCGATGACACCGGCAATGGGCTGATGGGCGATGTCCATTGCGTGGACGCGTCGGGGAATGTGATTCACGCCGACGGGCAGTGCATTGTGGCCTACGGGATTTCCGGCATGCTGGTGGTGTCGCTCGATGGGTTGACCTTTGTGACCACCTTGGAGCGGGCCACCGATCTGGGGCCGTTGCTGAATGCGTTACCTGGGAGTGTTCGGTTCAGTCCTGGGCGGTCGTGACGCCGTTTTCTTCTTTTCGCAGCACGGAATTTTTCTATGACGCCTGACATCCCCTTGCCCCCGGATCCGTTGCGGGTGCCCTTGGATCCAGAGACGGTGCTGGCGGAGCTGGATGCCGCGATGGAAGCGGACACCACGCTCGCCGCGGCGGAACCGCTGCTGTCGCTGGCGGCGCAGTATCTCACCGAAACGAAGAGCGGTGAAGGACCGGTCTCCACCTGGCACAGTGCGCAGACGATCGCGGACCGCCTCGAAGCGAGCATCCCGCGGCGTGGACGGCCGCTCACCGATGTTGCGCGCCGGTTGGCGTCGACGCTGCTCGAGGATGTAAACCGCCTCGCGCATCCGATGTACATCGGCCATCAGGTCTCGGCGCCCCTGCCGGCGGCCGTCTGGACGGATGCGCTGATCAGCGCCTTCAACCAGAGCATGGCGGTGCGCGAAATGTCGCCGTCGTTCACGCCCCTGGAGCATCAGGTGGTGGCGTGGATGACCGATCTCGTGGGGTGGGATGAGAAGGCGGGGGGCACCATGACGAGTGGTGGGACCGAAGCCACGCTGACGGCGTTGCTGGCGGCGCGCAGTCATGCGATCCCGAACAGCTGGACGCATGGGAATGGGGTGCATCCGCCAGCGCTGGTCTGTGGCGAGCATGCGCACTACGCGGTGAGTCGCGCGGCGGGGGTGATGGGGCTGGGGATGGATCGCGTTGTGAAGGTGCCGTCCCATGGGCACCGGATGGAGATGGGCGGGCTGCGCTCTGCACTTCGGCAGCTGCGGGAGCAGCATACGCCGGTGCTGGCGGTGGTCGCGACGGCCGGGTGCACCTCCACGGGGAGCTTCGACGATCTCAACGCCGTGGCCACCGTCTGTCATGAGTTCGCCGACGCGCGCGGGGATCTGTGGCTCCATGTCGACGCCGCCCATGGTGGCGGCGCGCTGTTGTCGCCGGCCCAGCGGCATCGGGTGGCTGGTATTGAACGGGCCCGCTCCATCACCTGGGATCCGCACAAGACCCTGCTGCTACCGCTGTCGGCGGGGATGCTGCTCATGCGCGATGAGCGCGACCTGTCGGCGGCGTATGCGCAGCAGGCGCCGTATCTGTTCAGCGATGCTAACGAAGCCCGCAGCTGGGACACCGGGCCACGGAGCTTCCAGTGCTCACGTCGTGCCGATGTGGTCAAGCTCTACGTCGCGCTGGAGCGATACGGCGCCGATGCCCTCGGCGCGCTCTACGATCGGTTGTGCCGCATGGCGCGCGACCTGCATGACCGACTGGCCACGCACGCGACGTTCCATCCGCTGCATGTTCCCGAATCGAACATTCTCTGTTTTTCGTGGACCCCGGATGGCGTCCCGCTGTCTGAGCGGGATACGCTCACCGATGCCCTGCGGGAGCGGTACAATCGCTCCGGACGCGGCTGGATTACGGCCACCACGCTCGATGGGCATCGGGTGCTGCGCGTCGTCGTGATGAATGCGCGCACGCGTCCGTCACATATGGAGAAGCTGGTGGACGGCCTGGAGCGGGAAGGGCGCGCGGTGTTGCAGCACTACGGGTACTAACCACGGCAACGCTGGCGACAACGGCCGTCATTGCCGTGGTTGCCGTGGTTACTTGCGTTGCAGCTGCTCGGCGATCTTCTGTGCGCCGCCAACGCCGGTGTAGGTCACCACGCCGGCCTTGTTCAGGATCACCACGTAGCTCGTGGCGGGGACATCATACGTGCCGCTCACGATCCCTTTGCGGTCATAGAGGATGAGCCCCGGCAGGTTGTTGGCTTTCTGCCAGGCCTGCACCCGCGCGAGCGACTGATTCACCGAGACGGCCACCGTAATGAACTGCACCTGCGCGCCGTACTGCTTCATTGCGGCGCGCATGGCCGGTTCCAATTGCTTGCAGTTGCCGCACCAGGTGGCCCAGAACTCGAGCACCACGGGCCCCTTCCCCAGGTAGCTCGCGAGATCGACCGGCGCCCCGTCGAGCGTTTCCAGTGGCCCGCCCGGCGCCTTCGTGCCGATGGCGATGCCGCTCTCCTGCGCACTCGCTGACCGCGCGCTTCCCAGCGTCACCGCCAGCACCGCGATCAGCATCGGAATCATCCGACGCCACACCATTCGCACTCCGCGCTTCGGCATCGGCATCGTCGTTGTCATCGTCGTTGTCATCAGAAGTAGACCTGGCCCATCTTCACGAGATAATACTCGGCCATGCCGAGCATGACGGCGGCAAAGAGTTTCTTCACCCAGAGCATCCAGGCGCCGGCGCGCGGGAGTCGGGTGAGCGTCCCCGCGCTCAGTCCCACGAGCACGAGCAGCGTGCACATGCCGAGCGAGAAGGTAAAGAGATAGAGAAAGCCGAGGGCGGCGCTGCCGGTGGTGGAGACCCAGGTGAGGACGGCCGCCATGACCGGGGCGCTGCACGGGGCGGCCACGAGGCCACTCGCGGCGCCCATGAGGAAGGCGCCCGCGACGCGCCCGCCGGTGCCTGCCGACGCGGCGCGCTGCAGCAACACCGCTGGGACGCGCACCGGAATCACGTCGAGCATGGACAGGGCGGCCACGAGCAGCAGGTTGGCCATCACGAAAAACGCCCACGGATTGCTACTGACCGTGCCGAACATCGTCCCCGTGAGACCGGCCAGGAGGCCAAGGCCCGCGTAGACCGTCGCGAGGCCGAGGACGTAGGTGAGCGAGAGCCCGAGCGGACGC
>JBEIUK010000306.1:0-2604 GCA_040374415.1 Gemmatimonadaceae bacterium | reverse complement strand
GGGCGATAGAAAGCGGGACATGACCCATGACCGGTTTACTCTAGTCGCTTCCCACTACCCGCTGCAAGCGTGGTCCGGAGTGCCTCGTAGACAGGACGGAGATGTCACTTTTCTGCGCGGGAGTCCGCGCGCAGATGTCACCTTTTTGTCTACGGGTTCAAAGCGCCGCCGGGAGCGCGGCGGTCGTCGGTGCAGAGCCCTGCTGACGCTGCCAGACGGCCGGGGTCAGAGGCGTGAGGTCGTCTTGGTTGGTCATCAAGGGTAGGCGCCGGAGCACATCGCGAAGGTAATCGAGGGGGTCCTTGCCGTGGCGCTGACAGGAGACGACGAGGGAGTAGATGATCGCAGAGCGCTGCCCCGCCTGAGGATGGCCGATGAAGAGCCAGTTTTTCCGGCCAAGGACGGTCGGCCTGATCGCGTTCTCGACGAGGTTATTGTCGAGGCGGGTGATGGCGTGCTGCTGGTGCGCCACCAATACGTCCCAGTGATTGAGCAGATACGCGCAGGCTTTCCCCAACTCGGACTGAGGCAGCGCCTGGCGCTTAAGCCCGGTCACGATCACCTTCAGCCAGTGCAGCGGTCGGCGGAAAGACTCCTGCCGCAACGTGGCGCGGGCCGCCCCGACCTTCGCCTCGTCCCACTCCCGTTCGTACCTGTACAGCTTGGCGATCAGCCGCAGCACAACGTTCGCCGCCTTGGGCCGCTCCTCGAGCGCCTCATGGAACTTACGTCTGGCATGCGCCCAACAACCCACCCGCGCGAGTCCCTCGGTCCGACGCTCATGGCTCGCGTACGCGCCGTACTGATCCGACTGCAAAATGCCGCGGAAGCCACCCAACAGCGACGTCAGCTCGCCGTGAGCACGTGACTCGCGGAAGGAGAACACCACGTCACCGCCCGGGCGACTGATCACCCACAGGTAGCACTGGAGCGTTTTGCCGCGATCGTGATCCGGGTCGTTACATCGGATCGGCGTTTCGTCCGCCTGCAGATAATCACCGGTCACCAAGCCCCGGTGGATGTGCCGGTAGATCGGCTCGAGCCACATCGCGGCCGCTTCGACCCAGTCGCACATCGTGCGGCGGCTGATCGCCGCGCCCCAGCGCACTGACATTCTTTCCTGCCGGAACAAAGGCAGGTGATCGACGTACTTGCCGATGACAATCGAGGCGATCAGACCGGCCGACGCGTAGCCGCCGGGGACAATCCGCGCCGGCGCCGGCGCCAGCAGGGGAGCGCGGCTGCGATCCAGCCGGTGCCGATACTTCGGCCGCACGATCTCGCGCTTCACCAGGCGCCCGGGCACCAGGTCGAGTTCGAAGGTCCGCTCCTCACCGATCCGCTCATAACACCCGGGGTCCTTGCGCACCGCCTCCGGCACGATCTCCACCGTCTCGGTCACCGGAACATGCGCGAACGCTTCCGCCGGGGTCCGGCGTGGCGCGGGGGACTTGCTGCGCTCATAGGCGATCTGCCGCGTCTTTTCCGCGACGGCCGCCTGCGCCTCTTCCACTCCCTCGAGCGCGAGTTGCCGCTGGGTGACGTCGAGCTTCTCGCTCTTGCCGCCACCGAAGAGCTGTTTTTGGAACCACGCCAGCTGCGCCTCCAGCGCCGCCACCCGCTGCAGCAGCAGCGGGTATTCAGTGATCATTTGCGCGGCGGTCGGCACATGTGTCCATAAGCAGGATACGTGCCGGCCGGCCGGGCATTTATCGCTCGTACCACGGTTTCAACGAACCGTGCTTGAGCTCCACTCCGCCCACCAGCAACGCCAACGCTTCGGGCGCCAGCGCCAGCTTCCTGCGCCCGTCGGCCGCCGCCGGCCACGAGAACCGCCCCTTTTCCAAGCGCTTGGCCAGCACCCAGACCCCGGTCCCGTCCCAGTACACCAGCTTCAGCCGCGTGTGCTCGGCATTGGTAAAGCAAAACACCGCCCCGCTCTTCGGGTCCTCCTGCAATTGCTCCGTCACCGCGGCCCACAGACCGTTGAACGACTTGCGCATGTCCACCGGTCCCAGCGCCAGGTAGATCCGAATCGCCGCGGGAAAGGCCAGCATCGCTCAGGATCGCAGCGCCCTCACCAGCATCACCAGGTCCGCCACGCGTCCTGCGCGCAGCACCGTTCCGTCCGGCAGCTTCACCTCCAGCGACTCACCGCCCCCGGCGTGCGGGGGATTAGGCACCGGCATCGCCACCTCCGCGAATCGGATCGGCCCCTTCGCCGCAACCTTCCCCTGCGCCTTGTACACCCAGCCGGTGAACGTGCCGTATTTGATCCCCTCCCGCCGCGCAAACGCGCTCATCGTCAGCCCGCTGCCCTCGTACGCCGCGAGCATGGCCGCGCGCCTCAGCTTAGGCGCCATCCGCCGTCCACGCGCATCGCGCTTCTCCCCGGTCTCCACCACTTCCGTTACGGTTTCGCTCATCCATCGCAGCTTACCCCCTCCTACCGGCGCTGCCTAGGGGGCACCCCGGACCACGCTTACGAAGAGTTGCGCCTGCAACGTGAGCGCGATCTTCCTGATCGGCTTGAGTTGGGAGCGCCGCGCGGCCCCGAACCACTGTCGGAAAAACCTGGCGGCGCGCATCGCGTCGGGCTGGGCC
>JBEIUK010000343.1:0-1580 GCA_040374415.1 Gemmatimonadaceae bacterium | reverse complement strand
TTGAGCGGGACGACGCGTCCCATGACCGCGCCGACTTCCGCGTCAAAGAAGGGCGCTGCCAGCTGCTTCAACAAACGGGGCCCCGGGACATAGTCGGCATCGAAGACCAGGCAGATCTCGCCCACCGGTGCCGCCATCGCCTCGGCGAGCGCGGCGGCCTTCCCCGGTGTGCCGCCATCGCGGAGCACCGGAAAGATGCGGTCTGGATAGAGGGCGGCATACTCTTCGAGAATGGCGCGCGTCCCATCGGTGGACCGATCGTCGACCGGAATGATGCGCAGGCGATCGGTGGGATAGTCCGCCGACAGCAGCGCTTCAATGGAGTCCCGGATGACCCGGGATTCATTGTGGGCGGGCACATACACTTCGAGATGCGGCCAGTCCGCTTGCAGCACATCCACGTACGGCTGCCGCACATCGCTGAAGAGCCGGTTGATCGTGAAGAAGTGGTGCCGGAGCAAATACACCAGCATGACGGCCACGCAGAACCAGAGCAGCCAGCTGGCAATGGTCACGATCATGATGACCCCCCATCCCGCCAGCTCATCGCCCAGCCGTAGAGTGCCACAAAGACAAAGATCAGCAGCAGCGGCCCGAAGATGAGCGAGAGCAGCGGCAGCGTCAGCAGGGAGCAGCGGAAGATGATCCACGCGTGGACCACGACCAGCAGCGGAATGAAGACCATCAAATGCAGCGCCATCAACGTGCCCAGGAGCAGCTTCTGCCAGAGGGGCATGTCAAAAATGAAATAGACGCCACCCACGGCGACGGGCGCGATGAACAGAATGACCAGACAGTTCGCGAGCAGCCCGGACATGTGCGTGGTCAACGAGTAGCTGAAGTCCGCCGTGGAGAAGGTGAACCAGAGCTGCGCCGTGACCTGAATGAAGGCAATCGCGCGCAGGAAGTAGCCCGCAGGGGCCCAGTTACCGCGCAAGAAGGTGCCCAGCAGGATCAGGCCACCGGTCAGCCACCACCCTACGATCAGGTCGGTCTGTGATGGCCACCGGCCGATGGCCGTGAAATGGGGGACCGCGAAGAGGAGCGGCCAGATTTCCACGACCCGCACGGCGACGCCGCCTGGCAAACCGAGTGGGGCACGGAGCAGTTCGAAGAGTGACTGCCAGGTCGCCAGCAGCGGATCCAAGGCAATGAAGAAGGCGAGTAGGAAGATCAGCGGCAGCGCGATGAGGTCCACGAGCAGCCAGCGGCTGACATCCAGTCGCAGCATGGCGCGATGCGGCATGATGCGACCGCCGCGAAAGCCACGTTCTGACGCGGCGGCCGGCCGCCGTCGACGCAGCGCGTCCAGACGCTCCGCCATCAGCGAGACCCTCGTGCATCGGGCAGACGCGTTCGCATGCCGTCCGTCATCCCACTACCGGCGTGTCGAGCGGCGTCCACGGCGTGGCCTCGCTCACAGAGCGTGCGCGACGCCGAGGGGCGGCGATGCCGCCGCGCTGGAGCCACTCGGATACGGCGCGGGCGATGCGGGTGCCGGCTTGGCCATCCCCAAAGGGATTGGTCCCGCTGATGCGTTGGGCATACGCGGTGGCATCCGTGAGCAGGGTCGTGGCGTG
>JBEIUK010000230.1:0-4535 GCA_040374415.1 Gemmatimonadaceae bacterium | reverse complement strand
AGCTCCCGCACCACCATCAGGTCAACCCCCTCGATCACCTCGCGCTTGAGGCTGCTGGCATCGACCAGGGCCGGACTGATTTTGACTGGCGTGGTCGATCCGGCCGACATCTTCATCTCCGCGACTGGCAACAAGAACGTCATCACGGTCGAGCACATGAGCCGCATGAAGGACAAGGCGATTGTGGCGAACATCGGCCACTTCGACAACGAGATCGACATGGCCGGTCTCAAGAAGGTCGAAGGGATGAAGCGCATCACCATCAAGCCGCAGTATGACGAATTCGTGCTGCCGAACGGCCGCTCGATCCTCATTCTCGCCGAAGGGCGTCTCATGAACCTCGGCTGCGCCACGGGACACCCGAGCTTCGTGATGAGCGCGAGCTTCACGAACCAGGTGCTGGCGCAGCTCGAGCTGCACGCGAATGCGGAGCAGTATGGGAAGCGCGTCTTCACGCTGCCGAAGCATCTCGATGAGAAGGTGGCGCGGTTGCACCTCGACAAGCTGGGCGTGAAGCTGACGCAGCTGTCGTCGGATCAGGCGGCGTACATCGGCGTGTCGCCACAGGGGCCGTTCAAGGCGAACCACTACCGGTACTAGGACCGGGCTCGTTGGCGGGTCTCCCGTCGACGAGGGTTCGTGGCCGTGCCGGGATCGTGCTCGTAGATTCCCGGCATGGCAGGTTCTCTCTTGCAGTTGCAGCGACAACTCGTGGTGGCGTGCAGTCTGCTTGGACTGTGGGCCACCACGCCGCGTTGGGCCCGCGCCCAAGGCACCAGTGCGCAGGGCGCCGCCGCCACCCCAACGTCCCCGCCCACCGCAACGCTCCGCGGCACGGTGTACGACAGTGTCGCCGCCCGCCCGTGGGCCGGCGCCACGATTCAGCTCGTTCCTACCGCTGCTCCCGAAGCGAGCCGTTCGGTCCGCACCGATAGCCTTGGCCGCTTCCGCGTCGACAGCCTCCCCGCCGGGGAATGGCTCGTCGGCCTCATGGGCGCCCGCCTCGAGTCCCTCGGCGTCGAACAGCTCGCCCAACGGGTCACCCTCCGCGACAAGCGCACCACGCGCGTCACCCTCGCCATCCCCTCCGCGCGTACACTCATCACGCGCATCTGCGGCGATTCGGTTGCCCGCGATTCCTCCGGCATCCTCCACGGTGTGCTCCGGAGCACCGCCCCCGGTCGCCCCGGCATCGCCGGCATGGTGCGCGTCCAATGGGTGGTCTACACCCTCACTCGCGGCAGGATGGCCCGCTCGCTCCCCGGCCTCGAAATCGCGACGGCCCCCACCGGCGAGTTCCGCCTGTGCGGGGTCCCGACCGGCGCGATGGTCCGCCTGCGCGCCTGGAGTGGCATCGATTCCACCGGCATCCTCGATGTCGAACTCGATCCCACCGGAATCGCCTATCAGGAGCTCACCGTCGGGAGCGCCCGCCGCATCGCGATGCCCCTCATCGGACGGGAACGCGATTCCGCCGCCGTTGCCACCGCCACCGCCGCCAAGATCCCCGCCGAGGAGGCGCTCCTCCCGGCGAGCGTGCCGGTACTCCGCGGCAGCGGGCGCCTGGAGGGGCTGCTCCGGGGGGCAGGGGGCCAACCGGTGCCGAACGCCCGCGTGACCGTCTGGGGGAGCGGACTCACCGCGATGAGCGGCAACGACGGCCGCGCGCGCCTCGCTGACCTCCCCACCGGCTCCTACCTCCTCGACGTCCGTGCCCTCGGCTACGAACCGCATCGCCGCATTGTGGAGTTGCTGCCGGATTCGACGGTGACCGTGGCGGTGCGCATGGACAAGCTGATGCTGCTGGACACCGTCCGCGTTCGGGCCCTCCGCGCCCAGACGCTGGGGCCGGACATGCAGGAGTTTTCGCAGCGCCGGAAACAGGGATTGGGACGTTTTCTGGGTCCCGAAGAGCTCGAACGGCTCAATCCGCTCTTTATCGCCGACATCTTCCGCACGATCCCGAGCGTACGGGTGCAGACGGGCGGGATGGGGGGCGATCAGATCTTCATGCGCGGCGGCGGTCTCACGAATGTCTGCACGCCGGATGTTTATGTGGACCGGGCGCGCATCTTCACGGAGGGTGGGCTCGACTCGTTTGTCCCACCGTCACAGATCCGCGCCGTGGAGGTCTACACCTCCACCTTTGTTCCGCCGGAATACAACACGATGTCGGGGTGTGGCGTGATCGTGATCTGGACGGGGCCACGGCGCTAACCGACGCTCTGGGAGCGCCCCGGGCAGCGTTTTGCCGCACTCCCCCGTACGTTGCCCATATGTCTGCTGCCACGCGCCTCATCACACGCATCACGCCTCGACTCGCGGCCACGCTTGTCGCCGCCGTGCTCGCCGCCCCCACATTCGCCGTTGGCACCGCCGCGGCCCAGACCGCAGCGACATCGCCTGCCACATCGCCTGCGACATCGCAGCCGGTTCCCAAGCGGATCGTGCCCGGGGATAGCACACTCCGCCCGGCCCGCCTGCAGAGCGATACGCTCACCTATGAGCTCGTCGGTTTTCGCGAGGGGCAGGTGGTCCCCGTGGGGACGATCCGCGACGAGCTCACCCTTGAGGTGGGCCCGCCACCGCAGCTGCGGCGCGAGATCGTGGTGCAGCGCGGATCGGCCCGGCTCATTGATTCGTCGCTCACCGATGTGGCCACCATGGCCCCACGGCGTCATGTCTCGCGGCAGCCGCAGCGGGATATTCAGCTCAACATCGTCGGACGACGCGTCCGCGGCACGATTGGGCCGAGTGGGACTCCCGGCGCCGCCATCGACACGACGCTCGGCAGCATGGTCTTCGATGCGGCCAGCTGGGATCTTCTGGTGCGTACGATGCCGCTGGCGCGCGACTACGCGGCGGTTTTTCGCGTCTGGGACATTGAGACGGGGCTGCGTGATTACACCGTGCGCGTGATTGGCAGCACCCCGCTGCGAGGGGAAACGGCGTGGATTCTCCTGCTGCAGTTAGGCGGTCCGCGCGAGATCACCGTCTGGATTGGGCAGACCACCAGCCGTCTGCTGCAGGTCGAAACACCGGTCAATGAAACGACGGTGCTTCGGCAATCGCTCATTTCTCCAGCGCGCTGAGCACAGCGTCCGCGGTCCGCCGCACCCGCTCCTGCGCCGTCCGGATCGCGCTATCGAAGTCGCCCGGGGCGATCGCCAGGTCGGTGACTTTGCTGAGCGCGGTCACGTAGTAATCGCGCCACGTCTCGAGAATCGTGCGCTCGGCAGCGACGGCTGCACCACCCGTTACGGCCGTGCGCGACAGCTGCCCCTGCGTGCGCAGCGCCTGCTCGGCGACCGTGGCCAGCTCGGTGATGGCGGCAGACGTAATGGCGGCGGTGCCGGCGGTGGCGAGCAGTCCCGTGCTCAGCGCGCAGTTGCCGACATTGGCGAGCGTGGTGGCGCTGACATTCTCGATGCGGTCCCGATCCGTGTGATAGAACTGATCGGTGAAGTGCCAGAGCAGGACGGCGGGGATGCGGGCGGTGAGGAAGGGGGTGTGGTCGCTGCCGCCTTCAAACGGATTTGACTTCACGACCCAGCCGGTGGCGGCGGCGCGATCGAGACAGCGTTGCCGCACAAAGTCGTTGAACCAATAGGCGCGGATCTCTGACGCGGCGATGGGCCGACCGCCCCATTCCGAATGCTGATCGTCGCCGCGCACCCAGACGGCGGAGGGGTCGGGCATTTTTTCAATCAGAAAGGTGCCGCCAGTCCGGTCGGTGTTTTCGCCGACCATATCGAGCGACATGCCCCACTTCACCCCGGCGCGCCGCACGCTGTCCTCCTTGAGGAAGCGATCGGTGGAGCGGATCTCATCGCCCCACAGGAAGGTGAGGGTGCGCGCCGGATTCACCTGTCCGCGCTTGACCATCAGTGCGGCCGTGCGCGCCATTTCGGCGAGCAGCCCAACGCCTGAGGCGTTGTCATTGGCCCCCGGCTCCTGTACATGGGCCGAATAGACAAAGCGCTCCTGCGGACGCGTGCTCCCGCGGATTTCCGCCACAACGGTTCGCTCGGGGCGCGATTCAAAGCGCGTCGTGACACGCGCGTGCACCTGTACCGGACCCGCCGCGAGGGCGGCGCGCAGACTGTCGCGCGTGACGCTCGAGACAAAGAGCACGAAGCCATGATGCACTGTGTCGTTGGGGACACTGGTGAATTGAATGGCGGTGGGGTGCTTGGATTGTTGGTTGTAAGCGGGGAGCGTTTGTGTGGCGAGTACACCGCGTGCACCGCGCTGCATGATCCGGAGATACGTACTCCGCGGATTGCCATCGAGGAAGGCAATCGCGCCGGTGAGGTCGAGCGTCGCGAGCTCGGCGTCGGTGGCTTTGCCGACATTGATCAAGCGTGCGGTGACGCCACTGTCCGGCGTGGACCACGAATTGATCGCGATCATGTTGTGATTCGTCGCCCACTGCTGGAGCGGCGCACGTCGTCCGGCGATCGTGAGCTCGGCCTGCTCCGGTGTCCAGGCGGGGGCGCTCATCGGGCGCGATTCCACGCGATAGACCAACCGGT
>JBEIUK010000333.1:0-1905 GCA_040374415.1 Gemmatimonadaceae bacterium | reverse complement strand
TTCATGCTCATGATCGGCCTCTACGAAGGGGGCGTGATCGTCAAGTCGCCGGCCAGCGGCGTGGCGATGACACTGGGCTTTGGGACCACGCCACACGCCACCCTTGCGGTCTTCGGCACCGGATTGCTGCTGGCCCTGGTGCTGCTGCAGCGCAAAACGCCCGGCGGGTTGCTGCTGGCGATCCTGGGGGCGACGGGCGTCGCGCTGCTACTGGGCGTGACGCACCTCCCCACACAGCTCGTGAGTCCGTTCGATCCGGCGCACTTCAGCGGCGTTGGGCAGGCGCTGGGGGCGATGGGGTCAGTCTGGTCGAGCGGCATCGGTCCGCTGGCCGTCGCGCTCGCGATCTTCACGATCATGCTCAGCGACTTCTTTGACACCGCGGGCACCATTGTCGGACTCGGCGCGCGCGCCGGGATGCTCGATGCGAATGGCCGTCTGCCGCACGCGGGACGGGTGCTCCTGGTGGATTCCCTCGGGGCCGGACTCGGCGGGGTCTTTGGCGTCTCGTCGGTGACCACCTACATCGAATCGGCCGGCGGCATTGAAGAAGGGGGACGCACCGGACTGACCAGCGTCGTCACCGGCGTCCTCTTTCTCCTCGTGATCGTTGCAGCCCCGATCGCCGGGATGATCCCGGCCGCCGCCACCGCACCAGCCCTCGTAGTGATTGGCACGCTGATGTTTCAGACGATGCGCGACGTGACGTGGAGCGACCTGTCCGACGGCTTTCCCATTTTGGCCACGCTCATTCTCATGCCCCTCACCTACTCCATCACCAATGGCGTGGGCGGTGGCTTTCTCACCTACGGCCTCCTGAAACTCGCCGCCGGCAAGGGACGCGAGGTCTCACCGCTGCTCTGGGTCGTCAATGCCGCCTTTGCGGTGTACTTCGCGATGAAGCTGGGGCTGATCGGCTAAGCGTGCCACAACCGCCCCGGTGCCCTGTGGTGCTACGGGGCGGTCACCGTCACACGACAGAGCACCGTGTTGTCGAGCTTCAGATCGGATGACCAGATGAATTTGGCCGTCGGCTGCCAATTGATCGTGAGATACCCCTCCTTGGGACCCACGGCGGCAGCCGTATGCTCCGTGGCGGCGGGCCACGCGCTATCGTTGAAGCCCGCGGCCTTCCATCCGGCGGGCTCCGCCAACGTCATCGCCTGACAGCTCTGCAGCGGGTTCGCGTCCTTCTCACAGCTGGGATTGAGCGGCGCCTTTTGCACCACGAGGCATTTGAATGCCGAACTCGAGACGAGCACCGGTTTGTTATGGGTCACATCGGTGAGCTGGAAAATGAAGCCACCATCACCAATCTGCTGATTGCTCTTGCCGATGTACTCAAGGCCCGACGCGTTCTCGATGTAATCCTTCAGGACGAAGGCCAACGTCAGCGGATACGCCCCCTCGAAGGTGAAGGTCTCCGCATTGAAGCTCCGCTCCGTCGTGATCGGGACAGCATCTTCCGCCAGTAACTGATCGCCACGATAGAGCGCGAACCAGTTATCAGCCCATGCCTCCCCCTTGAAGCGCACGAGGCCGGTGTCCGTCGCCGTTGGCGCCACCGTCGTCCCCGACCCCGCACAGGCCAGCAGAACGATCATGCTCCAGAGCCAGTGCATCCCGCGACGCACGCGCGTGCGAAAGGTACGCCGCCCCGTCATGGCCGCCCCACTGGTACCGGTGCTGATCGTGCGCCCACCCCGACCCACTGCTCGATGGGCCGATACGTCGTGAGCAACGTCGGCCCAAGGATCGCTGCGGTCTGCAATTGCACCGCCGCCAGCCCGCCCGGCACTCGGACTTCCGCCTGCACCAACATCCGCTCGGCGTGATGATCCGCCCCGGGCATCGCCAGTCGCGCCATCAACTCGGTCCGCATGGCGTTCTGCACCTCCGCTGGCG
>JBEIUK010000337.1:0-1742 GCA_040374415.1 Gemmatimonadaceae bacterium | reverse complement strand
TGCGCCTTGAGATACGCCGTGTGGTAGGCCACCACGGAGTAGGCGACGCTGTGACTGTTGTGAACAATGATGTCGTTGGCGACAAAATTGTGGGTGTTGGCGATTTCAAGGTCATACGTGGGCGCCTCGCCGGCGGGCTCGATGGCGACAATGCGGTCCCAGAGCACGTCGCTCTCCGCCAGACGGCGCAAGCCGGCATCGGCAAAGGCGTCAGCTAAGCGTGACACCATTGGCCGCGTGAAGCCAATCTTTTTCGCGTTCGTGCCCACGGGATACAAGTCGCGCGCGCTCACAGCAGCGCCGACTTCAACCTGGGCCCAAGTCATTCCGGACGCCGCCTTGGCCGACCGCGCCAGTTGACGGACCGTCGCAACCGGTACCAGATCCTTCGACGGACCGGACGGTGACACCACGGGCATCGCGGCCATGGCGGCACGCTTCGCGGGCGCGACCAGATGGACACCAATGGTCTCTGCAAAGCGCAGCAGATTCGCCGCCCCGGTGACAAACAGCTGATACCCAGTGCGTTTGCCACCGGCGTAGGGGAACTCCACCGTCCGGATACGACCAAGAATGCCGAGCCGAAGGAGAAGATGCTGCATCTGCTGCGTCAGGCGCTTGGATGACGACGCGTAAAAGGTGGAACGATCCCCGGAATTCACGTGACCGTCGCCATCCCACATCCGGCCCAGCAGGAGACCCACCTGGCTATCGGGCAGGCTGAACGCCCGGGCAGGAATCTCCTTGGTAGTCGCCGTGTGACCGAGGAGCGCGAGCGTGCGGGCCCATTCGAAAATGCCGTTCGGCGCCCGACGATTGATCCGCCCCGTGTACACCGAGGCTGTGCCTTTATGGGTCGTCCGGGTGCAGCGCACGTTAGCAAACTGTTCGGCAGCCTGCACGAAGTCCGCGACGGCCGCTTCGTCCTGATTGTAGTAATACACGCCGGAGGGGTGCCCCATATTCCCTTCAGCGAGGAGATGCCCAAGGGCAATCACCTCGTGGTCCGGCCATGCGGTTCGCGGGCCGGTGGGCAGTGAGCGCGGTACGGCGATATGCGTGCCGACCGACAGCGTCTCCAGCGTATGCCAGCCGTCTGCCAGGAGGAAGGGGTGATTGCCCGTGGCAATGATCTCGCGACCGGACTCCGTCTCCAAACGGAAGACCGGTTTGACCCCATTGGCCACCACATCCACAACCTGACCAGCGGCAAGACGTAACGTACGGACCTCGCACGTCGCCACCTGTTGGAGTTGGGCAGCCCCATGGCACACATCAGCAATGCGGACCAGCTGTCCGGATGCGGGATCATAGATCTCCGTGTCGCCGACCAGACACTTGTTGAAGCCATAGCGCCCGAAGGTCTCGATCTGCCCCGAGAGCTCGTCAATGACTTTGGGGTCATAGCCGCGAGCGACCGCCTTTTCCACGAACTTGCCAAGCTCTTTCTTAATGAGCTCAGCATCCTTCTTGCCCACCGCCTTCCGAAGCACGTCGGCTTCGGCGAGCGAAATGCCGGCCAGCACCTGGGCAATACGCATCACCTGTTCCTGATAGGTGATCACGCCATAGGTGTTGGAGAGAATTGGCTCGAGCTCCGGCAGCGCATACACCGTGGGCTCTTCGCCACGCTTCCGCCGGATGTACACGTTGTGCATCCCGGCATCCAGCGGACCCGGTCGCAACAGCGCGTTCGACGCCACGAGATCGTCAAAGCGGTCGCAGCGCATCCGCTTGAGCAC